>JAZRMV010000038.1:0-58050 GCA_045647845.1 Faecousia sp.
ACCTTTCAGCCGCAGAGGAATACGAAAAACGGTTGAAGGGCTATTGCGATTTTCAACTGATCGAACTGCCGGAATTTCGACTTTCCGAGAACCCCAGCACTGCCGAGATCGCGGCTGGACTTGAACGGGAGGCAGAGCAAATTCTCGCCAAGATCCCCAAGGGTGCATGGTTTTGCACCTTAACTCCGGAAGGAAAGCTGCTGTCCAGCGAAGATTTTGCTGAGAAGATCAAAGATGTAAAGCTTTCCGGAAAGAGCAGTATCTGCTTTCTCATCGGTTCATCATTTGGCATCTCTCCAAAGATCAAACAACTGGCTGATTTTAAGCTGTCCATGAGCCCTATGACCTTTCCTCACCATCTGGCACGGGTAATGGTGCTGGAACAAATCTATCGGGCAGAAGCCATTCAAAGTGGCAGTAAATACCATAAATAAAGGCAGATGGAAAACCATCTGCCTTTTTATTAAAACTCGCCGAAATCAAACATCACTGCGGACAATGCGCACAAGGGTGCGGTTTCGCAGCGCAAGATTCGCTTTCCCAAGGTACAAACCTGCAAACCGGCATTTCTAGCCTGCGCCACTTCCGACTCTTCCAGTCCACCTTCCGGACCGGTAATCAAACTAACAGACTTGCAGTTGCCCGAGGAAAGGGCCATTTTCAAGGTGGTCGCTTCCTCGTTTTCATAAAATAAAAGTGCCTTATCCGCCTGAGCGGCCCGACACAGCGCCTGCTGATAGTCAGGCAGCACGATCACCTCTGGGATCCGTCCCCTGCCGCATTGCTCTGCGGCAGACGCGGCAATTTTCTGCCAACGGTCTAACTTCTTCTGCAAGCTTTTCTCGTCCGGTTTGGAGACACAGCGGGCGGTGGGAAATGTTACGATCTCATAGGCGCCCAATTCTGTAGCTTTCTGGATCACATGCTCCAGCTTGTCAGCTTTTGGAAGCGCCATATACACACTTACCCGAACGCCCGGTTCTGTAACACTGGTTCGCTCATGAAGCACCTTCAATTTTACTTCATTCTGGTCAAAATCAGTCACCGCGCAAACCCACTCTATGCCCTGTCCATTGCAGACAGTTACACTCTCTCCGGGCTTCAATCGAAGCACTTTTGCATGCTGCGCATTCTCGCCCACCAACGCTGGGGCGTCCACGCTCCATTGATCTTGTGTAACAAAAAAACGAGCCATTTATCTCACGCTCCCTTCCCTTTTTTATAGTGTAACAAAGATACAGGAAACATGCAATAGATTCTTAAAAAGAGGTTGACAAAAATTTGAGAAACAGTTATAATACATAGGCACTTGCGAGAGTGTTGGAATGGTAGACAAGCACGTTTGAGGTGCGTGTGGTTTCGCCGTGTGGGTTCGAGTCCCATCTCTCGCACCAAGAAGAACACCACCCTTTGGGTGGTGTTCTTCTTGGTTTTATACGAGAGATGGGGCTCGAAAGGCGGATCAGAAAACAGTCCGGTGGACTGTTTTTCCGCCGTGGGAGAGTCCCTCAGATTTCAGACGCACCCACTATGGGTGTGGATGAAAT
This sequence comes from Faecousia sp., assembly GCA_045647845.1. GTDB lineage: Bacteria > Bacillota > Clostridia > Oscillospirales > Oscillospiraceae > Faecousia. Next base: position 1,548 of record JAZRMV010000038.1, read on the forward strand.
CTGACTTTCTGTAATTACAACCCACCCTTTGGGTGGTGTTCTTCTTGGTTTTATACGAGAGATGGGGCTCGAAAGGCGGATCAGAAAACAGTCCGGTGCATTTTACTGCCGTTTGGAGTTGTGAAATTACCGATGAGCAATTTTTACGGCACAAAATTTCAAAATGTGATAAAATAACATCAGAGGTGGTGACGCGATGAATTTTAAATTGATCATTGACCCCGACAAGGATGAAGAACTTGTGGCAACAGTAAAGGCACGAACTGCCCTTATCGACGAAATTGAGGATTTGATCTTAAAAGATTCCGGCACTGACAAGGTTGCCGGCTACACGGAGGACGAAATCAGGATGCTCCCCTTCTCTGAGATCGAATGTATTACTGTTCTGGATGGCAAGACATATGCAATCGACAGTAAGAACCAACAGTACCGTCTGAAATATCGACTGTACGAATTAGAAAAGCAGTTGCCATCATCGTTCATCCGAATCAACAAAAGCGCATTGGCAAATGAGGCATGTCTGGACAGATTCAAGGTCACTTATGCCGGAAGCGTTGACGCAGTTTTCCGATGCGGCTATTCGGAATATGTTTCCAGGCGGTGCTTCGCCCAAATTAAAAGGAGATTTGAAGGAAAATGAAAAACTTTTGGAAAGAATTTATCTTGCGCGGTCTAATTTGTGCCAGTGGGGGCCCGTTGGTGCTGGCCATTATCTATGGCATTCTGCACTACACAGGTGCAGTTACTACAGTTTCCACGGAGGAAGTATGTCTGGGTATTTTCTCGATCACTTTGCTTTCCTTTATCGCAGCAGGTATGACCGCCATCTATCAGCAGGAGCAGTTGCCCCTTGCTACAATGATCCTGCTGCACGGCGGCGCACTTTATCTTACGTACCTTTTCACCTATCTGATCAACGGTTGGCTGGAAAACGCCATGAAGCCGATTCTGATTTTCACCGGTATTTTTGCCGCTGGGTATGCGTTGATCTGGGTCATCATTTATTGTATTGAGCGATATAAAACCAAAAAGCTCAACCAGATGCTAACTCAATAACAAAAAGTGCGTTGCAATCCGCAACGCACTTTTTTACTTCTCATAATCCGTTTCGTAACTGCCAGCCGGCAGAACATATCCGCAAGAGCAGACTTCATCGCTGGCGAGGGTTCCCGTCTTTCCGATGGGGCCGCCCATAAGCACAAACACTTCCACGATTTCACCGCATTGGGGACATTTTACCTCGGTCAAACGGGGTGTGCCCTTGCCCTCCTGGCATCCATTTATCAGCATATTCTCCCCTCCAAATGATCACCAAACGAATGGAATAATTCGATATTTTACCTTTTTCATATACGCCTCATAGCCGGGCAGCTCTTTGATCAGCAACTGTTCCTCTGCTTTTAAGCGAACTACAATAAGTGCGGGATAAAAAGCGAAGGCAATCAGAGCATAACAAGAGCCAAGCACCAGAGGGAACATCAAAAACAGCAGAATCGTCACCGCATACATGGGGTGACGAACAACACCATACATGCCGGTATCCACCACAGTCTGCCCCTCCTCTACCTTGATGGTACGGCTGAGGTATGCATTTTCCCGGAGCACCTCCGCATACAACGCATAAGCAACCAAAAACAGCACCGAAGCGGCCACGACCACCCAAGCAGGCATATCGGACCAACCAAATCGATAATCCAGACCTGCTACCACAAAGCCGGCAATGAACATGAGCCCGGCAAAGCCCACCACGCCCTTTTGCGAACCCTGTTTTTCCTTAACGTCAAGGCGTTTTTTCAAAAGCTCCGGAGATTTTGCCATCATCACAAAACCTGCGATCAACATGGGGACAAACAACAGGCCGATCAAAAGCCAGCCGTATGTATACGCCCAGGTTCCTGCCGGCAAAAAAATCAGCAGCATGACCATAAGCACACCGCAAGCAAATTTTATTAACGCTTCCAGAAGCAATTTCATATCATCCCACCTCGTACTTCTCATCGATCAAAATATAAGGTAAATCATAAGCAATGCACTGCGCTAAATTCGCTTCATTTTCCTCAATCAAAACGCTCATATTGGGCGTTGAACCAGCCATTCTGCGCTCAATAATATTGGCATAGTCCTGAATACCAGCAAAATGATTTTCAATATATTGTCTGGACATTACAAGGCAGCAATACTGAATGCAATTCAGATATTCCGGTTCGAAATCCTTTTCCCAGTCAAAAGGAATATAGCAACCCTCAACGATCAGATTCTGTCGATTTTCAATGGCTGTTTTCACGATTTCCCGAACGATCGGCCAGAGATAGTCGGTCAGTTGATCGTCGTCCATAGGGGTGAGGGTCGAGTTACCACTGCGAATCAGGCCCATTTTTAAATGATCAATGGACAAATAGGGGCAGTGATAGGTTTCCATCAACTTTTGCGCATAAACGGTCTTACCGGTATGAGTTGCTCCGCCAATAAGCACGATCATATTTGACACCTCATTTACAGCTTGACATCATTACGGAACGACCACATCATAGGGCCAGTCGATAATTCCGCCAAATTCCTTAACGTTGGTATAACCCAATTTAACCAGGTCTTCCGCTGCCAATTTGCTTCGACGGCCACTGCGGCAATAGACTAAGATCAGCTGATCCTTATTCGTAAGCACCGACTCTGCTTTCTGCAAAACTTCATCGTAAGGAATCAAAACGGCGCCCGGAATATGACCCTCGTCAAATTCCTCCTGCGTGCGCGTATCCAAAATCACATAGTCCTCTTGGGTATCCATAATTGCCTTGGCTTGCTCCGCTGTAATATTCATATATACCGCTCCCTTAGAATTATCTTTATCTTGCCCGCAAGCAGTCAAAATGAACAATAACGTTATAATTAAGCAAATTTTCTTCATGTTCGTACATTTCCTTTTTAATTTAATTACAGTATACCACAAACAAGGACTGTTTTTCAATACAACAAAAAAGCCCCGCTCAAAATTGAGCGGGGCAAATTTGATTGGGAATTAGTAACCGACCTTCTCCCAGCACTCGAAGGGAGCAGCCAGCTCTTCGCTGATGTAGACCTGAGTCTTCTTGGTCTGCAACATGGAAGAAGGCAGATAAGGAGTGATGGGGCCGTGGGTGCACAGACGAGAGGTCATTCTCTGCCAAGAGGAGAAAGTACCGCAGGTAGCCAGAGCATGCACTTCGATACGCTCCTTAGCACGCATAACGTCCAGAGGTCCGATGGTAGCGGCGCAAGGAGGAACATTTGCGATGTCGCCGGACTGACCGAAGGTGCCGTTCAGAGAGTTCTGCATGATGGTCATGGGGTGCAGCTTTACGATCTGAGCGGGCTGATTCAGCCACTCTTCAATGTCACCGGAGCCGATGAACTCGGGAATGGGATCTACGAAAGCCATGTGGCCAGCCCAACCAGGAGAGGTGGAAGCGATGTCAGCGCCACCTTCGGAGATGTCATTGATGATCTTGGAGTAGTCCTTAATGTTAGCGTTGGTGGGGAAGTGAACATTCTCCATGGGCATACGCAGCTTCTCATCGATCTGATAGTAGAAGTACTTGATCATGGAATGAGCAAAGCCAGCCTCGTAAGTGATGGGAGCAATGTTGCCGTCCTCATCAGCCCACTCGTCCTCAGCGAACAGGTGAACCTTGGAGCAGTCAACCTTGAAGTAGTTGATCAGCTGTGCCAGAGGAATGTAAGTATCGGGTTCAGGGTTGCCCAGGATCATGGTAAAGGTCTTGCCAGCCTCGGAAGCAGCCTTCAAACGGCTGAACAAAGTAGCGATCAGAATGGGATGGGGGTTCATGATAACCTTAACATCGAATTCCGGATGCCACCAGGGCTCACGCTTTTCCAGATCCTTACCACTCAGGCTGCGAACATACTCGCAGACCTTCTTGTCCTTGAAAGGAACAAAGTCGTGAGGTTGGAAGTCAAACTTGGTTGCGGGATCGGTAATAAAGTCCTTCATTACTGCAATTCTCCTTCAAAAATTACTTTATTTACTTTCATCCAGTGATCAGCGATCACCAGGTCAGCACGTTTTCCTACGGCAATTTCGCCGCGATCATAGAAGCCCACTGCCATAGCGGGGTTATAAGACGCAAAGCGGAACACATCCACAACAGATGCACCGAAATGTTTCAGCGCATTGCGGCATGCAATGTCCAGCGTCAGCTTGGAGCCGGCAATTTCACCGGTCCAGTCGAAGTTAATATCATCTACACCGTCGTATCCGGGAGGGATCGGGCCATCGCAGGCATAAGCGTCGGAGATCAGAATCACCCGGTCATCGCCCTTGATCTTACGCACCAGGCGGAGCATATAAGGATCCACATGAATACCCATGCTGTCACAGATCAACTCCGCATAGATCTCACGGTTATAATTGACCGCTTCGTCCACGCAGACACCGCGAACCTCGGGGTAAAAAATGCGATCGCCGGTTGCGTTGGTATGGTGCGTACCGATACGCAGGCCATAAGGCATCAGCGCTTCCACCTGCTGGGGAGATGCCTCGGAATGGGCAACGGAGAATACCGCAGCCGGATTCTTAGCCTTTACATCCAGAACGAACTGCAAGATGTTCTCTCTTTCCGGTGCAAGACCCCAAACCTTAACCAAGTCATACCCCGCATCAATGATGGGCTGATATTTTTCACGGTCTACGGGGCCGATCCAGGGGTTATGTTCCTTGTCGCAGCCGAACTTAGGGTTCATGTAAGGACCTTCCATATAGATACCGCACAGGTTCTTACATTCCGGCTTTGCCATAGCGGCACGGAGCTTATTCATAGCGTCCACAAATTCCTGGGTGGTCATGCTGAAATACAGCGCAGCCAGGATCGTGGTGGTGCCGTGCTTCAAGTGATGCTGCACAGCCTCCGGCTGGTCGTAGAAGAAAACCTTGCCGTCGGAGTGGGTGTGGATATCCACGAAGCCGGGGCCAACAAATAGGCCTTCCGCATCAATGATCTCAACACCCTCGGGAACAGCAACATCTTTTTTGTTGCCAAATGCGACAATCTTGCCGTCTTCCATCAGCAACACGCCATTGGGGATCAGGTGATCCCGCATGACTAAGGTTGCATTGATAATCGCAGTCATGGTCATCACCTCTTATTTCAGCTTTGCAAGCAGTTCCTTACCGCCGGCAATGATACGCTCCGCCACACCGGCCTTAAAGGCACTGCTGCGGGCTTCGTAGCCACCCTCGGCATAGGAGTCTTCCATGGGGAAGTAACCCTCGTCGCCATTGGTCAAGCAGCAAGGAAGAACCATGCCCCATTCGTCCGTTTCTTTCAGCGCACGGCCGACACCGTTGAAGGGCTCGCCGGGGATACCGATCATCGCCACACTACCGATGGCGACACCAATCAGAGGCATTGCGAAGCTATCGGGACCATGTTCCAGACGAACCATACGGCCAGCCTCAGCGACCACAGTGGTGAGCATCATGCCGGTATAGGGCAGCTCGTGATCCTTACCTGCCATGTGCAGTTCGTGAATTCTATGCGCCTCGGGCAGTTCATCGGCAGAAGCCTTGTTGAAAGGAATATCAATGTCCATCACGATGGAACGCAGGGTATCCACATCCTCGTACTGAACCTTATCAAACACTTGCAGGACACCGGCAGTCACCACACGACCCATGTACTCGGAGTGCTTATAGCCACGAGCCACATCGTCAAAATCCATGAACATATCGTTCAGGTAGCCGCCTCTGGGGTGAACATTGACGTGGTTCACATCGCCCTGAGCGCCGTTAAAGAAAATGCACTTGGTATTATCCAGCACTTTTTCCACGGTTCTGCGGGTATGACCCGGCCAGTCAGCGGAGATCAGGTTGCCGCCAACCACGTCGGGGTGGTCACCAAAGTTAACTAACACCAGGCTCTGACCGCCCTCCTGATCGAAACGGATCACGCCCACGCGCTCGTCCACCTGGCCGATGGGAGCAACGATATCCGGGTTATCCACACCGGGGTTGGTGCGAACAGAACCGTCCTTCATGCGGAAGCGACGGACAAAAGCGATGTTGGGAGCATGGCCAATGCCATAACCCATCTTAGCGGGCTTCAAATCATTCAGAGCAAAGGTTGCCACGTCCACGAACTTGCGGTCCAGGAAGCGCTCGTACTCATACTCCAAGGAACCTTCGCCGCTGGAACCTTCCAAGGCAGGGCCAGGGCCGGTATGAGTATGGGTCGCGGAAATGAAGATGCACTCCACGGGAACACCGGTCCGCTCAGAAATGCTCTGCCGGTAGCCGCCCAAAATTTGCTTATTATAACCGCAGTTATCCAAAGAGATCAGCAGAACCTTGGTCTCACCGCAAGCCAACGCCAAAGCATTGAGTTCCAGTTCGTCCAATACGCCCTCTGCCAGACGGGGTTTGAAATAGCCGCGGACATGAATACCCATAGGGGGTGTTACATTTACTCTTGCAAAACCAGCCATCAACTTATTCATAATGACATCTCCTTCTATGGCAGCACACTGCCAGAATCTACAATTTTATTCTTGGACAAAGGAATATGCGGCAGCACCGGTCTGCTCATCGTAAGATTCCATGGTGAATTTCAGGCCACCGATATCAGCCAGGGTCTGCATAACAGTTTCGGTGGTATAGCGGAACCAGGGGGTCACTTCCCTGCCGGTCTTACGCAAATGCTTGACCGCAGGGCAATAAGCGATCTTAACAGAAAGGGTATTTCCGTCTCGATGAAGTTCCAACGCATCCTCCGCCTTTTCCAGACGGTAGGTTTCTTTAATGCGGTCTGCGATGGCATCCAGCGCACCGTTTTTCATCGCTTCGATGGTCTTAATGTACACATGTTTGGTGTAGATCGTCAGATGATCCACCAGGGCATCCACACCATGCTCTCTTGCGATATAATGAATACCCATATTCAGGCTGCTGTGGAAATCCGGATGGAAATACTCAAAATCGGTGGATTTCAGATCCATAACTTCCACTTCATCAGTCAATTCGATCATGCCTTTAAACTTCTTCGGATCAAAGATCAAGCTAGAACATTTTGCCTGATCCACTTCTGTATGGTCGCGGATCCAGTCAAGACCCACTTCGTTCAAGGCTGCCCGGTAATAATCACAATGGCCACAGTAATTGTAATAAGGCTTCAAGCCGATTTCTTTTTCCAGTTCCAGCAAGCGACCCTTAGAGGGGCAGTAGCGCATCTTGCCAAAGATCCAGCCCTGCTCTTCGTTCATGTAGTGAACCAAATCGGCTGCCTCTTCTGTCAATGTACCTTCCCAATACTCCCAGCAGCCCCGCACGCCCTTTGCTCTTGCAAAGTTGATCAGCGGTATTCCCTTGCCGGTGGGCTCGAAAAGATATGTCCAGAAGCGGTCTACTTCTGCCTTGCCATAATGGTCGTCAAGATATGTAAACAATTCGCTGTACGCAGGAATAAACTCAGTACAAGAAATCACAAGATTCCCTCCTACAATTTATTGTGTTCGTATGCAGAATCAATCAAGTATATAGTACAATAACTCTCCAAAAATAGCAACCGATTTTCGCCAAATATATGAAATTATTTTTCACTTTTATAGCAAAAAGGGCCGTTTGAAACGGCCCTTTTTGAATGCTGTATAAAACCTGCGCTGTTTTCAATCACAGCAGAGGAATTCCTGCGTTCTCACAGGCTTCCAGGGTGGCGCAATCCCAGATACTGGACTGAACTTCACCGATATGGGCGCAGCCAAGCATGAGCATACTCAAACGGGACTGTCCGATACCGCCGCCGATGGTCAGCGGCAGCTCGTCATTAAGAAGCATCTTGTGGAACGGCAGCTCTCTTCTGTCATTACAGCCGGAAACGGTCAGCTGCCGATCCAGGGATTCTGCATCTACACGAATACCCATGGAGGAGATCTCCAACGCCCGATCCAGCACATCGTCCCAGAAGAAAATATCACAGTTTAAGTTCCAGTCGTCATAGTCCGGCGCTCTGCCGTCATGGGGTTTCCCGGAACGAAGGGCACCGCCAATTTGCATAATGCAAGCAGTACGATGATCTTTTAAGTACGCTTTTTCCCGCTGGCTGGGAGTAAGCTCCGGGTACAAATCTTCCAGTTCCTGGGTAGTAATAAACGAAACCTCCCGTTTCAGATCTACACGCAGCTGGGGGTAGCGGACGTGCAGACGGTCGTTGGTGTTGCAAATTGCATTGACCACCGCCCGTACGATCAATTTCAGATAGTCAAGATTCCGGTTTTCCCGGGTGATGACCTTTTCCCAGTCCCACTGGTCCACATAAATAGAGTGGATATTATCCAGTTCCTCATCGCGACGAATGGCGTTCATATCCGTATACAAGCCACCGCCAACGGTAAAATGATACCGTTTCAGCGCCAGGCGCTTCCACTTCGCCAGAGAATGTACCACCTGCGCATCAGCGCCCACCGCAGGCACGTCAAAGCTGACCGGGCGCTCATAGCCGTTTAAGTTATCGTTCAAGCCAGACTGCTCCGTAACGAACAAAGGCGCAGAAACACGCTTTAAATTCAGCGCAGAGGAAAACTCCTCCTGAAATGTCTGCTTTATATAGGCGATCGCCCGCTGGGTATCATAAGCATCCAACACGGGGCGGTACCCCTCCGGTATATAAATCCTGTTCATAGGCTGAACCCCCAGATCATCAATTACACTCATTTTACTACGGTTTTACAAAAAAGCAAGGATAAAAAAAATTAGATCGCTTCACCGAGGATGGACTTGGTTGCATAGGCATTCAGGCTCATATCCGCGATATTCCCTGCCAGATATTCATAATACGCCTGAGCGCCGATCATTGCGCCATTGTCACCGCACAAGGAAAGCGGCGGCATATAGACTTCTGCACCCAAAGACGCAGCGACATTTAAAATATCCTTACGGATTCTGGAATTGGCTGCCACGCCACCGGCAACCGCTACTTTTTGATAGCCGGTCTGTTTCAGCGCCTGCACCACCCGGGGAACTAAGGTATCAGACACCGCTGCCGTAAAGGACGCACACAAACTGTTCACGTCCAACTGCTCCCCCACCTGCTGCGCATGGTGGATCAGATTCAGCGCTGCGGTTTTCAGGCCGGAAAAGCTCATGTCATAGGGGTTTGATCCGGGTTTGCTGCGAGGCAGCGGATACTTGGTATCGTCACCTTGCTGGGCGGCCAGATCCAGCGCCGCACCACCGGGATAAGGCATGCCAAGAACACGGCCGACCTTATCGAAACACTCGCCTGCCGCATCGTCCAGGGTCGTTCCCAAAATTTCCATTTTGGTATAATCCTTTACGTCCACGATCAAAGTATGACCACCAGAAACCACCAAGCACAAAAAGGGCGGTTTTAAGTCCGGATATGCAAGATAATTGGCGGCAATATGACCACGAATATGATGCACCGGGATCAACGGCTTATTCAGCGCCATGGCCGCGGCCTTGGCAAAATTGACACCTACCAGCACCGCACCGATCAAGCCCGGTGCGTAGGTCACCGCAACGGCATCAATATCCTTTCGAGTCAGTCCCGCATTGGAAAGAGCCTGATCTGCCAGTGCATAAATTGCTTCCATGTGCTTTCTGGACGCGATCTCCGGAACAACACCGCCATACTCCCGATGGAGCGCAACCTGTGAAGCAATGCAATCGGTCAGCACTTCCCTGCCGTCGCGCACAATGGCAACCGCAGTTTCATCGCAAGACGATTCCACAGCCAAAATATTCACAGTTACCACTCCTTTCGTAAAATCAAAGCGTCTTCTTTGGGATTTCTGTAATAATTGGGTCTTTTGCCCACCTGGACGAAGCCCAGCTTTTGGTATAAGGCAATTGCAGATTCGTTGGAAACACGCACTTCCAACGCAAGAGAATGCACCGCTTGCTCTCTGAGCATCTCAATCAGTCTTTCGATCAAAACCTGGCCGATATGCCGGCGACGAAAATCCGGGTGCACCGCAACATTCATCACGTCCGCTTCCCCCAGCACCGACTGGGAGCCTACATAGCCCAGCACAGTCTGATCTTCGACCGCCACCAGCCACAGTGACAAGGGATTATTCAGCTCAGAGGCTACACTATTTTCGCTCCAAGGATCTGAAAAACACACCTTTTCCAGCTGCACGATCTGCTGGACATGATCGACTGTCATTTTTACAATTTCCATCATTTTGCCTCAAACCAACTTTTTCCGGTCTTTGCTTCGGCAACCAGCGGCACAGAAAGTTTGGCAACGCTATTCATCTCCCGGCTGACCAAGGAAGCCACCGCCTGAGCAATTTTCTCCGGGCACTCCACGATTAATTCGTCATGCACCTGCAAAAGAAGTTTTGCTTCCGGATATTCCTGCCGCAGCGCCTGATCCACCCGAATCATTGCCAACTTGATCAAGTCTGCCGCAGTACCTTGAATAGGCGTATTCAGCGCCATACGCTCCGCTCCGGAACGTATATTGAAGTTACTACTTTTCAGCTCTGGAATATACCGACGGCGGCCGTACATGGTCTGGGTATAGCCCCGTTCACGAGCTTCCACCACCACGTTTTTCATATAAGCTCGGACACCCGGATAATTATCCAGATAGCTATCGATATACGCCTTGGCTTCCCACCGGGAAACACCGATATCCTCCGCCAGGGAGAACTCCGATATACCGTAAACGATACCGAAATTGACCGCCTTGGCATGGCGGCGCTGCAAAGCAGTGACCTGCTCCGGCGCAACGGTGAACACCTGAGAAGCGGTGACCGTGTGAATATCCAAACCACTGCGGAAGGCTTCACCCATTACCTGATCGCCAGCGATATGGGCAAGAACACGCAGTTCGATCTGGCTGTAATCCGCGTCCACAAACACATAACCCGGCTTGGAAACGAACATTTTTCGAATCTCCATTCCCAGATCGGTACGGACGGGAATGTTCTGCAAGTTCGGCTCCGTAGAAGAAAGCCGTCCGGTTGCGGTCACTAAATTCTGGAAGGTGGTGCGAATTCTTCCGTCCTCGCAGATCACCTTCATGAGGCCGTCCGCATAGGTGGATTTCAGTTTGGTGAGCATCCGATAGTCCATGATCGCAGGGACGATGGGGTGCTTTCCTTTGAGCTTTTCCAGCACATCGGCATTAGTAGAGTAGCCGGTTTTCGTCTTCTTCACCGGGGGCAGACCCAGTTTTTCAAACAGCAGCTCACCCAGCTGCTTGGTGGACTGAATGTTGAACACACCGCCCGAATAAGAGTAGATCAGTTCCTCACATTCCCGGATCCTCTGAGCCAGCACATCAGAAAAACGTGATAGCTGCTCCTGGTCAATGGCAATGCCTTCTTTCTCCATACGGTAAAGAACACCGCACAGAGGAAGCTCAATTTGCTCATAAAGCTGCTTCATGCCCTGCTTTTCCAGTTCTTCCGACAATTCGCGGCGCAGATACCACACCGCCTCAGCGCAGGCAGCAGCGTCACCATCATCAACGGACAAGCCCAAAAAATTGGTTGCCAATTTGGAAACCGGATAATCCGATGCAGAAGGATTCAGATCATAGGCCGCCAGCGCAGTATCGAATATCACAGTGCTAAATGCCAGGCCAAGATCATCCAACCCATGCATCACAGATTTTGCGTCATGGGCAATCAGTTTCTCAGCCGGCAAGCTAAACCCCATTTGTGCCTCCATGGGGGTCATCACACACACGCCTTTATCCCAAGCAACACCCACAGAGCCGTCCGATGCCAAGTAAACTGCACATTCTTCAAGCTGATCGGGCATCATGGTCAGCCTCGGCAAGGACTGCACTTTTCGCTCTACCTTGGGGGCTTCGATTGCCGCATCCCGCAGGCCATACTTATCGATCAGCCGCACAAATTCCAGACGCTGGAACAGCTGATACAGCGTCGGTTTGTTATAAGGCTGAATGATCGCATCCGCAGGCTCAAAATCAATGGGTGCTTCAGGCACGATGGTTGCCAGTTCGTAAGAAAGATAGGCATTTTCTTTACCGGCTGTCAGCTTTTCACGCAATTTTTCCTTGATGGAGGAGTCATCAAGATGCTCATACACGCCATTGAGCGAACCGAACTTCATCAAAAGCTCCGTTGCGGTTTTGGGGCCAACACCGGCTACGCCCGGGATATTATCGGACGAATCGCCCATCAGCGCTTTTAGATCGATGAGCGTCTTGGGGGCAAAACCATACTCTTCCCGGAATTTTTCTTCTGTATAAAGGGTGGTGATCGTCTGCCCCGGTTTGGAGATCACCAGTTTCACATGAACATTTTCATCGATCAACTGCAAAGAATCCCGGTCACCGGTGGCAATCACGCACTCCCAGCCGTTATTGGAGCAAATTTTACCCACTGTGCCAATGATATCATCTGCTTCCCAGCCCTGACATTCGTAAATGGGAATGTTCATGGCTTGGAGCACCTGCTTCATCACCGGCATCTGCACCGCCAATTCCTCCGGCATGCCATGTCTGGTAGCCTTATAACCCTCATAACGAAGATGCCGGAAAGTCGGACCATGCAGGTCAAACGCCACCGCCACCGCATCCGGCTGTTCCTCTTTTTCCATGCGTTCCAGAATATTGAGGAATCCGTAAACGGCATGGGTATAGAGCCCATCACGGGTGGTCAGCGGTCTGACACCGAAAAAGGCACGGTTGATAACGGAATTGCCGTCTAAAATCAGCAGTTTCATACTTTTCTCCACTTAACGCCCTGGGGAGTATCGATGATTTCCACGCCCCGAGCTTTCAATTCGTCACGGATACGATCCGCTTCCGCAAAATTCTTAGCCTTTTTGGCCTCAGTTCTGGCAGCTACCAGTGCATCGATCTCCGGATCTGCACTTTCAGCAGCTTCCTGTGCCGTCTTCTGCTGTAATTTTTCCGCAGCGGCAAGCAGATTCAGGGAAAGGACCTGGTCAAAGTCAGCCAAAGCTGCCAGTTTGGTGGCATCGGAGCATTTGGCTTTGAGTACATCGTAAACCGCTGTCACCGCCAGGGAAGTATTCAGGTCACCGTTCAGGGCGCCTGCAAAACGCTCTTTCAACGCAGTCAACTGTTCCTGCTCCACCGCACCGTCATTTTTCAGCTGCGCGATCTTGCTCACCAGTTTCTCATAAGCAACCACGGCATTATCCAAATTTTCCCAGGAGAACACCAGATTCCGACGGTAATGGCTCTGCAAGCAGAACAGACGGTAAGCCATGGGATCATAGCCCTTGCTTTCCAGCAAGGAAACAGTCAGAAATTCGCCCTTAGACTTGCTCATTTTTCCGGTATCCGTGTTCAAGTGGTGCACATGGAACCAACAGTTACACCACTTATGACCCAAAAAACTTTCGGACTGGGCGATCTCATTGGTGTGGTGCGGAAATGCGTTATCAATGCCGCCGGCATGGATATCCAGATCCTCGCCCAGATGCTTCATGGAAATGCAGGAACATTCAATATGCCAGCCGGGATAGCCAACGCCCCAGGGAGAATCCCATTTCAGCGCCTGATCCTCAAACTTACTCTTTGTAAACCACAAAACGAAATCGTTTTTGTTTTTCTTGTTGGTATCTTCTTCCACACCATCTCGGACACCGGTGGCCAAATCTTCCTCATCGTGATCGTTGAAAACATAGTATTTATCCAGCGTAGAGGTATCAAAATATACGTTTCCGCCCACAAAATAGGCCTTACCATTATCCAGCAGGGTCTGCACCATGTGGATATACTCGTCAATACAGTTGGTAGCAGGCTCTACCACGTCCGGACGCTTGATATTCAGCTTATCGCAATCCGCAAAGAATGCCTCAGTATAGAATCTTGCGATATCCATGACCGATTTATTTTCCCGCTTTGCGCCTTTAAGCATCTTATCCTCTCCGGTATCCGCATCAGATGCCAGGTGGCCAACATCAGTGATATTCATAACGCGGCGCACATTATAGCCCAGGTAGCGCAGGCTTTTTTCCAGCACGTCTTCCATGATATAAGTGCGCAGATTGCCGATATGCGCATAATGGTACACGGTAGGTCCGCAAGTATACATCTTCACCAATTTAGGATCATTGGGTACAAAAAGTTCCTTTTTATGAGTCAGAGAATTATAAAGATACATGGCATTTCCTCCAAACAGAAAATATAAAATAAACGCCTCCTGTACGGTCGGTACAAGAGGCGGTGTTGGCCGCGGTTCCACTCTCATTTATTGCTTGATATCCAGTTATATTGCTCCCGGACGCACTTTCGCAGACGGCTCTTGCCGATGCTTTCAGCCAAGGCATCGACTCTCTGTAAAGATCAGATTCTGCTACTCTTTCCGTTCTTCGCAATGACTTTTATATATTTTACCATTTTGATTATATGGTTGTCAAGGTTTGCCAAAAGAGAAAATCCACACAAACCATTGCGCAATTAAAATATTTATGTTATATTATATAAAATTACGCAACGCAAGGAGCGCTTCATGAAGAAGATTATCATTGTTCTGATGTGTGTCGTACTGATGTCATCGATGATCGGCATCATTGTACGCTACGGTGACTACACCGCCCCGGCACCTACCATCGGGAAGCCGAACACATCATCAAATTCACAAAGTTCCCAGCCGACCAACGGGCCGATCGTACTTTCCACACCCATGGTGTCCATTTCCCTCCCCATTCTGGTTGAAGAGGACACCGCTGACGACGGCGTTACCGTATTTCGTCGGATCTATCAGGACGTAGTTTTGAGTCTGCCCAATGCGGACATTATTCAAACAGTCACTTTGGATCTGCTCCGGAGAATGGACACCAACGCCTCCGTCATGAGCGACATTCAGGAAAACGCATTTGCAGATTACACCGGTCAGGAAAACTGGACTCCTTACTCCTACCAGATTTTGTATAGTCCCGCCCGGGTTGATGATGTGGTGCTCAGCCTGCACGGCATTGAAGATATTTACAGCAAAGTCGACGCCGGCATCAGCGGCATCTCTGTAAACTACAATTTAAGCACCGGTTATGCCTTGTCTTTGGTAGATATCCTGGTGGAAGAGAGCACCGCTACCGAGCAACTAAAACAAGCACTGCTGAACGCTCTGTCCGCAATGAAGGACGAATGGCAGCTGTTTGACGGCTACGAGGAAGTGGTTTCCTCCCGATTTGATGCAGATCTGTACAAGGACAACACCTGGTATTTCTCCACCGAAGGCCTTTGCTTCTTCTTTGAGCCTTACGACCTGGCGCCCAGCTCTGTTGGTATCGTCACTGCAACTGTGCCCTACCATGAACTGACCGGTATCATTTCCGATATTTACTTCCCTGCCGAACAAGCCAGCGCTCCCGGAGAAGTCAATGCGCAGAAATTCCGAATTGACGCTTTGGACAACTTTGTCAACTTTTCTGAACTGATTACAGATCCCAATTCCGATTCCCGGTATATTCTCAGCACGAAGGGCATTCTCTACGATCTTTGCATCGAACAAGGTCAACTTTCACCCAACGGTAAATATACCGCTGACACTGTGGTATATGCCGCAAACCACTTATCCCCCATCGATGTATTGATTCTGCGTTCTTCCCTGCCTGCGGCAAGGGGGCTACTGCGGTTAAGCTACTTCTGTGGCGAAAACAGTTACAGTTTCTATCTGACGGCTGATGAAAATGCAGAACTCATTCTAACTCCAATTCAATAACCAATAAGCGGGTGCCAAACGGCACCCGCTTATTTTATACGTCCATGACTTCTTTTTGATATTGAGTAATGCCCTTTGCCAAAATTTGCATAGCGCGAACCAATTTCGGCTCTTCCAGTACATAGGCAATACGCACCTCGTTGATGCCCTTGCCAGGTGTTTCATAGAACGGTGCACCGGGAGCGAACATCACAGTATCGCCTTCATCGTCGAAGTTCTCCAACAGCCAACGCTGGAATTTATCCGCATCGTCCACGGGCAGGCTGGCCATCACATAGAAAGCACCCATAGGTTCTTCTACCATGACACCGGGGATCTGGCGGAGCATCCGTACCACCGTGT
This sequence comes from Faecousia sp., assembly GCA_045647845.1. Taxonomy (GTDB): domain Bacteria; phylum Bacillota; class Clostridia; order Oscillospirales; family Oscillospiraceae; genus Faecousia. Next base: position 17,574 of record JAZRMV010000038.1, read on the forward strand.
CTCTTCTGCCTCTGTAAATTTCCTTTGAATCCCGGAAGAACTGATGGTCTACACCATAAAGCGCTGCAGCACCGATCTGATCGATGGTCGCCACAGATAGACGGGACTGACAGAATTTCAAGAGTGCCTGCTGCAATTCCTTATTCTTAGTCACCACACAGCCCACACGAGCGCCGCAAGCGGAAAACCGCTTGGACACGGAATCGATAATGACCAGGTTATCGTCAATATCGTCAAACTTTGCCATGGTGGGGACACCGAATTTATCGTCATAGCAAAATTCACGGTAAACTTCATCACAGATCAGGAACAAATCGTATTTCTTCGCGATATCCGCGATCATGCGCATTTCCTGGCGGGAAAGTACCACACCGGTGGGGTTGCCGGGGTTGGTAATAAGGATCGCCCGGGTATTTTTGGTGATCAGGCTCTCAATACGCTTCTTGTCCGCATAACGGTAACCTTCTTCGGGGGTGGTGTGCAGAGCACGGATCCGGCCACCGGCTGCATGGACGAAGGTGGTATAGTTGGGATAATAGGGTTCGGGCACAATGACCTCGGTATACGGATCCAGAATACTCAGGCAAGTCAGCAGCAGCGCTTCGCTGCCACCGGTGGTGATCAGCACATCCTTGGGTGACAGATCCACACCCAGCTGCTTGTAATAACCACGAACTGCATCGATCAGCAGCGGCATACCGGGAGATTCCGCATAGGCCAAAGTGGCACCGTCAAAGCTGCGGATCGCATCATAATACGCCTGGGGCGTTTTCAGATCCGGCTGGCCGATATTCAAATGATAGATCGTCTTTCCCTGCTGCTTTGCCTGCAGCGCCAAGGGGTGAAACTTTCGCATAGGAGACGGTTCGCAACGGTTTGCATTGATTGAAACTTTCATAAGTACCTCCAACGGCTTTTGGGGCCGTTCGTTTTTTATCTTTATAGTCCCGCACCAGACGACTGAGTTCCGGGCTCAATGCCGCAAGTGCAATTAAATTTGGAATTGCCATCAGACCATTGACTGTTTCAGACAACAGCCAAACGGTATTCGTTTTTAACACTGCACCCAAAACCACAGTCATGCATTGCAGCAGCACAAAACGCTTCCATGCACCGTCACCAAAAAGGTACTGGGCACAACGAGCGCCGTAAAGGCCCCAACCCAAGACAGTTGCGATAGCAAAGCAGGCCAACTCCCCTGCAATCAGCAGGGACACCCAATCTCCGTAAATGGCGGAGAATGCCTGGGTCGTGAGCACCACGCCCACATCTTCTCCATAGGAAATAGGAACACCGCTGACTAAAATTACCAGTGCGGTCATGGTGCAGATCACAATGGTATCCAGGAACACTTCCATGATACCCATGAATCCCTGCTCCACTGGATGTGAAACATTTGCAGAAGCATGGGCAATGGAAGCTGTTCCCATACCCGCTTCATTGGTAAATACGCCCCTTGACACACCGATTCGCATTGCGGCAAACCAGGATCCAAGCGCGCCACCGGTCACTGCCCCAGGGGAAAACGCACCCTCTACAATGGCACGCAGTGCAGGCAGAATATACTGCGCTCTGAATAACAAAACACCAATTCCCAGCAATAAATACAGAATTGACGCAAACGGCACAAGCTGCTCTGCCACCTGCCCGATCCGACGCATGCCGCCTAACAATATGGACGCCACCAAAATGGCCAGCAAAATGCCAAAAAGCAAATTCCCCCAAAGGGTTTCCTGCCCGCCAAAGGCAATGATCGTCTGATTGAGTCCGCCAATCACCGCGTTGATCTGGGTGGCATTTCCAACACCAAATGCAGCGACCACACAGAAAAAACAATAAACGCCTGCAAGGGGCGACCATGCCTTGCCCATGCCCTGCCGGATCATATACATAGGGCCGCCCACAAACTCGTGACGGTCATTTTGAACCCGGTAGCGCACAGCCAAAGTGGCCTCTGCAAACTTGGTTGCCATGCCAATCACACCGCAGATCCACATCCAGAAGATCGCACCCGGACCACCAATAGCAATCGCACCGGCCACACCGGCCAGATTTCCGGTTCCTACGGTTGCCGCCAAGGCTGTGCAAAGCGCCTGGAAGGGTGAAACCGTCCCATCTGCTTTACCCGAACCCGCAAGCTTCTGAAAAAAGTTGCGCAGTGCATGGGGGAAAAAGCGAATTTGGACAAAATTTGTTCGGATACTGACAAGCAACCCAACGCAAAGGATCAGCGCCAGCGCCGGAGCGCCCCAAACAAATTGATTCAGCACTTCCAGAAATTGAACCATATACCCTCCCAGTTTATCACAAACATTTTCATAACGCAACAATATTTTCCCGCATGCACACGCAAAAAGCAGTCTCCCCATTTTGGAGAAACTGCTTTTGTATGATTTATTCCCATTTTGTCCAAACTTCCGGGCGATAACCCACGGTTGCTTCCTTACCGTTTCGCACGATAGGTGTTCTCATCAACTCAGGATTATCAAAAACCTTATCTTCCTTTGCACGAACATCGTCCATGTACTTCATCAGGGTGATATCCGGGTGTTTGCCGTCCCAATCGATCAGATTGTCGATGCCGCCAACCGCCCGCAAAACACTATCAAACTCCTTGCCGGACAAGCCAAAACGAAGCAAGTCCACAGACTGGAATTTCACCCGGCGTTCCTTAAAATACCGCTCTGCTTTTTTCGTGTCAAAGCATTTGGATTTACCGAAGATCTGTATGTTCAATAGGTTACCTCCATTAAGCAAAGGCCTTGGGCAGGAACTAAATATCCCGCCTCAGACCGGTCTGCACCGAACAGTGAAAAAACGGAATCTTCTGCCCGCTGACTGGTGCCTACTTCGATCAGTGTACCCACCATGATACGCACCATGTTATACAAAAAGCCGTTGCCGGTCACCGAAATCTGAACTTCTTGTCCGACTTGCTCAATATAAACAGAATCAATACGGCGAATGGTGGATTTTTTCATTTTTTTATTAGCACAAAATGCACTGAAATCATGCTCGCCCAGAAAGTGATCGGCCGCCAAGCGCATTTTATCCAAATCTAATTTACCAGGCAGCACATATACATAACGACGATCAAATACGCAGGGCGTATCTGAATTCCAGATCCGATAGCGATAGGTCTTGGAAACAGCATGATGCCGAGCGTGGAATCTGGGCGAAGCCTCGGTACAAGAATATATGCCAATATCCTCCGGCAAATACCTGCGCAGCTGATTTAAAATTTCTTCCGTAGGCATGGCACTTTCGCAATGAAAATTCACCACTTGCAGCCGGGCATGGGCGCCCGCATCGGTTCTGCCGCTGCCGGTGATCTCCACCGCTTCTCCAAGGATCCGGGAAAGTGTGGATTCCAGTTTGCCCTGAATGGTATTCTCAGCCCCTGCCAACCGCTGCCAGCCACGATACCGGCTGCCGTCATAGCAAAGATCAAGCCGCAGATTCCGCATAATCCTCCAATTCCTCCCTTGCTTCCTTCTCGTTGTCTGCCGAGAAAAGGAATTTTCCAAAAGCGTCAAATACCTGAATATGCCCGTGAACATAACGCATAGTATACATAGCAACAACCTCAACTTCTGTTTGATGGCTATATACTACGCGATTTGTTGTCCAATAAACAGGACTTTTAGATCACTTCGTAGCCTGCCTCGACGATCGCATTTTTCAGTGCTTCCACAGAGGCACTGCCGGTGACCGTTACCTGCTTGTTTTGCAGATCCACCACTGCATCTACTGTGCCGGGGACTGCTTTGCAGACCTTTTCGACCATAGCCTTACAATGGGTGCACATCATGCCTTCTACTTTGATCGTGACTTCCATATTTTGTTTCTCCTTCCACTTTTGCAGGATTCTATTGGGTGAAAAACGCTGCAAGCGCAGTGCATTGGTCACCACAAAGACCGAACTCAAACTCATTGCCGCTGCACCCAGCATAGGGCTAAGCTGCAACCCGAACGGCAGGTACAACACGCCCGCCGCAATGGGGATTCCTAGACAGTTATAGAAAAATGCCCAGAAAAGATTTTGTCGAATATTACGCATAACCGCCTTGCTCAGGCTGACTGCATTTACCACATTCCGCAGCGATCCGGACATGAGCACCACATCAGCAGAATCCATGGCAATATCCGTTCCCGCGCCAATGGCCATGCCCACATTTGCAGTGGCCAGTGCAGGCGCATCATTGATACCGTCGCCCACCATCAAGACCCGTTTCCCCTGTTCTTGCAAACGGCGCACCACATTCGCCTTATCCGTAGGAAGAACATCAGCAATTACATCATGAATTCCGGCTTTTTGGGCGATTGCCTGGGCAGTCTTTTCATTATCTCCGGTGAGCATGATTACTTGCAATTTCTGTTTCAAAAGATTCTCGACGGCCTGGCAGGAATCCTCTTTCAGCACATCTGCCACCGCGATTGCGCCCAGATATTGTCCGTTTTCACCGCAAAAATACAAGGGTGTTTTCCCCTGGGCAGCCAATTGGGGATATTCGGGAACTTGTGCGCCCACTTCTGCCATCAATCGGGCATTGCCGCCATAATAAAGCGCACCGTCCACCCTGCCGGAAACCCCTCGACCGGGCAAAACCGCAAATTCCTGCGCTCCTTGCGCTTCCCCGACCTTTTGCAAAATCGCCTTTGCAAAGGGGTGCTCAGAATATTTCTCCAAATTACCTGCGATATAAAGAAGTTCTGATTCACTGCATTCGCAAGGCAGCAGATCTGTCACTGTGGGTTTGCCCAGAGTCAATGTGCCGGTCTTATCCAAAACCACCGTATCCACCGAATGAAGCTGCTCCAATGCCTGGGCATTTTTAAACAGCACACCAAAGGACGTGCCCTTGCCGGTGCCGACCATGATCGCCACCGGTGTAGCAAGGCCCAAGGCGCAGGGGCAGGAAATAACCAAAACTGAAATAGCGGTGGTCAGGGAAAATTCAAGTCCCATACCTATGGAAATCCAAACAATAAATGTGATCAGCGCGATGGTCATTACCGTGGGGACAAATATGCCAGCAATCCGGTCGGCTAACCGGGCAATGGGCGCTTTGGAGCCGCCTGCCTGTTCAACCAAATGGATCACTTGCTGTAAAGTGGTATCCTCGCCCACGCGATCTGCGCGAATATACAAAACGCCGTCGGTGTTGATAGCGCTGGCAGAAACACTGCTGCCCGGTTTTACATCCACAGGGACGCTTTCGCCCGTCAGTGCGCTCTGATCCACAGAAGCAAAGCCTTCCAGAACCAAGCCATCCACCGGAATCCGTCCACCGGGACGAACCACCACCGTATCCCCCACTGCGATCTTCTCTGTGGGGACTACCGTCTCAACACCATCACGCAGAACAGTTGCCTGCTCCGGGCGCAGCTGCATCAGCCCACGAATGGCATCACCGGTGCGCTCCTTTGCCCGGGTTTCCAAAAACTTACCCAGGGTGATCAGCGTCAGGATCATAACAGCGGATTCAAAATACAAATTACTTGCGTAAAATTCCACAGTATCCCAATCACCATGACCCATAGCGTATGCCATGCGAAACAGCGCAGCGCAGCCGTAAACCAACGCCGCACCCGAGCCTACACCAATCAGCGAATCCATATTGGGACTGCCGTGAAATAAGCTTTTAAATCCACGGATATAATATACACGATTCCAGAACACAACGGGCAATGTAAGCAACAATTGCAGCAAGCCGGCAAGCAGCGCATTTTCTCTGCCGTGATACCAGTCAGGTACAGGCAAACCTAGCATGTGACCCATGGTGAAATACATCAAAACTACAAGAAAAACACCGGAGCCAATGAGCCGAGTCTTCATCATTTTCACGGGATCTTCCTTCTGCGGCTGTGCCTTTTCCTGCCTGCCGCGGAGGGCCGCGTGATAGCCGACTGCTTCCACCGCACGAATGATTTCCGCAACAGTATCCTGGGATTCGACCTGAGCAGTCATGGTGCCGGTGAGCAAATTCACCTGCACATCAGTTGTTCCGGGAACCGCAGAGGAAACTTTTTCCACCCGAGCAGAACAAGCCGCGCATGTCATACCGGATACGGTAAATTGTACTTTCATCCTTTATCACACCTTTGTAGGCAAATCTTAAAAACATTGACATAAACGAGAGTTTATGCTACTATTTTAACACATATTTTTGTAATAGCAAGCGTATTAAAATCCCTAAAAAACAAAGACAAAAGGAACGAAAATACCATGAAAATTAAAGTTATTTCTGATAGCACATGCGACCTTTCTCCCGAACTGTTGGAAAAATATGATATTACTCTGTCCCGGCTTTCCGTCATCAAAGACGGCGAGGCTTTTGTAGACGGTGAGACCATCACCCCTGCCGATATTTTTGCCCATGTGGCTGCCGGTGGTGATCTGTGCTCCACCAACGCAATGAATATCGACGCTTACGAAAAACTTTTTGCCACCTATTCCGAGGAATATGACGGCATTATCCAGATCAACATCGGCTCCGGCTTCTCCTGCTGCTATCAGAACGCTACCATCGCCGCAGCAGATTTTCCCAAGGTGCGGGTGATCGATTCCCAGAATCTTTCCACCGGTCAGGGTCTTTTGGTATTGGAGGCTTGCCGTCTGGCGCAAGACTGCGAAGATTTGGATGCTCTTGCAGAATATTTGCGCAATTATGCAAAACGCATCGAAGCCAGTTTCCTGCTGGACCAACTGAAATATATGGCCAAGGGCGGCCGCTGCTCCTCTGCCACCGCATTGGGTGCGAACCTGCTGAATTTGAAGCCCTGCATTGAAGTGCGTGACGGCAAAATGACAGTGGTGAAAAAATATCGGGGCACTTACGCCAAGTGTCTTGCCAGCTATGTCAAGGATCGGCTTGCAGAACGGGACGATATTCAGCGCAAGGAACTTTTCGTCACCTATACACCCATCGATGACAATTGCAAGAAGGCAGTTTTGGACAACGTAGAGCAATACGGTAATTTCGAAACGGTATATGAGACCACTGCCGGCTGCACCGTATCCTGCCACTGCGGTCCGGGAACCCTGGGTTTACTGTTTGTGCGAAAATAATCGTCCTTTCAGGAGTCTAACATGGACTATGTGAAAATACTCAATACCGCCACAGACATCGGCTACCATTTAGCCATGAGCGGCGCGGAGACCTACCGGATCGAAGAAAGCATCATTCGCATCTTGAAAGCTTACAACATCGACTCGGAAGTATATGCGATTCCCAATTGCCTGACCGTGAGCATGGAAACCCCCGAGGGTACACCTCTGACCCATATGCGCCGCATCGGTATCCACGGCAACGATCTGGATGCGGTGGAGCGCTTTACCGGACTGAGCCGACGTATTTGCACGGAAAAACCCGAGCCGGAGATTGCTGCCCAGTGGCTTTCCGAGACCGTTGACAGCAGGAAAACCTACTCCCTACCAATCTATCTTCTGGGTACATTTATCGCTGCCGCAGGCATTGATATTCTCTTTGGTGGCTCGTATATGGACGCACTGTGCTCCGGTATTTGCGGTATTTTAGTGGGTCTTTTGAACCGGTTGATGGATCGCTTGGGCGCCAACCAATTTTTCCGCACCATTACCGCCACATTCATGCTTTCTATTGTGGCATATGCCATGAACGCCTTTGGACTAACCCAAAATCCCGACATGGTGATCATCGGTGCCTTGATGATTCTGGTGCCCGGACTACTGTTTACCAATGCTATGCGGGACATTATCCATGGCGATACCAACTCGGGCATTATCCGGATCGTGCAGGTTCTGCTGATCGCTCTGGCCATCGCTCTGGGCACCGGCGCTGCCTGGAATGTAGCCAACCAATTCTGGTCTTTGAATATTGTGGCTGCGGACATCAACTATCACATTCTGATCCAGTCTGTGGCTTGTTTTATCGGCTGTACCGGTTTTGCAATCATTTTTAACATTCACGGTGTCAGCGGTACTGCGATTTGCTCTTTGGGAAGCGTGATCACTTGGATCATCTTCCTGATTTGTACAAAGATGACCGGAAACGATCTGTCCGGTTACTTCTGGGCGACAATTTTTGCAGCACTGTACGGTGAAATTATGGCACGGATCAGAAAATATCCGGCCATTTCCTACTTGCTGGTCTCCATATTCCCCCTCATTCCCGGCGCAGGTGTATACTACACCATGAACCATATTGTGCAGGGTCGAATGGAGGCCTTCACCAACAAAGGATTCCACACCATCGCTGTGGCGGGAATCCTGGCGGTGGCGATTCTTTTAGTCTCCACCATTGTGCGGATCATAACCGTAAAAACTGCAAAACAATAAGAAAACAGGAGTCTCAGACTCCTGTTTTTTCTTGATCCTCTTGTTCCATCTCCCGCAGAAGTTTTTTATCCTCCTTGGAAGAAAGATCCAGCTTTTCATACATATCCGGTCTGCGAGCACGGGTACGGCGCAGCGACTGTTTCCGCCGCCACAAACGTACTTTTTCATGATTACCGGAAACCAGGATCTCCGGCACACTTCTGCCGTGCCACAAAGCGGGACGGCTGTACTGGGGATATTCCAGCAGACCGTTGAAGTGGCTTTCATCTTCAAAACATTCCGGGTCGGCCAGAACGCCGGGCACCATACGACACACTGCATCGGTCACCGCCATGGCTGCGATCTCACCACCGGTGAGCACAAAATCACCCAGAGAGATCTCCTCGTCCACACATTCATCAATGAAGCGCTGATCGATGCCTTCATAATGGCCGCAAACCAGAATGATATTCTCCATTTTGCTCAGCCGAATGGCATCTTCCTGCCGGAATGTATGCCCGCAGGGAGAAAGATAAATGGTGTGTACCGGAGCAGCCGCATCCTCGCAAATAGCCTCCCAGCAGCGATACAGCGGGTCTGCGGTCATCACCGCGCCACGACCGCCGCCATAGGGATAATCGTCCACCTGATTTTGCTTGTTCGCGGTGTAATCCCGGATCTGATGGGTCTCGATCCGAATAAAGCCCCGTTCCTGAGCGCGTCCGAGAATACTCTCAGACAGCACATCGCCCACCGTCTCCGGAAACAAGGTCATAATATCAATTCTCATCGTCTCGCATCCCTTCGATTAGGCGCACCTGCATCATATTCTGATCAAGATCCGTAGCAAGAACAAACTGTTTTACCGCAGGGATCATATAACTATGCTCCCCTTTGACCACATACACACAATTACCGGGATAATCCAGCACCTCGGTGATTTTGCCCAGGGATTGCCCATCACTGTACACTTCGACACCGATGAGTTCTGCGGCAAAGATCACTTCGTCCGATATATCTTCCCGATAAAGCTGCAAGACCTTGCCCCGCATGGCTTGCGCAATTTCCATGGTATCCACACCGGAAAGCTTCACCAGATTGCAGGTTTTCTGCACGCGGCAGCTTTCCACTTTATATTCTTTACCATCGATTACGACACGATCAAATTCACACAGATCTTCCGGAGAATCCAGCCAAGGCAGGACCTTGACCTCACCTTTAATGCCATGGGTGGTTACGATTTCACCGGCTTCAATAAATGAAAGCTTCATGCTAACCTCCTGAAAGGGAAAATGCGTGACGAAGCCGCCACGCATACCCGTTAATCCACGATCTCGACAGTTACTTTTTCACCGGAGCGAAGCGCAACCGTCTTTACGATGGTACGGATCTCCTTGGCGATCCGACCCTGGCGTCCGATGACCTTGCCCATGTCGCCTTCGGCAACACGAAGCTCCAAAACCTTTCCATCTTCACCGTCATATTCGGTAACGGTGACGGAATCGGGATCGTCCACCAGATTCTTTGCCATATACAGCAAAAGTTCTTTCATTGTGCTAACTCCTTCTGGGATCTTACAGCACGCCGGCCTTTTTCAGCAGTCCGCGAACAGTGTCAGTGGGCTGAGCGCCGTTCTTGATCCAAGCCTGTGCCTTTTCTGCATCCACCGTAATATTACCGGTCTCCAACAGAGGGTTGTACGTGCCAATCTCCTCGATGCAACGACCGTCACGGGGAGAACGGGCATCGGCAACAACAATACGATAGTAAGGAGCCTTCTTAGCACCCATTCTTCTCAGTCTGATTTTAACCATACTTTCACCTCCAAAATTTTTCTCATATATCGCAAAGCTCTTTGCTTTCAGCGAACAAATTTCATCTGCGGCTTAAAATCCGGGGAAACCGCCAAACCCGCCCATGCCACGCATGCGCTTCATCTTTTTACCCATGCCGGGACCGGAGAACTGCTTCATCATCTTCTGCATTTGTTCAAAGGATTTGAGCAGTCTATTTACGTCCTCTACTTTCAAACCAGCACCGGCTGCAATACGCCGCTTGCGGCTGGCGGCGATGATTCCGGGATTCTCCCGCTCCTTGGGCGTCATGGAAAGAATGATCGCTTCTGTATGCGCCATTGCCTTTTCATCCAACTGAATATTCTTCATGCCGGCACCTCCGGGCAGTTGGGAAAGAATATCCTGCATGGAACCCATGGACTTCATCTGCACCATCTGGTCGTAAAAGTCCTGCAAGGTAAATTTATTAGAACGAAGCCGCTCCTCCATCTGTGCCGCTTTCTTGGCATCAAAGGCTTGCTCTGCCTTCTCGATCAGGGTCAGCACATCGCCCATACCCAAGATTCTCGATGCCATGCGATCCGGATGAAACGCTTCGATATCCTCTAACTTCTCGCCCATGCCGGCAAATTTGATGGGCTTGCCGGTAATGGCGCGAACGGACAGTGCCGCACCGCCTCTGGCATCGCCATCTAATTTGGAAAGCATGACAGAATCGATATCCAGCCACTCATGAAAACTCTGGGCGGCATTCACCGCATCTTGGCCGGTCATAGCATCGACGACCAGCATGATCTCGTCCGGCTGCACCGCTGCCTTGATATTTTTAAGCTCCGTCATCAGCGCTTCATCTACATGAAGCCGGCCTGCGGTATCCAGAAATACCATATCATGGCCCCGCTGACGGGCGTAGGAAACTGCTTCCTTGGCGATGGAAACCGGATCGGTCTGTCCTTTTTCAAAAACCGGGATCCCCAACTTCTCACCGCAGACTTTCAACTGGTTAATTGCCGCAGGTCTATAAATATCGCAAGCTACCAACAGAGGATTTCTGCCCTGCTTCTTCATAAGACCGGCCAGCTTAGAACCGTTGGTGGTCTTACCGGCGCCTTGCAAGCCAACCAGCATTACCACAGTGGGTCCTTTGGGGTTCATGGTAATATGCCGGGCCTCGCTGCCCATAAGGTTGGTCAACTCTTCATTGACGATCTTTACGATCATCTGAGCCGGTGTCAGCGATTCCAACACATCTGCGCCAACGCAGCGCTCTGTGACTGTCTTGGTAAAATCCTTGCAGACCTTATAGCTTACATCTGCTTCCAGAAGCGCCACGCGAATTTCACGCATTGCTTCTTTCACATCTGCTTCTTTTAATCGACCTTTGCCACGCAGTCTTTTAAATGTGGCAGAGATTTTTTCCGTTAAACCCTCGAATGCCATAGTTTACTCCCCAAGCTCCCGGGCGGCAGACAAAATTACCTGCGCTGTATCAGACACGCTGGAATCCGGACTCGTCACCAATTTCTCAGCAGCGGTAACGATCGTCTTTGCTGCCCTGCGGCAGGCAAGATCCCGGCCAACACAGCCGGTCTTTGCCTCCATATTGCGCAGCAGCGCCTCTGTACGGCTCAAATTATCATGGACGCCCTGGCGACTGATGCCCAAAATCTCACCCATCTCACCCAGAGAAAGGTCTTGATAATAACGCATCTCAAAGCATTCTCTCTGCCGGTCGGTGAGCAAATCACCGTAATAATCATACAGCAGAACCAACTCAATGCCGTCCATGGGCTCCTCCTGTAAAGCAATCTTGCTTGATACCTGGCGTATTATAACACGCCAAAATGCCCGTGTCAAGTATTTTTCCGTTACACCTATAAATTTTATCCGACCCGATACCAGCGGCTCACTTCTTCCATTTTAGCAAAGCCCAGTCTTGTGTACAAACGGATCGCCGGTATGTTGGTGCTGGCTACATGGACGCAGACCCGATCACCGTTCAGTACCTCACCCATGGCCAAGACCACCTGCTCTCCTGCGCCTTTTTGGCAAGACACCACAACAGCGATCTCATCACCGGAGGCTCTGCCGATACCCAGCAGCTCCTGATCCCGGTAAACGAAATAACCATCCTGATCCCGGAGCATCTGCTGTGCCTTTCTGTCGGTCATATAAGCGGCGTTATCGACTTTTGCCATTTTTTCATTATAGATTTCCTGCCACAACTTCAACCGATCCTGGGTCACCGGAATGCGCTTGGCCGCGGATCTGGGCAACTTTAAACTGCACATTTTCACAATGATGCAATGGTGCGGGTATTTGCTGAGGAATTCATGCCCCTTTGCCAAGATCACCTGCGCACCGCAAGCTTTGCAAAACTCCACCGCTTCTTTCAGCAATCCTTCCGGAGATTGGGTTGCCTGAATGGTGATATAGGCGGTCTTTTTATATGGGATCTCCTCTAAAATCAAGCTTGCCACGCCATATTGGGTGGTAAATACGGGAATATTATTCATATCATCATCTCCTGACATTATTTTAACATTTTCTTTACAGAACTTCAACAAAGTTTGCTTGCTTTTTATAAAATTATGATTATAATGTCCATGTTACAGAACTTGGAGGTTAAAAACATGAAAAAGATTATTGGCAAAAAAGAATACGACACCGAAACCGCTTCCCTTCTGAAAAAGAAAACTTTCGGTTTTTACGGTGATCCGAAAGGCTATGAAGAAACCCTCTACCAGACAAACGACGGACTGTACTTTTTATATGTCTTTGGCGGTGAGGATTCTCCCTATCCGAAGGAGAATATTCTGCGTCTGGCAAAGGCAAAAGTTGCAGATTGGCTGGAAGGAAAATAGGTTCAGGAGGCTGCTTGGCAGCCTCCTTTTTTCTTGACATATATGATATTCTAAATATAGAAACATCACGAAAGAGATGATCCAATTGAAACGAATATTGGCATTACTTCTTCTGGCTGTCATGGTGCTTTCGGCCTTTGGCTGCGCCCAATATCAAACCGATGTGCAGATTGCCGCCACTACGCTGCCGGTATATGATCTAACCCGATATCTATGTGAAGATACCGGTTTAAAAATTGCGCGAATCATCACGGACGAAATCTCCTGCCTGCACAACTATTCACTGAGCGTTCGGCAGGTAAAAACCGCGGAGCAAGCGGATACAATTGTGATTTCCGGTGGTGGATTGGAAGATTTTATGCAGAATCTTCTAGCTCAGCAAGGCAGCGTTATTGACGCATCTACGGGCTTAAATATCAACCACGATGATCACGCTGAGGAACACGGCCATGATCATGATGGTTGCGATCCTCACTTCTGGCTCTCCCCCACTCACGCCAAACATATGGCAGAAAACATCTGCAACGGGCTCATTGCCCAATACCCGGAACACGAAGAAACATTTCATCGCAATTTAGCAGTTTTGCTGCAAAAACTGGATCAATTGCTTGACTATGGTACTCAGCGGTTAAGCGGTCTTTCTTGCCGGAAGCTGATTACCTTCCATGACGGATTTTCTTACTTCGCGGAAGCCTTTGATCTGACGATCATCAAATCCATGGAAGAAGAATCCGGCAGTGAAGCTTCTGCTTCCGAGTTAAAGGAACTGATCCAGCTGCAACAACAGCACGAACTTCCCGCAGTATTCATTGAGCAAAACGGAAGCGTTTCTGCTGCAAATATTTTGTGGGCTGAAACCGGAGTAAAAATCTACAAGCTGGACATGGCGATTTCCGGAGAGGACTACTTGGCGGCTATGTACCGCAATATTGACACGATCAAGGAGGCATTGGGATGAATACACTTCACGGCGGCTCCTGCGGCGCATCCTGCTGCCTCAGAGTGCAAAATCTGGGCGTCAAAATTGGTGACGAACAGATCTTAAAAGATGTAAGCTTGCATGTGCACTGCGGTCAGTTGATTGCCATCATCGGCCCCAACGGAGCAGGAAAAAGCACCTTTTTAAAAGCCATTCTGGGTCAGCAGGAATACGAAGGCGTGATTGCCTTTTCCGCCCCCGGTCAACGGGGCAAGATGCCGAAAATTGGCTACGTTCCCCAGAGCCCTGCCTTTGATCCGGGAGATCCTATGAGTGTAGCGGATCTGTTTGTATGCTGTATGCACCGTCGTCCTGCTTTTCTGGGGATTTCAAAGCGGACACGGGCGCAAATCCTTGACTGTCTTGATCGGGTGCATGGAGCTGATCTGATCGACAAGAAGATCGGAACTTTGTCCGGTGGTGAACTGCAACGGGTGCTTCTGGCCCTGGCGCTGGAACCTATGCCCAATATTTTGATTTTGGACGAGCCTCTTTCCGCTGTGGATGTGGAGGGCATGGCTACGCTGATGCAAATGCTGGACGAGCTGCGAAAGGACTACGATCTTTCCATTTTACTGACTACCCACAATTTCTCCATTTTGCCCCAATATGCCGATCAAGTGGTGCTCATTGATCACAAGATCGTTTCCATGGGCAATCCAGAGGACGTACTTTCCTCCGACGCCTTCTTAACCGCATTTCATATGCAAGGAGGTGCGCAGAAATGAATCCTTGGTATGCTTTATGCGAAGCGTTGCCCATCGAAATGCTCCGCTGGGACTTCATGAAAAACGCAATGCTTGCAATTTTGCTCATCAGTCCGCTGTTTGGTTTGATGTCCCCCATGGTCGTTACGGGTAAAATGAGCTTCTTCTCCGATGCGCTGGGTCACTCCGCGTTCACGGGAATCGCCATTGGCTGTATCTGCGGACTGACTATGCCGACTCTTGCAGCAGTGATCTTCTGTCTTGCCTTTTCCCTGCTATTTTCCTTTGTTCTGAATCGAAGCAACCACGCAACCGATACGATCATCGGTGTATTTTCCAGCGCAGCTGTTGCTTTGGGTATCTTCATCGCCACCTTGGACGGTGGAAGTTTTGCCAAATATAATGCCTATTTGATCGGTGATATTCTCTCGGTCACGCCGGAGCAAATCGCAATGCTGGCATTGCTGCTTCTTTCGATGATCGTTTTTTGGGTTCTTTGCGGAAACCGATTGGCACTTACGCTGATCCACCCGCAGCTTGCTGCGTCCAGAGGCATCAAGACCAAGATTACGCAAGCTATTTTCAACGCAGCCGTTGCTCTGGTCGTGACTTTGACTATCTCCGGTATTGGCCTGCTAATTTTGAATTCTCTTCTGGTGCTTCCCGCAGCCACCGCAAAGAATCTCAGCAAAAACTGGAAGCAATACCACCTATTCTCAGTACTGCTGGCGCTTGTAGCCGGAATTGGTGGGCTTACGGCATCTTACTATCTGGGTTGCTCCGCTGGTGCTGCCATTTCTCTGATCCTTTCCTTGCTGTTCGCCATCAGCTTTATGCTGCGCAAATGGAGGGCTTAAAATGGAACATATCTGTATTTCCCCAATCGCAAGAATCCGCAGCGACTTTCCCACAAAATTCGGTATCCCGCGGCAAAGCGGTCTTGTTAAGGAACTTCGGGCCACTATTGTTTTTGAACCGGAGTTTCGCAATCCGGATACTTTGCGTGGCATTGAGGGTTACTCCCACCTTTGGCTGATCTGGCAGTTTTCACAATCGGTACGACAGCAATGGTCTCCCACGGTACGCCCGCCCCGCCTGGGCGGCAACACCCGCATGGGCGTTTTTGCCACCCGTTCCCCTTTCCGTCCCAACAATTTGGGACTGAGCTGTGTAACGTTTCTTGGCGTTGAACAAACAGAAGAATTTGGAACTGTGATCCATGTGGGCGGTGCGGATCTGATGGACGAAACGCCTATTTTCGACATTAAGCCCTATATTCCGTACAGCGATTGCCAAACCGATGCGGTAGGCGGCTTTACGGATCATGCGGAAAGCTATTTACTGGAAGTAAATTTTCCGGAAGATCTGCTGGCTCGTTTGCCCGAGGACAAGCGCACGGCTGCGCTGGAAGTATTGTCCCACGATCCTCGTCCTTCCTACCAAAACGATCCGCAACGGATCTATGGCATGACCTTTGCGGATATGGACATTCACTTTTTTGTAGACAACAAAACCCTTACGGTCACAGAGGTGGAGAAATGGGAGAAATAATCGGGAAAATTCAAAGTCATCTACAAGAAAACCACCCTTGGCGGAATAAAATTCACTGGTACGACACCATAGAATCCACCAATACAGAAGCCAAACGGATCGCAAAACAATATGCGCCTCACGGCACGATCCTCATTGCCGATCACCAAACCGGCGGTCGCGGCAGAATGGGGCGCTCGTTCCACTCACCGAAAGAGGCGGGAATTTACATGAGCATCATTCTCCGCCCCTTATGTCCGCCCCAGGAACTACTGCATCTGACCTGCGCCGCAGCAGTTTATCTCTGTGACGCAGTGGAATCTGCGGTGGGGATTCGTCCTGGGATCAAATGGATCAATGATCTAGTCTACGAAGATCGTAAAATTGCGGGTATTCTCACTGAACTGTCAGTAAGCACCAATACCGGTCTGACAGACTATGCCGTCTTGGGTATTGGCATCAACTGCCACCAGTCCATTGCCGATTTTCCGAAAGAAATTCAAGGCTTTGCCGGCTCGCTGTCCATGTTTGCAGAGGAAGTTTCCAGAGAAAAACTGGCAGCTGCGATCATTCAGCACATTTACGAAATGGATCAGGCGCTTCTGAAACAGCAGGATCAGATTATCTATCGTTATTCTATGGATTGTGTGACACTGGACAAGCAGATCTGCATTACTCGAAATGATGAGCGGAAATACGGAACTGCCACCCACATCAACCACGACGGCTCTCTGGGCATTATTTGGGATGACGGCACCCGGGAAAATATTCAATCCGGTGAAGTGAGTGTACGCGGATTGTACGGCTATATTTAACAAAAATTTTCCAAAAATAATATTGCTTTTTCCTTACAGCTTGGTTATACTGAATATAGAAAGAATAATGAAACGGAGGTTATATTTATGAAAGTATTCTCTACCATTATGAAGATTCTGGTTGCTCTGGCCGCTGTCGCTGGTGCGATTTATATCGCTGCCACTTATGGTGACAAGATCGTTGCCTGGGCAAAGAAGACCCTCAGCGGTCTGACCTGCTGCTGCGACTGTGAGTGCGACTGCGATTGCGATTGCGACGACGAGTGCTGCTGCTGTTGCGAGGAAGCTCCCGTGGAAGTTGCAGCTGAGGCTGACTTCGAGGGCTAATATCTTCAAACAAAATACCGGGGAAGCATTGCTTCCCCGGTATTTTTATACATCAATTTACATTCGTTAGAATTTCAACCAGCAATTTCACGATATGCTCCATATCCTCAACGGGGATATACTCAAAGCGGCCGTGGAAATTATCACCGCCAGTGCATAAATTCGGGCAAGGCAGGCCCTCAAAGGAAAGCCGTGCGCCATCAGTACCACCCCGGATCGGAACGACAATGGGCATGATTCCTAAACGCTTCATTGCATTCTTCGCCCGATCCACCACGTACATGACCGGCTCTATCTGCTGACGCATATTAAAGTAGCTGTCCTTGATTTCCAGTTCGCAGGTCCCTGCGCCGTACTTCTTGTTGATAAACTCCATAGCGGCAGTCATTTTTACCTTTTTCTCAGCAAACTTCTCCATATCATGGTCACGGATGATATAGCGGAGGGTTGATTGCTCCACCTCCCCATTCATATCCGTCAAATGGATAAAGCCCTCATAGCCATCTGTATACTCCGGTTTCTGCGCCTGGGGCAGCAAAGCCTGGAACTCCATGGCTATATACTGGGAGTTGACCATCTGATCTTTGGCAGAACCCGGGTGAATATTCAGACCGCGAAATACCACCTTTGCGCCGGCTGCGTTAAAATTCTCAAAATCAATACAGCCAATTGGGCCACCGTCCACAGTATAGGCATAATCCGCTCCAAAGCCCTTCACATCAAACCGATCTGCGCCTCTGCCGATCTCTTCGTCGGGGGTAAAGCCGATCTTCAAGGTGGCATGATTCATCTTGGTGGTGAGCAGGAACTCTGCGGCTGCCAGGATCTCCGCAATGCCGGCTTTATCATCGGCGCCCAGCAGGGTCGTACCGTCGGTTACGACCAGGTGCTTGCCGTGATGATACTTTAATCTGGGGAAATCCTTCTCCCGAAGGAAAATACCCAGTGATTCATTCAGGCAAATATCCTCGCCGTTGAATTCCACGATCTTGGCTTGGACGTCCTTACCGGAAAGGTCCGGAGAGGTATCCATATGGGCAATCAAACCAATTGTGGGCAATTGGGGATCGCCAGAGACAGTACCGTACACATAACCATTTTTATCCATGTGGGCATCCGAAATGCCCATAGCGAGCATTTCCTCCACCAATGCAGCGCCTAAGCGTTTTTGTTTATCCGTAGAAGGGCAGGTTTCGCTCATTTCATCGGACTTGGTATCAAACGAAACATACTTTAAAAACCGTTCCAGAACAGGTGTCATACAATTACTCCTTTTTGTAAAAAGGCCGCCGCATTGTGCGACGGCCTTTTGATTTTACTTAACCAATTCAGCAGTATCCTGCGCGATCATCAGCTCTTCATTGGTGGGAACGACCCAAACCTGAACAGCAGAGTCGGGAGTGGAGATGCACATCTCCTTGCCGCGCTTCTTGTTCAGTTCGGGATCGATCTTCACGCCCATAAAGGACAGATACTTACACACATCGGCACGAACAGCGCAGTCATTCTCACCAACACCAGCGGTAAAGGTCAGAACATCGATGCCGTTGAGGGCAGCAGCGTATGCACCAACATACTTTGCTACCTCATAGCAGAACTTCTCACGAGCCAGTGCGCAATCCTCGTTGCCGTTTTTGGCGCCGTCTTCCAGATCACGGAAGTCGGAGGAAACACCGGACATAGCCAGCATGCCGGACTTCTTGTTGAGCATATTCAGGCAATCGTCCACGCTCATGCCGTACTTGTTGCAAATGAACTGCACTACGCAAGCGTCGATATCACCGGAACGGGTACCCATAGGCACGCCTGCCAAGGGGGACAGACCCATGGTGGTATCCTGGCACTTTCCGTCCTTAATCGCAGACATGGAAGAACCGTTACCCAGGTGGCAGTTGACCATCTTGAACTCAGTCTTGCCAACCAGCTCAGCAGTACGCTTGGCAACGTACTTATGGGAAGTGCCGTGGAAGCCGTAACGACGGATAGAGTCGTTCTTATAGTACTCGGTAGGAATGGCGTAACGATAAGCCTTAGGAGGCATGGTCATGTGGAATGCGGTATCGAACACGGCCACCTGAGGAGTCTTAGGCATAACAGCCTGGCAGGCGCGAATGCCCATCAGGTTTGCAGGATTATGCAAGGGGCCCAGAGGAATGCACTTTTCAATGGCAGCGATCACTTCATCATTGATCACACAGGATGCGAAGAATTCCATACCGCCATGGAGCACGCGGTGACCCACTGCGTCGATCTCGTCAACACTGCTGATGACACCATCAACCGGGTCGACCAGGATATCCAGAGTGGCTGCGATCGCCTCGGAATGGGTGGGCATGGGAATGTCCTTCACGACTTTATTGTCGCCGACCTTGTGGTTCAGACGGCCATCAATACCGATACGCTCGCACAGACCCTTTGCAGAAACTTCGCCGGTTTCCGGGTTCATCAGCTGATACTTCAAAGAAGAGCTGCCGGCATTGATAATCAAAACATTCATTGGGAATTGCCTCCTGTAAAATAATTATTTTCTTTTGTTGCACTTTGTGGTATCATAACCATAACTGCATCTATTCTATAATATTCTTGCAAATTTCTCAACCCCTGTTTGGCACTTTTTTCAAAAAAGGAGGGAAAATTTTGAAAACTGTTGGCGTGATCTGCGAATATAATCCCTTTCACACCGGACACCGGAAACAACTGGATATGATTCGCACTCATTTTAATGAGGAAGTGGGGATCGTATGCCTCATGAGCGGCAACTTTGTGCAGCGCGGCGCACCGGCAGTATATCACAAATCCCTTCGCGCCCAGGCAGCGCTTCTGTGCGGTGCGGATCTGGTTCTGGAATTGCCGACTATATACGCCCTGTCCTCTGCTGAGGGTTTTGCCGCAGGCGGCGTTCGAATTCTCTCCGGATTTTGCGATTATTTATGTTTTGGCAGCGAAACCGGGACGGCCGAATCCTTAATGGAAACAGCCAAAAATTTATTAAAACCGGAATTTTCTGCTGCGTTGAAAGAGCAACTGACAACCGGCTGCTCCTTCCCTGCCGCCCGTGCCGCAGCCTTAAAGCAGCTTGGTATGAATCACACATTGCTGGAAAAACCCAACGACATTTTAGCTGTGGAGTACTGCAAGGCAATCTTACAGCAGAAAAGCGATATGAAGCCTCTGGTCATTCGACGAGAAGGCAATTATCACGACGAAACGGCTCAAACGCAAAACCCCTCTGCCACCGGCATTCGAAATCTGATCGCGGCAGCGCAAGATTTTTCACCTTATGTTCCGGAGTGCACCTTGGCTCTGTATGCCAACGCACAGGAGCACACGATCAAAGCCGGCGAACGGGCGATCCTTGCCAAGCTGCGTTCCATGACAGACGCGGAATTTGAAACCCTGCCTTACGGTTCTGAGGGGCTGTGGCGGAAATTGATGCACGCAAGCCGATGCTGCGCTTCCTTAAACGAAATTGCGGATACAGTTAAGTCCAAGCGCTATACCAGAACACGCATTGACCGCATGATTCTATGCGCTTATCTGGGCATTGATCAAATGACCCTTGCCCAAACTGCACCTTACACCCGTGTTCTCGGATTTAACAAGTATGGACAAGGCATCTTAAAATCCGCCAGAAGCTCCGGCAATTTCCCCCACATAGGCGAAGACACCCATCAAAGCTATCAAGACTCGGAACGAATCTGGGACGACCTATACAGTATTTTCTCCACCGGAGAACCGGATCTGCCCGGCAGCACCTTTTCAGACAGAGTTTTCATATTAAAATAGAAGCATTACGAAAAGAGGAAGAATTATGAAACGCATCACGAATCTGAATTTATATTTATTTGATATGGACGGGACGCTGTATCTGGGTAACCGGCTTTACGATTTCACAATTGAATTATTGGAGAAATTAAAAAGAACCGGTCGGCGTTATTTATTCATGACCAACAATTCTTCCAAAAGTGTAGAAGATTATATCAAAAAGCTGGCTGCGCTGGGTATCAACGCCACGAGAGAGGACTTTATCACCTCTTCCCAAGCCACCGCATACTATCTGCATAAGCACCACGAAGGACAGATTCTATACGTTTGCGGAACGGAATCCTTGAAAAAAGAGCTGATAAGTGAAGGATTCATCGTTTCCGAGGATATCACAAAAACCCAGTGCATCGTTATGGGTTTTGACACTGAGTTGACATTCCAAAAGCTGCACGATGTGAGCTATCTGCTTTTAACCCAGCCGAATTTGCCCTATATTGCTACCAATCCTGATCTGGTTTGTCCCACGGAATTTGGCAGTGTGCCCGATTGCGGAAGTGTGTGCGAAATGATCTTTAACGCAACGGGTAAGCGTCCCGTTGTAATTGGAAAACCCTCTGCGCTCATGCCTCAGCTTGCCATGGAGCGTTTAGGATATACCAAGGAAGAAACCTGCGAGGTGGGCGACCGGATCTACACTGATGTAAAGTCCGGTTTAAATGCAGGGATCACCGGAATTCTGGTCATGTCCGGAGAAACCACTCAAGAAATTCTGGACGCAAGCACTGACAAACCCCATATTGTCTTGTCCGACGCTGGTCAGATCCTGAAATATTTATAATAAAAAGAGTGCCGCATAAAGCGGCACTCTTTTTTACCATTCTACCTTTACAGGAATCCGCATTTTCAAGGTTTTCAGCATTTTCTCGTTTAATTGCAAATACAGCTTTTTCGTCTGACCGTTTACGTTGCAGATCATAATATAAGGCGGATTTTTAGGATCTCTGGCAGAAAAATCCATAGGTTTCAATGCAGCAAAGCTTTCAAGAGTTTCTGAATCCCAAGGCGCAGCCACAATCACATCGCTCAAAGAAAAAGAGAGCATATTCTTTCTGGCCACATTGCCCATTACCAGATCAATATCCATCTCATCATTGACCTGAATATACTCATAATCCACTTCCAGGAAACGAGTAGACAAAAAGTACAAAATCCAGAGAATCGCTGCGGGAATAAATAACACAAACACAAGAATACCCGAAAAGGTCACAATGGCAGCCACCGTTCTCAACGCCTTCTGCACCCTCTGAGGATTTCTTGCCAATTTTTTTGAAATTGTTACCTCGGAATAGACGTCCATATTACGATCTCCTATATTATATAATTACTACGAAAGTGAAAGGCCCTTGGAAACGCCCAAGGGCCATTTACATTACACCAAATTAGACAATGAAACGCTATGAAGCTCCTCGGTGGTTTCTGCCGCAGCATTCACTTCCTCGGGCGTTTTATAGGTAGGAACGACCTGCATCAGCGAACGTCTGGCTCGGTCATCCTCACCGGAGGCGCAAGCCTCTTGCAAAATGGAAATTTTCTCATCCATAACAGCCTTGCTCAGCGGTGCGTCACGCTCAATAAAGATCAAGCGATTATCCGTCTTGTCCAGATCTTCGGTCTTGACCAACAATTCCTCGTAAAGCTTTTCACCGGGTCTAAGTCCGGTTTCCACGATCTCAATATCATGGGCACCGGAGAGCCGGATCATGCTTTCTGCCAGATCCATGATCCGTACAGGCTGACCCATGTCCAGCACAAAAAGCTCACCATTCTTTGCCATGGCACCGGATTCCAGCACCAGCTGAGAAGCCTCCGGAATAGTCATAAAATACCGGATAATGCGCTTATCCGTAATGGTAAGAGGGCCGCCATTGGCGATCTGTTTCCGGAACAACGGAATCACAGAACCGGCAGAACCCAGAACATTACCGAAACGAGTGATACTATATTGGGTTTTTCCGTATGTACTTGCTCCAATGACGAGCATCTCACACATCCGTTTGGTAGCGCCCATAACGTTCGTGGGGTTGACCGCCTTGTCCGTAGAGACCATCATAAAACGAGGAGTTTGATACTTTTCGCACAAATCAATCAAAAGCTTTGTGCCGAAAACATTATTTTCTACGGCCTCAATGCAATTATGCTCCATCAAGGGAACGTGCTTATGGGCAGCAGCATTGATCACGATGTCCGGACGGTGAAGCTCGAACACCTTATCCATGCCCCGGAGATTTGTAATAGATGTGATCTCAATCTGAACATCCAGAGATTTGCCGTACGCAATGCGCAGCTCTTGCTGAATGTCGTATGCGCCATTTTCATAAATATCCAGAATGACGATCTTCTTCGGTTGCAGCTTTGCCAGCTGTCTGCAAAGTTCCGAACCGATCGAACCACCGCCACCGGTGATCAACACAACTTTATCCTTATAATATTCAGCCAGTTTTGAATCCTGAATAGTGATGGACTTTCTGAACAGCAATTCCTCAATGTCAAACTCACGAAGCTGACGTTTGCCATTGGTTGTCCGCATGGCGGGATAATCATAGACCTTGATTTTGTAGCCGGCAGCGGAATAATAATTATACAGCCGCTTCTTATTCTCATCACTGATATTCGGAAGGGCAAAAACGACCTCTTGAATTTCCAGATCATTCATCTGCTTAAACACAGATTCATTCTCCGGGAATACAGGCAATCCATAGATTTCTCTGTTGGTTTTATCCTTCTTAATGTCCACAAAACAACGGGGAGAATATGCAGTTGTTTCGCTGGCCAACAATTCAGAAGCCAATGCTACGCCCAAACGACCTGCGCCAATGATTGCGATTCTAACCTTCGGCCGCTCTTTTTTCATTTCCCGGATCACCCGATCACCGGCAAAGATCCGAAGAAGAATGTGCAATAATTTGCCACGGAGGTCACCTACGGTATAGCACTTAAATGCATAACGATAGATCATACGCATTGCCAGTGCACCCAGCAAATTCATACAGCAAATAGCCAGACAACGAGGGAACATAATCTGCTCTATCGGCAGAATATATCCAAGAATTACATAAACGATTGCTGCAAATCCATCTAAAAACAGCAATCGGATATAGCACTGAATGCCACCGTAACGCCAAATCTGTCTATAAACGCCACCAAAGATTCTTATTGGGAAAATACAGATTGCGCACAAAGCGATCTGCACAGCAACACCCTGCGCAGACAACTTTTCATGCCCATCATACAAAACAAGCAGAAGGGCTGATACAATGGCAAATATGATCAGGTCATAGGCAACCAGCTGCCAACGCACTTTTAACTTGTCCATGACTTTCTCCCTATGTCAGATTTTGTTTCTTTATGCGATCTCCTTATAATAGGTACGAACAATTATGCTTTGCAAATCATCCGTATCTACATGAAATTCCATTGCTTCCGATCCTGCAACAGCATTGCCGGCAGGAATCAAAATGTCGCCCATCGTATATCCGCCGACGGTTTGCAGCGAAAAAGCGATCTGTGAAACTGTCAAGTCCGAAGACATCTCAGGACCAAGGCCCAATCCGATTTTCACCAGTGCATTACTTCCCTGCCCTATGATTTCAGAGAACAACGCCCGGATATACTGCCGCTGCCGATCCATAATACTGATATCGCTGGTGCTTTCCACGCCAGGAAGGGGGCGAATATACGCCAACGCTTGTTCACCGTTGAGTTTAACAGACTGACCTTGTGTCATTGTGGGGTCAATTGCGGAAAAATCATCTTTCAGCTGAACTTCCACTCCACCAAGGGTATCACTGATCTGAGCCAGCGCATCCAACGGCAAAGTTAAATAATGCTGAATTGGAACATCTCCCAGCAGTTCACTCACTGCCTTAACTGCATTCAAGCAACTATCCGATCCGCCGCTCCCGTAGGAATATGCCAAAGCCAGCTGACCGTCATATGATCCACCCACGCCCGGACGACGAATTTTGGTTATCGTGTCACGATTCAATTGGAGCAGATCCACAGTTTTTGTTTCATGATTCATCACAACCAGAAGAATGATCTCCGATTGCATATCATTTCGGTAGCCACTGCCACCTTGCGTAATCACAGTCTGATCCAAGCCCATAACAAGAATCGATTCCACGTTTTTATTCAGCGTATAATCTTTTCCCATATAAGTGATGTTCTGTGCCCTGGACGGTACATTGGAAATCACTTGTCTGCTTTCCAGCTGCTGCAAACCCAGCAAAATCAGAAAGCCGACACCCAAGACCAAGGCAACGCACAAGACCAGCATCAGACCTTGCCGCGCAGTTTGCTTCATTGCCTTCTTATTCATGACTATTTTACACCCTTCTTGGGCAAAGCGCCCATCAGACTGATCGCCAACTTAACAAAATCACATGGTCTTTTGAAATAACAGATCGTTTCTGAAATTTGCACCATATTGGGCGATCAACTTTTCCGCTTTATGCAAATCCGGGCTGCGACTGTCCAAATTATGGCAATCCGACCCAACGAAGTGCACCCGGTTCAAACGCAGCATTTTTCTGGCTTGCAGGCAGCTGCGCCAATCGTAAAGAAAAAACGCATTTACCTGAAACAGCACGCCAGCATCCAGCAAACGCCGCTGAATAGATTCGGACATGAGATGCAAATATCGATCCACATGTGCCAAAACAACCACCGTATTTTCCCGGTCTTGCAGGGCCAGTACTTCCTGGATCACCCATTCCGACCAATTCCGATAGGGCATTTCCAGCAAAAGCAGATCTGTCCCCTCAATTTTCAAAGAATCAATATCCTCAACGCAGCAAATACCTTCAAAATACTGAACTTCTGCGCCAGGGATCATGCGGGGCAAGGATTCGTCGTACAGCTCCATGAGCTTCTGCAACGACCGTGCGCGGCGATCCAAAAATTCTCCGGGCGACTCAGCATTTGCATAAAAATGAGAGGTAAGCACGACCCAATCCACACCTTGCTCCTGCTCCATTTTGAGCATTGCAATACTTTGGGCCAGGTCAGCGCTGCCATCATCTATTTTAGGCAGAATATGCGTGTGAAAATCGACTCTCATTTTTCTGTTCCGTCAAGTTTCTTGCCGTAGTAGCCGTATCTGTATGCATAACGATACTTACTATACTGACCATAACGACGATAGCGGCCATAGCCCTTCTGCTGGTTATCTACACCAGTCATTACAAAGCCCAGGATCTTTGCGTCAACAAATTGCAGCTGGCGCACCGTTTCGTCCAGGGACTTCCGGTCGCAGACATTCTGCCGAACCACCACGACCATACCGCTCATCAGTTTGGACAAAATCAGCGCATCGGACACCACCTGAATAGGCGGCATATCCACAAGAATCACGTCGAAACTCTTTGCAAGGGTGCGAATCACCGTCGCCATCTGCTCAGAACCCAGCAATTCTGCGGGGTTGGGAGGAATGTCACCGGCAGCGATCACCCAAAGGTTGCTCAAAAGGCCGGAGGGCTGAATCACTTCGGCGCCATTATTCTGACCGACCAACAGATTGGAAAGGCCGGGTTTTCTCATCACGTGCAAACGCTTTGCGACAGTGGGAAGCCGAAGGTCGGCTTCGATCATCAAAACCTTCTGACCGGTCTGCGCCATGGAATAAGCAATATTCACAGCAGTGGTACTTTTGCCCTCTGCGCGCAACGCAGAGGTAATACCAATGATCTTACAGCCCGCTTCGTCCGGAATGCTGAACGACAAATTGGTACGCAAAAGCTTATAGGCCTCAGCGGCGCTGAAATGCAAATGATCGCCGATCATTTTGCGGCAATCTTCCGGAGCAACGCTATCATTGCCTCTCTTGTTCATGAATTCAAACACTCTTGCCACCTACCTTTGAAGCAGTTTCGTAAGTTTTCTCGCCCTTATACTGACTGGACAATTTCGACGTTTGCAGCAGATCAGGGATCACCGCCAGAACGGGGAATTCATAAGTCTGCGCCATATAGTCAGAATCATGAATCAGTTCATCAGTCAATTCCATAACAACAAGAATCACGCAAATCAACAAAATGCCGACAAGGGCACCGATCATGGTATTGGTCGTGGTATTGGGCGAAGATTTCGTAGTCGGAACCACAGCGTAGTCTGCAATACGAACCGAGCTTCCTTCCACAACGGAG
Source organism: Faecousia sp. (assembly GCA_045647845.1). GTDB lineage: Bacteria > Bacillota > Clostridia > Oscillospirales > Oscillospiraceae > Faecousia. The sequence goes on from JAZRMV010000038.1 coordinate 44,859, forward strand.
GAAATCTTACCGGGCAGGACCATCGCAATGGTATTGGCGATCTTCTCTGCTTCGTAAGGATCGGGGCTGGTCACTTCAATGTAAAAAAGCTCAGTGCCGTTGACAGAATATGCGCTGACCATACTGTGCAGCTGTCCATAGGTATAATCCAGATCAGCAGATTCGATAACCTCATTCAAGGTAGTACGCGTCTTCAAAATAACGCTGTATGTATCAACCAGGCTCTGGGCAGCCACCAGGTCGCCCTGAGAAATGCTCAGCTGGGTGCCGCCAACGGAGATATTACTATTGTTGACATACATCAACGTTTTCGCCTTATACAAAGGCGTTATGCACAGCTTTGTATAAGCAAAAGCAGCGCCGCCACAGATAACAGCAGCAAGGACAATCGCCCATGCCCGCCGCCAAAGCGCGCTAACCAGCCGCATGATGTTAATTTCGATGTAATCTTCTTTTTGGTACATAACAATAACCTCTTTTCCTGTTTCGGCTCCTATCGTTTCCGGTAGGGACACACAATCCAAGCCATTATATAACTATACGCATACATCATATCACATTTATTTATTATTGTAAAGCATTCTTGACGGAAAATCACAAGAATTTATATTTAATGTATATCCTCTGCTCGCAGGCAAAAATGTATCACCACAGTATTGACAAGACCAGCAGATCTTGCTTATAATAACAGCAAATCAAGTGCTATAAAATTTATCAGGAGTGATTGCATTATGCCAAAATCCGCCTTAAAGCTGGATATGCAGCGTAACGTGGTATCCGGCTCCCCGGAGCAGCTGCGTGCAGCCATCAAAAACGCTGCCGGTCTGAGAATCTACACAGAATTCAAGCACAACGAACACATTGATCCTTCCTCCGATAATCCGGAGATTGTCCGGGAGGTTTCGGATTTTCCGGCCACCTATCTGATCGACGACCGCTGGGTCAGCGGTATCATGACACTGCGTCAACCAGTCACTCTGCCGGACCGATTCGGTGATCGGGCATCTATGTCTTTCTTTATGTACAACGAAAACGGTCTGCAAGCCTGCGCCCGTCCGTTCCTGGACGGCTGCGGCAGCATCGAGACCGGTGATGCTCCCCCCGCTCCCCTGTTCACAGGCAAAGCTGACAACAAGCCCCACGACCTGATGCACATTGTCAGCCGCGCCGACGACGAAAACGCCCCTGCTTTGAATTTTATCTGGGACTTCTATGCCTATGATTTTCTTGTTCAGGACGATTGGGAGGAAGTGCTTTCCATCGACGCTGAGGGCAATGTGATCTCCGGCTCAGCAAAAGCACTGTCCGATGCATCTTCGGCAGGATTGGACATCAAAGTGGGCATTACGGGCATATGTGATGGTCTTTATGGAGAAAAGCAAGCCATGAAGCACGAACTTTTCATTGAAACCGGACCCCACTATTATTACTCCGAATCGGAATTCATGGTGGCAGAAACCCGTCCTTTTGTGCGGGTCAAGCCCCAGATCCCCATGGTTTATGAAGATCATAACTGGGACTTTGGCTGGGCCATCGTCAGAAGTGACGGCCATGTAGCGGGACTTTACTACGACCCCTACACCCTGAAAACCCGCCGCACCTATTCCCGTCACGCAATGCGCTGGTTTGTAAGAAAGAAATAAAAAATGTGCCGAAACGCTTTTGCGTTTCGGCACAAACTATATTCAATCAAACCTTCTCCCGAGCAGCAGCCCGAGCGCCCCAAAACAACCGCCGTACAAGAAGATACAGCTGATAAGAACCCAGCACAAACAATATATCGATCACCGTTACGATCAGCACATACATAATCATAGCGGCCGTTGTACCGCATGCTGTCTCCACCGCCTGACGGACAAGTTCCAACGGTGGGATATTGCACTGATAGAAATTGTTGAAATTGGTTTTAAGCAGTTGTGCCATCGTGGCAGAAACAGCGCAAAAGCCAAGCATAAACAGAATCAATGGCTTGTTTGCACCCTTTTTCTGGGGCTCATGCACTTTCAGCGCTGGAATCAAAATCGCAGCGAACATTACAAGGTTATGGAATGCGACGGTATGGAACGATAAGTAATTCGTAAAGAATTCCTCGATATTGGCTGCGCTGTAAATCAGCGAAGGATAAATCAGCATCAGCACACATACCGACATAGTCAACGCTGACGTAATTCCATAAACGGTCTGCTTTCCTTTGCCTCTATAAAATGCCATGATCGGAAGCATAAAAATAAACAGAGAACAAAAATGGAACGGCAAATGATATAGGTCGTAACCATGTTGGAACGAATAAAACTGCTTTCCCACTTCCAACACCAGAATCAGGCAAGCAATGATCTGAATTGGGATCATGCGAATCTTATGGGACTTATTCCCAAGCAAAAGATGAAGCAGCCAAGCAACCGCAAGCATAACAACAAAAGCGGGCAGAAGGGTCTGAGTATGCGCTGTTGTCCACAATTCCATACAAAACCTCCAAGAAGCTTATTTGACGGTATTATATCATATTCGTCAATATCTGACAAGATACCGCTATATTTGTCATTGCGCGCACAAAAAGAGCATTTTAAAAAGTGGAATGACTCACAGGATCATTCCACTTCTATTATTTCTCAATATGCTCTGTAAGTTCACCATTTGCCATCATTTCATCAAAGAGAAATTTTGCATAAGCATGCAATGCAGAGGACATAACTTGTTCAACAGAACAATTACCTAATTCTGTCGCAGCTTCCAAATATATGTCATATATCAATTTAGGAACGCTTACCACTGTCTCTACATACACGACATATCACCACCTTCTCTTTTGCACCTCATTATAGCCCGAATATGGGCAATTGTCAAGTGTCGGAGCATGAAATACGCTTATTACATAATGAAGCGAGGTACATGCTATGATTATCTACGACAAGCTATGGAAAACAATGAAAGCTAAGGGCGTTTCCCAATATAAATTAATACACGAATACGGATTTAGTAATGGGCAACTGGATAGATTAAGAAAAAACGAAAACATCAACATGTATACACTCAACACCTTATGTAAAATTCTCAACTGCGCAGTAGAGGATATTATACAATACGTTCCGGATACCGAAGAACACAAGTAAAAGCATGCCAAAAAGCCGGCTGCAAACGCAGTCGGCTTTTTTTATTATTTTTAACACAATAGCTGGGTAGCGGGGCATGATCGGCAACCGCCAACAATCCTACGGATTGCCGTCTGTTGTCAACGGACTTTCCCACGGCCTAAAAACATGCCCCCGGCATGTTTTCTTAACGGCCTTTCAAGTCCGTGCTACTGCCAAAAAAGACCACACCTTTCGGTGTGGTCTTTTTTGGCAGGGGCACTAGGACTTGAACCCAGAGCCTACGGTTTTGGAGACCGCCGCTCTACCAATTGAGCTATACCCCTATATATAAACGGCAATGCCGATTGTTCGTGGTGGGCCCTCAGGGATTCGAACCCGGGACTATCCGGTTATGAGCCGGAGGCTCTAACCAACTGAGCTAAGGGCCCATAAAGTCACAGGTGCCTGCGCACCATCACGAAGCGTATTGTAACACCGAACCGATTATCTGTCAAGCACTTTTCCGGAAAATATGAAAATCACCGTCCGATTTCGGACGGCGATTTTTACTGTGTTTCTGTTTGTTTCTTCCGGGAACTTCTGTGTCGCTGACGGGACGGACGACGCTGCTCCGGATCTGCCTTTTCCGATCTTCGGGCGTAGGCCTGCGCCGCCTCAGATGTACCTTCATACACCAGTCTGCTAACACGGTATGTGGTATTCGTTTGCTGAGACAAACGGATACGGATCAAAAATTTACCGTGCTCCGGACATGTTGCCAGATCCATATAACGGTGCCCCGGTTGGGCAAACCAGCGGGTACTCTGCAAACGACCACCGCAAATCGGGCACTTATTTTCACCATATGTCATAGCATCCAAGGCCGTCTGCTTATCAGAAAAATCATAAAACACATGGCGGTCGATACAGCCGGGCAACTGGGCGCCATGGAATCCGTTTTCATGATTCTTCAGCGCTTGGCCGTACTCCCGAATGCCCCGCTGCAAATCCAGTTTTGCGCAGATCAACGCAGTATGGTACGCATCCCCCAGCGCATCGTGGGCCGGTCTTGTAGCTTCGATCTGGAACATCTCCATAGCGGTTTTCAGCGCTTTTTGTGCGGTAGAGCCGTCCGTTTGGGCATTGAAGATCATCTGCGCATTATACCAGCGCTCTGTCCACTCATCGTTCAAGCCAAACAGCTGCAAATTCTCCCGCAGGATCGCAATATCATCAAAGCCCCAGGTCAGAAAGACTGGATCGTTTCCACACCACTGGCGAAAACGACGCACCGCCTCGGGATATGGGATCCCCTCTTCTTTCAGCCTTGCTTCCTTGATGCCGGTGAGCTTGCTGACACGACGGTTCAAATGGCGGTAATATTTCGGTTTTATAAGAATCTGGAATTCATCTGCCACTCCAGCCGTCTCCGACAGACGCACGGCTCCGATCTGAATGATCTCGCCGCGAATGGAAACCGGAAGCACCTTTTTAGAAGATGGCGAACCGGGCCAAGGCTGATTCCACTCCATATCCAACACAATAAAATTCATGAACAAAACCTCTATGTTTAGGCATAACCGTATTATCTTTGAATATTATAGCACATTTCCCGGAAATAGCAATCACATAAACACGATTTGACGAAAAAACCCGGAGCACATTTCTGCGCTCCGGGATATGTACGAAAATTTACAGCAAACCTTCTGCCAGGGAAAGTGCCGCTTCGTCAGCAACCAGAGTAAAATCCGGGTGCAGCTGCAAAATAGAAGCTGGGACACGAGGAGTCACGGGGCCGCAGAATGCGTCCTTCAAGATCTGTGCCTTATTTTCACCGGTGACGATCATCACGATCCGCTTTGCCTGCATAATATCCAAGATACCCATGGTATATGCCTTACGGGGAACCAAGTCCTCGCTGGCAAAGAAACGGGCGTTGGCATCGATGGTATTCTGGGTCAGTTCAACGCAGTGCGTACCTTTAACGAACTCGTCGCAGGGCTCGTTGAAACCGATATGGCCATTGTGGCCGATACCCAAAAGTTGCAGATCCACGCCACCCAATTCATGGATCAGCTCATCATAAGCCTTGCACTGATGTGCAGCATCCAGATCCAAGCCGTTGGGAAGATGAGTGTTCTTGGGGTCGATATTGATATGATCAAACAGATTCTGACGCATGAAGTACACATAGCTCTGGTCGTGATCTTCGCCAAGGCCAACATACTCGTCCAGGTTCACTGTGCGCACCTTGGAGAAGTCCAGATCGCCCTTTTTGCACCACTCGATCAGCTGCTTATAAGCGCCAACGGGAGAGCTGCCGGTAGCCAGACCCAGTACGCAATCAGGCTTCAAAATCACCTGTGCAGAGATCACATTAGCGGTCTGACGGCATGCATCAGCGGCATTCTTTGTACGAATCAGTCTCATGAGAATTACTTCCTTTTTTCTAAAATTTGTGACCAAATTATAACATTCTCGTCAAAATATGTACAGAGGAGCCTTCTCTTTTCGTTTGTTTTTGTAAATTTTTAGTTAAAATATATACCTTATGTAATCTGGCATTATTTTATATGGTTGTTTTGGCTATTTATTTATTGCCAGACGGTGATAAAATACACCTATCTCAGCTTTTGGAGGTATGATACCATGAAGCGTTCATTAACCACGAAAAAAATCGTACTGACCGGATTGTTGGCTGCTCTGACCCTGGTCGCCTCTTATTTGCGCATCACGATGCCGGTTTCCCTTTCCGGTATCACATCGGCCTTTCATTTAGGTAATATTCTGTGTGCGCTGTCCGGCATTTTACTTGGCCCCTGGCTGGGCGGTCTGGCAGCCGGCCTAGGCAGCTTCATCTTCGACCTTTTGAATCCTGCCTACATTGCCGACAGTTGGATCACCTTTATCACAAAGTTTGCCTACGGTATGGTGACCGGTCTGATCGTATTCTGCGGCAGCAAGAAATGGAACTACATAAAGCCATTTCTGGGCACCATTGCCGGCGCTGTGACCTATGCGGCACTGTACTTATTTAAAAGCTATTTCTACACTGCGCAAATTCTGCACGGACTGACCCCGGATGCGGCACTGCTTACCCTGATTGATAAGCTACCTGCTACCATTTTCAACGCAGCGGTGGCTATTGTGGCTGCGCCTTTACTGGCGTTGGCCATTCGCTCTGCTCTGAAACACAGCCACTTAGGTTTAGAATAAAAAAACTCCCGCCAAATGGCGGGAGTTTTTTATATGATTTACACGCCGGAGTAAGCGGCAAAACCACAGTCAACCGGAAGGACAACACCGGTAATGGCAGAAGCTGCCTTATCGTTGCACAGGAACAGTGTTGCGCCCAGAAGCTCATCAGCATCCACAAAGCGGTTTGTGGGTGTGCCGTTGAGGATCTTTGCGCTACGGGCAGTGGGTGTGCCGTCTTCATTGAACAGCAGAGCCTTGTTCTGAGCAGATACCAGGAAGCCGGGGGCAATGGCATTGCAGCGAATACCGGTGCCGGCAAAGTGAGTTGCCAGCCACTGGGTAAAGTTAGAAATGCCGGCCTTTGCAGCGGAATAAGCAGGGATCTTGGTCAAAGGTGTATAGGCATTCATGGAAGAAATATTCAAAATACAGCCATGCTTCTTTGCCACCATATCCTTTGCAAATGCCTGGGTGGGCAACAGCGTGCCCTGGAAGTTCAGCTTGAACACGAAGTCTACACCGCCTGCGTCCAGATCAAAGAAGGACTTGCCGCCCTCCTTGGCCTCATGCTGATACTCATTGTCGGTGGTAGCGCGGGGGTTATTACCGCCTGCACCGTTGACCAGAATATCGCAAGGACCCAAGTCTGCCAAAACAGCCTGGTGCACCAGTTCCAGTGCTTCAGGATCCAGAACATTGGCCTTATAGCCTTCGCAGACGAAGCCCTCGGCTTTCAGCTCATTGGCCAAAGCCTTAACTGCATCTTCGTTCAGATCCAAAGCAGCAACCTTTGCACCGCTCTGAGCAAAAGCGCGAGCCATTGCGCCGCAAATCAGGCCACCTGCGCCGGTGACAACTACTACCTTATCGGAAAAATCCACATTCAAGGGAAGATCAATCATTTTCATTTACCTCCAAAATTCACTTTCAATCCATTTATTTACCGGAGAGCTTATCCAGCATATCCCAAACGCCAAGCATATACATAATACCCAGTGCCCGGTCGTAAAGGCCGTAACCGGGGCGCACATTGCCTGGACCTTCATTCCACAAATGACGGCCATGGTCGGGGCGAATATAGCCTTCGAAACCGCAGTCGTGGTACGCCTTCAAAATATCCAGAATGCCGGTATCACCGTCACAGTCCCGGTGAGATGCTTCGGAGAAATCGCCATTGTCAAAATGCTTCACGTTCCGAATGTGGGCAAAGGCGATACGATCGCAATGTTTCCGCACGATCTGGGCCACATTGTTATTCAGATCCGCGCCCAAAGAACCGGAGCACAGGGTCAGACAGTTGCAGGGATGATCCACCATTTTCAGGAAACGGTCGATATTCTCCTCATTGATGAGCAGTCTGGGAAGACCAAAAATATCCCATGGGGGATCGTCCATGTGAATGGCCATCTTAATGCCGGTCTCCTCGCAGGTGGGCATCAAAGCTTCCAGGAAGTATTTCAAGTTCGCCCAAAGTTTTTCATGGTCAACGCCCTTATAAGCCTTAAACAGCTCGTCCAGCTTTGCCATGCGCTCCGGCTCCCAACCAGGGAAGGACATGTTATACTTCTCTGTAAAATCCAGTATGTACTTTGCCATGGCATTATAGTCATCTTGGATCATATTTTTCTCATAATAGAGCGCAGTAGAACCATCGCCCACCGGATGGAACAAGTTGGAGCGAGTCCAGTCAAAAATGGGCATGAAGTTATAGCAAATAACCTTAACGCCATATTTCGCCAGGTTGCGCATAGTGGTCTTATAATTTTCGATATAGCCGTCTCGTGTGGGCAGGCCGATCTTAATATCATCATGAACGTTCACGGACTCGACCACGTCGATATTAAAACCATATCGGTCACACTGCGCCTTTACCTCAGCGATCTCTGCTTCTTCCCAGATCTCGCCCGGCATTTTGTGATGCAGTGCCCAAACGATACTGGTCACGCCCGGAATCTGCTTAATATCGGATAAACTGATCTTATCATTGCCTTCGCCATACCAGCGAAAACCCATTTGCATTGGCATAATAGCCCTCCCTTTTTCATGGCGGCACAAATGCCGCACCTTTACTTTTAACATTATAACCCAAAGTTCTTTTTTTCGCAACTGGTTTATTTGTAAACATTTCTCTTTTTCGAGTATTTACATTTAAAATTTAAAACATTATAATAAATTTAAGTTTTACTTTTGGAGGTCTACTTATGCTCACTTTGAACCCAATCTTTGATCACGGCATGATCCTGCAAGCCAACAAGCCGATTTGTGTATACGGTACCGGCAAAGGCAGCATCACGATTTCCTTCCTTGACCAAACTTACAGCATGACCAACACCGAAGAAAACTGGTGCATTACCCTGCCGGCTCAAAATTACGGTGGCCCGTACACCATGCAAATCACCTTAGATGATGTGCAGAAAGTCATTGAGGACATTCATTTTGGTGATGTTTTCTTGCTGGCAGGCCAATCCAATATGCAATTTATGCTTATGGAGACTGACGAGCCCGTAGAAAATTACAAAGAAAACCCCAATGTCCGCTGCTTTACCGTTGACCGTCCTGAGGATGAGGAATCTTTAAAGACCAAGGACGGTTGGGCGCTGTGCCAGAAGGATCTGGTGCGGCTTTTCCCTGCCATCGGTTACTATGTAGGTACTGCCATGAACGAGCACAACGGCCACAAGATCGGTCTGATCTCCTGCAACCAGGGCGCATCTGTGATCCAGACCTGGATGCCGGAAGAAATTCTTGCAGATCCTCGTTTCTATGTGTCTGATGAAGATAAATTCCAGGATCATTTCAACTTCCCCTGGAACGGTTACGGCTATCTGTATCGAACTATGCTCAGCAAGGTATTCCCCTACTCTGTGGGCACGGTGCTCTGGTATCAGGGCGAGGCCAACAGCGGTGTGAAAGAAGCAGGAATTTATCTGGAACTTCTTCGCGCATTTATCTGCAATGTGCGAGCCCAATTCCGGGACGAAACGCTCCCCTTTATCGTAGTGCAGCTGGCCGATTATCAGGCCTGGGACGGCCCCGGCTGGCGGGGTATCCAAGCCGCCCAGATGCAGGCGCAGGACGTGATTCCCTATGTGCGCACTGTCGTTTCCCGTGATGTATGTCAAAAGGACAACATTCACCCAGTGAACAAGCGGGATCTCAGCGCCCGGATTGTTAATGTTTTACTCAATGGTTAAGATGCAAAAGGCTCGCCAAACGGCGAGCCCTTTATTTTCCAATATGCAAAAATAGCAAATTTGTTATTGCCCCGGAGAAGGAAACCGGTATAATAAAGGCAAGACTAAAAAAGGAGGGTCACCTGATGCTGATTACCGAGAAAGAAAAACTGACTCCTTTCTATCGCTGTCACCGAGTATGGCAAGGAATCCCCGGTATCGTCCACACAAAAGGCGGTAATACCTTTATCTGTTTTTATTCCGGTCAAACAGAAGAAACCTGCGGCAACTATGCAGTGGTTTTGAAAGGCAACGGTAGAAACGATTTTGGTGAGCCCATCGCAGCTGCCAAAAAAGACGGTGATTTTCGTTGCTTTGACCCGGTGCTGTGGATTGATCCGCTGGATCGGCTATGGTTTATCTGGAATGTAATGCCCGGTGAGGAAGTCTATGCCTCCATCTGCGAAAATCCCGATGCGGAAGATCCGGTGTGGGGAGAAGAGTTTTATATTGGCCACGGTGTCATGATGAACAAGCCCATCGTTCTGACCAGCGGTGAATGGCTCTTCCCGATTGCGGTATGGAAAAAGGAGCTTATGACCATCTACCGGGATCTGCCGGAGAACATCGACGAGATTGCGGGTTCCTATGTATATAAAACCACCGATAACGGCAAGACCTTTGCCCGATTGGGCAAAGCCGATATTCGTAACCGATCTTTCGACGAGCACATGGTCATCGAGTTGAAAAACGGTATTCTGATGATGTTGGTGCGAACCAACTACGGCATTGGCGCTTCCTATTCTTACGATCGGGGTCATACTTGGAGCACCGGACATGACAGTGGTATTCCGGGACCCTGCTCCCGCTTTTACATTGGCAGACTTCGCTCTGGACGTATTCTAATGATCAACCACCACAACTACAACCGACGCAACAACCTGACTGCGCTACTTTCCGACGATGACGGCAAGACCTTCCCCTACACATTGCTTTTAGACGAACGGGCAGATGTTTCGTACCCAGACGCCATGCAGGCCGAGGACGGATCGATCTATATCATATACGACAGAGAGCGCGGTTGCTTTAAAGCCACTCTGGACCAGGCCTATGCCTGCGCAAGAGAAGTTCTCACCGCAAAGATCACAGAAGAGGACATCATCAACGGCAGGCTGGTAAATAAGGACAGCTATCTGAAAAATATAGTTTGCAAGCTGGATCAGCTGGCGCCCGAGGATTCAAATCCTTACCAGGATCCCGGCGAAAGCTCCGAAGCTTTTGCAGAGCGCCTACTGCGCGAAGGCGGAAATATCATTGGAAAGGTATTCTATCGATACCCAGTTAATTGCATTGATGCCGCTTATTTAGATTCAGTTAAACTGGACGCCCGAATCGACCGTTTTCAGGAAACCGGCAGTAACAATAAAGATCTTCTGATCCAGATCATCAATATGCTTCGGTTGATTCCCAGAACGATTCCCGACCACTCCCCCATTATTGCCCGCGCCTGCTCCTTTATCGAAGAAAACCTGGCGTTGGATTTGCCGATTGCTTCCATCGCCGATGAAATGCACATCAGTTCCCACTATCTGTCCCATCTTTTTAAGGCAATTACCGGCATCAGCATGATCGAATACCGCAACGAATTGCGTCTGACACAGGCAAAGCAGCTGCTTATTGACACCGATCTGCCCATCACCCAAATTTCCGGTATGTGCGGATTCAGCAGCGCGGCCTATTTTACTAAGATTTTTACCCGAGCCGAAAAAATTCCTCCCACGAGATTCAGAGCATACCACGCAAATCGTTAAGAGGTGATCAAATGTATTTTACCTTGGATATGGGCACCTCCAACACCAGGCTTTGTCTTTATTCTCACGGCAACCTTGTTTGTACAAAGAAAATGGCTATCGGGGCCGGCAGTACAAAAACATTCGGTAAAGACTTTTTGTTTAAAAAGCTGAAAGATCTGATCTTGTCTATTCTTTCAGAGAATTACATCCGTGAAGAATCCGTTGCGTACATATTTGCATCCGGCATGGCAGGCAGCGAACTGGGACTATGTGAAATTCCGCACATACCGCTTCCTGTTAACGTCTGCAATCTGGTGCAGCACATACAAACGCATACCCTCAGCCAAATCACTTCCATTCCCATTGCGTTTGTACCAGGTATAAAAAAAGTGCAAGACAATATGCTCGCTGACATTATGCGGGGCGAAGAAGTGGAAAGCATCGGCATTTTCAATGCGCTTTCAACCCACGAAGATTTTGTTCTAGTGCTGCCGGGAACCCACAACAAAGTAATCTGCGTGAGATCTGACGGTACAATCACAGACTTTTACAGCACCATGAGCGGAGAAGTTCTGCATAACATCATTTCCAATTCGATTCTGACCGGTCAGGTTGACCACGACTTTGAAATTGAGAAATCAGCCGTTTTGCATGGCGCTCAATATGCAGCCGAAAACGGACTTCATGCTGCGCTTTTTCATATTCGCGTTATGGCGATGAATAAAATCTCAAAAAACACCCTTTGCTCCTTTCTATACGGAGCTGTCATAAGCCAGGATATTGAGAAAATTCGTCATTTTTCCACCGGAAAGCCCATTTACATTGGAGGCAGACACGAATTGAAAGATACCTATGGAATTTTACTTGGTGATAATGCGATCAAATTAAGCAGCGGCATCTGCGAGCAAGCGGTCAACAACGGCATTGCAGCTATTCGTCAGATTTATCTTGCGCGACAAAAGACTTAAACATCCTGATGCGGTTTTATGAAAAAGGCTCGCCCAATGGCGAGCCTTTTATTTTTAAAATAGTGTGGTGATCCAGCAAATCACGCCATACACCACTGATGCGGCTACACCATAGACGATCACCGGGCCGGCGATGGGGAGCGACCCGAGCGCTGCCGGTGGCAGATACAGCGAGGGGAGCGAGTGGCCGCGGTCGGTGTGCAACGCAGCCGCGCCGTCGGCAAGGCGCACACCGGGCACCGCAACAGGTGAACATCTTTGCACCAACGCCTAATATAAATCCTTCTGCTTGTGTCAACTTAGGACCCATACATTCGTGTTCTGTTAGGACCCAATAATTATCACAAATAACTTGCATTATCCGTTTTCCCGTGCTAAAATATCCCTGCGACACAGTTTAATATTTTCGTAGATAGGCATACTTTTTGTGTAAAAATGTATGCTTTATCGTCATTGCCTATTTACGGAAGTGAACTGTGTCGCAGCAGGATGAAGCTGCATTTTTCGTGCGCAGCTTCGGCTGCGCACTTTTTAATAAAGGTGGTATTATGAAGATTGGATTACGAACTCCTAGTTTGAAGAAATCATTTAAAGCTAGGACAACAGCTAGCCTTAAGAGAAAAGTCAACAAAGCAACAAACCCTTTTTACGGCAAGAAAGGCATGGGATACATCAAAAATCCGCGACGTGCAATCAAGAGCAAAATATATCATAAAACAACATTTGGCATAAGTGATATATTTCGTTGGCTTATGAAATAATCCAAGGAGAAATATAACATGAAAAAATCAACAAAAATTTGGCTATGGGTCTTAACCGTGTTCTTTACATTATCAACTTTGGTTTATCTCCCCAGTTTTTCAAGCTTATTTTCATTGCTGCTTGTATGCCTTGTTGTTCCTATCCCTAAATGGCAAGCTATACTTCAAAAATTTATACGAGGTAAACTTAAAGTTGCAATTGTAATTGTGCTTGCACTGCTGACCATT
>JAZRMV010000039.1:0-1512 GCA_045647845.1 Faecousia sp.
GGGGTATTCGTGTAGTAAAGTCTTTCAATCAGGAAACCGGCGAGACCAAAAAATTCCGTGGGATCTCGGAAACCATATTCAAAAACTTTGCAAAGGGCGAACAGCTTTTGGCATTCAATATGCCCCTGATGCAATTTTTTATGTATGCCAGCACGATTCTGATTTCCTGGCTGGGTGCAAAGGCGATCATTGCCAGCGGCAACAATCCGGCACTGGGCCTTACCACCGGCAATCTGACAGCGCTTCTCAGCTACTCCATGCAGATTTTAATGGCGCTGATGACACTGTCCATGATTTTTGCCATGCTCACCATTTCTGCAGCTTCTGCCCAGCGCATTGCGGAGATTCTCCAGGAAAAAACCGATATTGCAAATCCCGAGAACCCTGTTATAGAAGTTTCCAGCGGTGATATCCATTTCCGTGACGTCAGCTTCGTTTATGCATCCAAGGCTGACAAAAAGGTGCTTGATCACATCAACCTCCATTTCAGATCCGGTGAGACCGTCGGTATTCTGGGTGGCACCGGTTCCTCCAAGTCCAGTTTGGTACAGCTCATTCCCCGGCTTTATGATGTAACTGAGGGATCCCTGACTGTTGGCGGTGTGGATGTCCGGGCGTATGATTTGGACACCCTCCGGGATGCGGTTGCCATGGTGCTGCAGAAGAACGAACTGTTCTCCGGAACCATTGCCGAGAATCTTCGCTGGGGCAACGAAAACGCAACGGACGAAGAAATCCGGCATGCCTGCCGTCTTGCCTGCGCAGATGAATTTGTGCAGTCCTTCCCGGATGGCTATAACACCCATATCGAACAGGGTGGAACCAATGTGTCCGGTGGTCAGAAGCAGCGGCTTTGCATTGCCCGCGCTCTGCTGAAAAAGCCCAAGGTGCTGATTCTGGACGATTCCACCAGCGCAGTGGACACCAGAACCGATGCCGCCATCCAGAAATCCTTCGCAGAATTCATTCCTGAAACCACCAAAATAATCATTGCCCAGCGGGTTAGCTCCATTCAGCATGCAGACCAGATCGTGGTGCTGGATGACGGTAAAGTTGTGGCTGTTGGCAAGCACCAGCAGTTGCTGCAAACCTGCGATATTTATCGGGAAGTATATGAATCCCAGCAGAAAGGAGCGGAAAACAATGCCTAAAAAACCTGCAAGCAAGCCTCCCATTCCTCCCGAAGGCATGCCTCCCATGGACGCGCAACGATTTGACCCCAACGCATTAAAGCGGCTGATGGGTTATCTGAAGCCGTATAAGGGACGTCTGGTTATCGTTGTTATTTGTATCCTGCTCAGTTCCTTAGCCAGCGCGGTTTCCTCCATGTTCCTGCAAACGCTGATTGATGACCATATTGTTCCCCTGCTTGCCATGAGCAACCCGGTTTTTACAGGCCTTATCCGTGCATTGGCGACAGTAGGCCTTGTATATCTGATGGGTGTCGTCGCTGCCTTGTTCTATAACCGCATCATGGTGACCATTGCTCAGGGAACTCTGAAAGAGATCCGT
>JAZRMV010000040.1:0-4577 GCA_045647845.1 Faecousia sp.
TCAAGCCAAGCACCGTTTTTAAGTGGAGTTTCCATACTGAAAGAAAGCGATTGACCGCGGACAAATGGTTTAAAGCTGTTTGTAATTTCATTATCCTTATTAAGTACGGTTCTTGAAAAAGCGTTTTGGTGGAGAATAACGTTTTTCTTGGCTTCTACGTATTCGTCCATATCCTTATGCACGTCCAAATGGTTAGGCGAAACATTGGTGACCACCGCAATTTCCGGGCTGCGCTGCATATCGATCAACTGGAATGAGCTAAGCTCCACCACGGCAAAGTCCGATTCCTTCATCTCAGGGGTCATACAAAGCAAGGGCGTTCCGATATTGCCCCCCAGCCAGACGGTCTTCCCTTCCGCTTTTAACATTTCGGAGATCAGGGTGGTTGTTGTGGTCTTTCCGTCAGAACCGGTCACCGCCATGATCCGGCAAGGGCACACTTCAAAGAACACTTCCATTTCAGATGTGATCATTGCGCCCTCTGCCCGAAGCTTTTGCAATGCTGGAATATCCGGATGCATACCGGGGGTGCGGAACACCACATCACCATGCAGATCGTCAAGGTAATGCTCTCCCAGCTGCAAGCGGCAGCCATTGCGTTCCAGTTCCAGAACCTCATCGTCCAACGCACTGCGATCAGAACGGTCGCAGCCGGTAACATGGCAGCCGAACTCCAACAACAGCCGCACCAGCTGGCGATTACTCACGCCTAAACCAAGCACCACAATATTCTTGCCCTGCAAACCGGTGAAATAACACTCAAATGCTGTTGCCATTGCCTACGCCTCACTTCAAATTTCATATAAATATAGTATATCCTTTTTATTAAGAATTTGCAAGACATTTGACAATCCTTCATTCCTGGGTTACAATAGGTAGGCAACCAGGTTGGACAGCCGCGGCTGCATGCCCAAAGGCAGCAGGTGAGGAAAGTCCGGGCTTCATAGGGCAGGGATAACGGGTAACGCCCGCCGAGGGTGACCTCAGGACAAGTGCAACAGAGATATACCGCCGAAAGGTAAGGGTGAAAAGGTGGGGTAAGAGCCCACCCGGCCCATGGTAACATGGGTTTTACGATGTAAACTCTATCCCGAAGCAACGCCGTGGAGGAACGCATGGTTTGCCCGACCGTTCCGGGGAGGCGGCTTGATTCCGTGAGCAATTGCGGAACTAGATAGATGGCTGTCAAGACAGAACCCGGCTTACAGACCCGTGTTGTATAAAAAGCACCGCCTTTACAGGCGGTGCTTTTACTTTATTATTTCACTGAGTCTTTCGGTTCGATTTTTTGCGCAAGGCCTGCAACATCGGAAACCGGCAGCGCAAAGGCAATGCCCTGAGCTGCTTTTGCCATGCCCATTTCATTATAAATGGCATTGAGCACTGCGTCCCGGATATCTTTTTCCACCACCATCATTAGGATTTCCTTATCCGCATGGAGGGTGATGCCGAAAAATGCGGCTGCATCTTCCTTCGCAACGCCTCTGGCATTTAAGATCGTGCCACCCCGCGCGCCTTGGGCCCGGGCAACTTCCATCACATCTTCCGCAAAGCCGGAATTGACGATGGCAAATATCACTTCATGATTCTTTGTTTTCATGTTATTCTCCCCTCCCAAGTCGGTTATTGCTCAAAAACTGGTACAGATTCACGCCAATGACGCTGCTGAGCGGGACTGCAAATGTAACACCCTTACCATTTTTAATGGTTTCGAACTTATCTTCCAGGCAGGAAATAATCGGATCCACCAAATCCTCCCGCACAACGCTGAGTACGACTGCCTTATGAATATTCAATCCCAGCATATTAACAAGCTCTGTATTGGCGGTGCCGAGGCCATTGAGCACCATTTGATAATTCACATCAAACTGGCTGATCACGTCCACATAAAACTCACCTTTCGGTCGATCCACAACCGTAATCAGGAGCTTCAATTTCTTAATGGCCGCATCATGAATTACATTACCCATTGTGCTCCTCCTTACATAAAGTTGATGATCTGCCCATCGTCTGCGCCCAGGATCCGCTTCATAGCCTTGCGCTCTTTCAGCTTTCGGTCGATGATCGAACGGAAGCCCAGGAGCTGAATGGTAATCAGCGGTGCCATAGCCACCAACGCTACCACGCCAAAGGCATCCTGCAAAACCGCTGCTTCACCTTGCAGACATACACAGACGCCCGTTGCAAAGGGCAGAATAAAGCCTGAGGTCATAGGGCCGCTGGCAACTCCACCGGAGTCAAAAGCAATGGCGGTATAAACCGGGGGAACAAATAAACTCAGCGCCAGAGAAATGAAATAACCGGGAACTACATAATAGACCAAGGAGAAATCAAACACGATCCGGATCATGCTCAAAGCAATGGCGCTTCCTACACCAATGCAAAGTCCCAGCATCATGCTCTTTTTGCTCACCAGGCCACCGGTTACCTCCTCTACCTGGCCATTGAGCACGTGAATAGCAGGCTCGGCAAGCACTACCAGCACACCGACCACAAGACCAAATGCCACCAAGAATCCGCTGTTGACCTGAGCCAGCTGATAACCCAACTTATAGCCCAAGGGCATAAAGCCCACATTAACACCGGTGAGAAAAATCACCAGGCCCACATAAGTAAACAACACACCGGTGGCAATTCGTTTCAATTGCCTTCTGGGAAGCTTCAAAAACACGATCTGGCAAATCAAAAACACACCAACGATCATACCAAGAGCCACACCGACTTCCTTGCAGGTGTGAACGAGTGCCTGCACAAACGCGCCCAAAATATCCGGATTTGCGGTATAATCAGGCACCTGATAGACCATATCATTGCTGGAAAACACGCCCAGGGCAAGCACCGCAAGAATCGGGCCTACGGAACACAAGGCTACCAAGCCGAAACTGTTTTCTTTACTCTTTCTGTCGCCCAAAACATTGGCAATACCCACACCCAGCGCCATAATAAAAGGCACGGTAATTGGGCCGGTGGTGACACCGCCGGAGTCAAAGGCCATGGGGAGCATACCTTCGTTATCGTTCACCACAAGCACCAGCGCAAAAGCGAACAGAAGCATATAGCATAGCATGAGAATCTGATTCAATCTCTGCTTGAAAACGATTTTCAGCACAGAAATCACCAAAAACATTCCCACGCCCAAGCCCACGGAATAAACCAGGACCGTGCCGTTCATCACAGCACCGACCTGCTTTGCCAGCACCTGCAAATCCGGCTCTGCAATGGTGATGAGCATACCCAGAACGAAGCAAACTGTTAAAAGCAGACCCAATTTCCGCTGTTGAGAAAGGCCTGCGCCCACATGGGTGCCCATTGGCGTCATTGCTAAGTCCGCACCCATATTAAACAGTCCGATACCCAAAACAAGCAGCACAGCGCCCACTGTAAAGGTGATCAATTCCACCGGGGAGAAGTTAAACCAAGGGGTCAGCGAAACCAGATACACGATTGCCGTAATGGGCAACGCAGACACCAGCGCTTCCTTGATTTTTGACCACAATTCACGCAAAATTCTTTCATCCTCTCTACGTTTGACTAACATTTGATAATAGTATAACAAATGTTTCATAGGATTCCTAGTGCAATTATGTAAATATTTTAAAGAATTTTCGGAAGTAAGAAAGAGCCCCGACCTTTCGGTCGGGGCTCTTAAATTCAATTTAGATCTTACTCGTAGATCTCGGTAACAACACCGGAACCAACGGTACGGCCACCCTCACGGATAGCGAAACGCAGACCCTTCTCGATAGCGATGGGGGTGATCAGTTCAACGTTCATCACGACGTTGTCGCCGGGCATGCACATCTCGGTGCCTTCGGGCAGGGAGATGATACCGGTAACGTCAGTGGTACGGAAGTAGAACTGAGGACGGTAGTTGTTAAAGAAAGGAGTGTGACGGCCGCCTTCTTCCTTGGACAGGACGTAGACCTGGCCGGCAAACTTGGTCAGGGGCTTGATGGAGCCGGGCTTGCAGAGAACCTGGCCTCTCTCAATTTCCTTCTTGTCGACACCGCGGAGCAGAGCGCCGATGTTATCGCCAGCTTCTGCGTAGTCCAGCAGCTTGTGGAACATTTCGATATCGGTGCAGACGGTTTCCTTCTTCTCTTCACGCAGACCGACGATCTCAACCTTGTCGTTCTTGTTGATCTGGCCACGCTCAACACGACCGGTAGCAACAGTGCCACGGCCGGAGATGGTGAACACGTCTTCAACAGGCATCAGGAAGGGCATGTCAGCCTTACGGTCGGGAGTGGGGATATAGCTGTCAACAGCGTCCATCAGTTCCTTGATGCAAGCGAACTCAGGAGCATTCTTGTCATTGGACTCGGAGATCAGAGCGTTCAGAGCAGAACCCTTGACGATCGGAATGTCGTCACCGGGGAATTCGTAGAAGCTCAGGGTCTCACGGATTTCCATCTCAACCAGTTCCAGCAGCTCTTCGTCGTCAACCAGGTCAGCCTTGTTCATGAACACAACGATAGCGGGCACGCCAACCTGACGAGCCAGCAGCAGGTGCTCCTTGGTCTGAGCCATGGGGCCGTCGGTGGAAGCGATAACCAGGATAGCGCCGTCCATCTGAG
>JAZRMV010000041.1:0-45523 GCA_045647845.1 Faecousia sp.
TGGAGCAGATCCGGCAGCAGGTGCCTGCTTCGCCGAAGCCACAATGGGGCGTCTGATCTTTGACTCTCTTCTGCCAGGTGTCAGCGCCAACTTTGTTTGCGGTTTCCAGCAACGCATTGGTGGCAGCTTCCATCTCTTCGACAGTCGTTGTGAATGCCCAATCCTTCAATCTTGTTTCCTCCTAATACATATTTTCACATAAAACCTTATGAGCAACCCATAAAATTCTACATAGTGTATCTATGTTATTCTAATGCCTAACCGCCCGAAAGTCAATTGGATATTTCCACATTTTCTCTGCTTTTTCCCCATCTGCAAAGGAAATTTTTTGGCAGATCTGTCAATCCGCCCTTTTACCGGAAACCCCCGGAAGCATTGACAAATTTTGCACCTTCATGTAAAATCATCTTATGTTCCCAAAAAACCGTAAAGGAGTAACCGTTATGAGTAAAAAGCGCTTTCCTCTTGGCGTCCGGCTTCTGCTGGGTGTAATCTCCCTTTTGTTATGTGTTTTATTGTTCGTTTCCACTTTTGTCACCATATTGCTGGCTGACTTCCGGGTGCTGACTTCCAAGGACGGCTTGCAGAGATTGATCGTGCAGATCATGTTCCCCACCGCCTCCGCGCCGGCCAATCCGATCCATACCCCCGGCAGCATCACCGTAAACGGCTCCGGCATAGTTCTGGCAGAACCCGAGGGTAATTCCAACTCCGCCAATGCCGGTGCTCCCTCCGATCTGGTGATCAATGCCCTGTTTGAAATATTCTCCGGTGCTCTGGGCGAAGCAGTTCCCATTTCCGTAGAGCAAATCGAAGCGGTGGTGAAAGATTCCACCATCCCCGAATTTTTCTCTGAAAAGATCGCTGACGCAGTCAGCAGCGCAATTTCCGGTGAAGAGATTGATTCCATCATTAACAAGGACGAATTGGTAGACCTGCTCACCGAAAACAAAGAGCTGATTCAAACCACCTTTGAGATCGAGATCACCGAACAGGAAATCAAACAGGTCGAGCAATGGGTGGAAGAAAACGAAGTGGTCGTAACCGTGGATACCGAAATTAGAAAACTCTTAGGCTTTGCCCCCAGCCACGAAAAGCCCGGAACGAGTGACGACACAGCCACAAACACCACAGACGGCAGCGCCCAGACCATGGACGGCTTCGCCATTTTAAGCCAGCTTCTGGCTACCGGCGACTTCTCTGCTCTGACCATTCCTCAGATATTCGCCATGGTTCGCGCCATCACCTCCAACACCGTTCTGATGGGTCTGATCGGCCTCTGCCTGGCTATCACCGGTCTGCTGTTTGTCACCAAGTGGGGTCGCCCCTGGGCAGCGCTTCGCAGCAGTGGTGGCATTTACATTGCAGTTGGCGGTCTTTACCTGATCCCCACCGCTCTGACAGTCTTTGCTCCTGATCTGTTTGTTTCCATGGGCATTGTCGGCACCATCATTCAGGCCCTGCTCTCCGTTGCTTCTATCGTGCCGATCCTGGTATTTGCCTTTGGTGTGATTCTGACAGTCGTCGGCATCGTTCTTCGCATTCTGCTGAAAAAACGTTTTAACAGAAAAGCCGCCTTGGCAGAGTAATCATTCACAAACACAAAAAGAGGGTCTGACCGACCCTCTTTTTTCTTTTTAAAACTCCGGAATATAGCGCTCATCTGCTGCCGTCTGCTCCTGGACAAATCCCTCCAGCTGATTTAAGTACATCCAGCTGAGCACCGCTTCATAT
Source organism: Faecousia sp. (assembly GCA_045647845.1). Classification (GTDB taxonomy): domain Bacteria; phylum Bacillota; class Clostridia; order Oscillospirales; family Oscillospiraceae; genus Faecousia. The sequence goes on from JAZRMV010000041.1 coordinate 1,735, forward strand.
TCTTCCTGACTTACCTGCCTGTCAAAAGGCGCTGCCATGCCTGGCATGGGCGTATATTGCCGCATCAGGCTCACCAGTACCTGCCCCGGCTGGAACGTTTCACCGATCCAGTCCAGCACCCGCAGAGAATTTTCCACCTGCCCGGGCAGGATCAAATGTCGGATCAACACGCCCCGGGTCATCTTCTCCCCGGAAAAGGTAACCGCCCCCACCTGCTCCACCATAGCCTTGATGGCTCTTGCCGCCACCTGAGGATAATCCCCCGCGCCGGATAACCTCTGCGCCAAAGATGCATCCGCATATTTCATATCCGGCAAATAAATATCTACCAAGCCGTCCAGCGCGGCAATGCTTTCTTCCGATTCATAGCCGCCACAGTTATACACCACCGGTACCGGCAATTTTGGCCGCAGCGCAGGAATGATAGTAGGCAGATAATGACTTGGTGTAACCAGATCGATATTCTCCGCTCCCTGGCTGATCAGCGTTTCAAAGATATGACGCAGCCCATCGCTGTCCACTGCCTGCCCCACCGGCTCCCGGCTGATGGCAGTATTCTGGCAATAGCGGCAACCCAAAGTGCAGCCGCCAAAGAATACCGCACCGCTTAAATTTTCAGAAAGCACCGGTTCTTCCCAGGGGTGCAGCATCACTTTCGCCACCAGCGCCTGCCCCGGCGCACCGCAAAAGCCCCTTTCCCCTTGGGTTCGGTCAACACCGCACTGTCGGGGACACAGTCGGCAAGCATCATAGCCCATCATTTCACTTCCTTTTCTTCATCATAGCAGATTTTCTGTCCTTTCTCAACCCCACTTTACCAATGGCAAAAAATATGTTATCATAAGAAAAATCACTTCCCGGAAAGAAGGCCAGACCATGCTCATTCGCTTTGCCCAAAGCCAGGATATTCCCCGGCTCATCGCCCTTTTGGATCAGATCGGCAATCTCCATGCCCAGGGCCGCCCGGATATTTTCCGGAGTGACGCGCTGAAATATGATGTCCCGGCTCTTGAAAAGCTGCTGTGCGACCCCACCCGCCCCATTTTCGTGGCGGTGGAAAACGATACCGTAGTAGGCTACTGTCTGTGCATCAAAAAAGCCATCCAGTCAGACCCGGTGCTTGCCCCCAGGCAGGAGCTATACATCGACGATCTGTGCGTGGATGAGAATTGCCGCGGCAGCGGCATCGGCAAAGCCCTTTATCGCCACGCCGCGACCTATGCCAAAACCGAAAAAATGGACGCGCTCACTTTAAACGTATGGGCATTTAACCAAAACGCGCTGGAATTTTACAAAGCCATGGGTATGCAAGTGCGCAACATGACCATGGAGCTGCCTTTGGAGGACACGCCATGCTGATCAAAAATCAAATCTATACCGCCTCCATCACCGACTACACCACCGAGGGACAAGGCATCGCGAAAATCGAAGGCTGTGCTGTATTTATCCCCAACGCCATCGTGGGCGAGACCTGCACCGTGCGCATCGAAAAAGCCCAAAAAACCTGGGCAGCGGGAAAGATCGTGGAAATTCTGGAACGGTCGCCCCACCGGGTCAACCGGGAGTGCCCCGTGGCAAAGCTTTGCGGCGGCTGCAATTTCTGGCATATGGACTATGAAGAAGAACTGCGGCTGAAAGCCCAGCGGGTTCGCCAATGCCTAAACCGCATCGGTGGCGAAGCTTTGGAAACCGTGCCCATTCTGGGGGCGCCCACCTGCTTCGGCTACCGGAATAAAGCCCAGTACCCGGTCAGTACAAAAAACGGCAAAGCCTATGCCGGCTTTTTCCAAAATGGCACCCACCGGGTCATTGAGAATAACCGCTGCGCCATTTTGCCCCCAGAAATGGACGCAGTCAAAGACATCGTTATAGATTATGTAAACCAATTTAAGCTCCCCGTCTACGACGAAACCACCCATACTGGTGTGCTCCGTCATATTTATGTCCGTCGGGGCGCGGTGTCCGGGCAAATTCTGGTGTGTCTTTCCATCAACGGCCGTTCCATTCCCAAGGCGCACATCCTGATCCGGGCATTGCGCTCTGTCCCCGGCTTTACCAGCCTTGTCCTGTCCGTCAATACCAAAAAAGGAAATGCCGTCCTGGGCGACGAGTACATCACCCTGTTTGGCGAGGGCTTTATCGAAGACACTCTTTGCGGCCTGACCTTCCGTCTGTCGCCCCCCTCTTTCTATCAGGTCAATCACCACCAGGCCCAGCGCCTTTACCGGTGCGCCATCGATTTGGCGCAGATCTCCAAAGAGGACACGGTTCTGGATCTTTACTGCGGTGTGGGCACCATCACCCTTGCCATGACCTCTGCTGCCGGCAAGGTCATCGGTGTGGAAGTGGTGGAGCAGGCCGTTGCCGACGCCCGGGAAAACGCCAAACGAAACGGCATCAAAAATGCGGGATTTTTCTGCGGTGACGCAGGCGCTGCCGCCCTTTCTCTGGAACAGCAGGGCATCCGGGCAGACGTGGCCGTGGTAGACCCGCCCCGAAAGGGCTTGAACAGCGACACCATCGAAGCCCTCTCCCGTATGGCGCCCAAGCGGATCGTCTATGTTTCCTGCGATCCGGCAACCCTTGCCCGGGACGTAGCGCTCTTGAAAGAAAAAGGCTACCGTCTCACCAGCGTCCAGGCCGCCGACCTTTTCCCCCGCTGCGCCCACGTAGAAACGGTCGTATGTCTGAGCAAACTTCCTACTTGATTTCAACAAAACAGAAAGAAGGTACCATCCATGAAACACATTCTCTCCTTCCTGATTTCCCTGCTTTTGCTCCTTAGCTTGTGCGCCTGCGGCAGCGGCGACAACACTACCCCCTGCGCCCACAATTACGACGACGGCATTTGTACCCTTTGCGGCGCAGAAGATCTGCGCACCCCCTTTTCCGGCAACAACTGGACTGCTCATATCGTAAGACCCAACGACTATGGCGACGCCCAAACCGGCGAGGTGCTCTCCGTCTACACCCTGAGCCCCACAGATTTTCAAGGCTATTCCCACAAGGATTTCTATGCCAACGAATCTTACAGTGAAACATATTACGGAACCACCGTTTATAACGGCAAAACCTATTACGACTTTTGGTTCAGCAGCAACATGAACGGAATTACATGGGAAGATAACGGCGACACCGTTACCGTAACCTTTATGTACCCCGAAATCTCTATGACTCTCGAAAGAACCGGCAACCGTCAATTCACCGTTATAGTCGGCACGGAAGACATTCCCACCGGAACCGTTTTTGATTGCCCCGAATCCACGGAAGAATAACAAACCAGGGTGCGTAGATCACGCACCCTGGTTTTATTTCTCTTCTGCGCAGCCGCTGCAATGGTCGCAGCCGCCGGGGCAGCCAACGCATTTTCCGCCCTTTTTTTTGGATCTGTATAAGTACCGCACGATCAGCGCGCCCATGCCGACCAGCAAAAGGATCAAACCGTAATCAATCCATTCCATACCGGTTTCCTCCCACTGTCTGGGGCTGCTTGCGTACGCATAGGTAGGTAATAACCCCCACAATCACCGCAACTGCAATCAGTCCGCCCAGGAATCCAGCGCCAACCGTACCGGTGGTAACGATGGTGCCGATCTGATAGACTAGAAAGCCTACCGCATAACCGGTGGCCAGTTGCAGTCCGATGCCGCCCCAAAACCACTTCCGGTCTCGGATCTCCGCATTCATTGCGCCCAGCGCTGCGAAGCAAGGAGGCGAAAACAGATTAAACATCAAATATGCCAGTGCCGCTGCTTTGGTAATGCCAAAAACAGCCGCAACCTCAGCACCTGCACCCTCCACCATTTCCAGCGCGTCCGTATCAATGAGATTGGAGATCCCATAGCACACCGCCAAAGTTCCAACCACATTTTCCTTGGCGATAAAGCCGGTAATCGCAGCAGCCGCCAGCTGCCATGCGCTGATACCGATAACAGGCACCAAAACCACAGCAATGGGATTTGCGATGGTAGCCAGAATGGAAGTGCTCTCAGCGCCCTCTTCCACCAAATTCAAGCTCCAATCAAATGCCTGCATAATGTAAACCACCGCATTGCACAGCAAAATAATAGTTCCCGCCTTGACGATGTAGGCCCAGCCCCGGCTGAGCATGGACATGGCCGCCCGTTTCACAGAAGGCAGCTTATATTCCGGCAGCTCCATAATGAAGAAGGACTTGCGGTTTTTGTGACCGGCAATCTTGTTGACCAGCAGAGCACCTACAAGAATCAGGAAAATGCCCGCAAAATACATCAGCGTGCCCACCCAGGAAGCGTCGTCAAAAAATGCGCCGGCAAACAAAGCAATGACCGGCAGCTTTGCGCCGCAGGGCATAAAGGGCGCCAACATGGCGGTGGCATTGCGCTCCCGCTCATTGCGGATGGTGCGGGCCGCCATAACACCGGGAATGGCGCAGCCGGTGCCGATCACGAAGGGGATCACAGACTTGCCGGACAGGCCTACCTTTTTGAAAATGGGATCCAGAACCACGGTAGCGCGGGCCATATAGCCGCAGTCTTCCAGCAGCGCGATAAGAAAATACATGACCATGACCAGCGGCAGGAAGCCCACCACCGCGCTGACGCCGCCGATAATGCCTTCCGTCAGCAGCGCGATGAGAAACGCATTTGCGTTGGCGCCTTCCAAAAGGCCGATCACCCACTCCTTAAACGCGTCGATGAGTGTAACAAGGCCGGGGATCACCGTGCCGTTTTCAAATTCATAACCCTCTGCGATCCATACGCCCAGCCAAGCCTGAGAGATCTGGAACACCAAAAACATCACAACGGCAAAAATGGGCAGTCCCACAATCGGATGAGTCAAAACCGCATCGATCTGATCCTGGCTGTTCTTATCTTTGGTAAAGACCTTGCGGGTCTCCACATCCTTAACAATACCGTTGACAAAAGCAAAACGCTTGCGATCTGCCTCTTCCACAGCCTTTTTGCTGGTCAGATCGATGACCCCCTGCTCATAAGGCGCAGCCTGACCCTTGCCGCAGACACGGGTTGCTGCATTGATCAGCTCGGTCAGATCGCCGTGGTCTGCGTCGGTGGAAACAGTTTCCACAACGGGACAGCCCAGATTCAGCGACAGCGCCACAGTATCGATCACTGTCTTCTTTTTCTTGTTGATATCCGCCTTATTCAGCGCCACCACCACAGGAATACCCAATTCCAGCAGCTGCGTGGTAAAAAACAGGCTCCGGCTCAAATTGGTCGCATCCACAATGTTGATGATCACATCCGGGTGCTCATTTTTTACGTAAGTACTGGTGATGCTCTCCTCGGATGTAAACGGGGACATGGAATACGCACCGGGCAAATCCACGGCTATGATCTGCGCACCATTCGTATACGCTTTTTTCATGGGCGCTTCTTTTCTGTCCACCGTGACACCCGCCCAGTTGCCCACTTTTTCGTTGCGCCCGGTAATGGCGTTGAACATGGTGGTTTTGCCGCTGTTGGGGTTGCCAGCAAATGCAATTCTCATAAATTTTCCTCCTACATTCTGTGGTTAGCCATCGCTAACCAGCCGGTAAAAAATAAAAGTGGCATTTCCTTCTGATTTTCAAACGATAATGGCTTCTGCCAGCTGAGTATCAATATTGTATCTGCCATCCTTGATGGACACTGTGCAGCTGCTCCGTCGACGGGACACCACCGTGATCGGTTCACCGCTGTAACAGCCCAGAGAGAACAAAAAACCGTTGAGTTCCTCGTCATCCGTTTCGATTCGCTGAATGATATATTCCTTGCCTTCCTGTGCATTTGTCAAATTCATACCGATCACCCGATTCTCAACTCTTCTTTCGATTAGCATATGCTAACTGCACCGTAATTATAACCACTCTCCTCCTGCGTGTCAAGAGTTTTTTCAAAATTTTCCAACAAAAAGTGCCGGGCAATTTTGCCCGGCACTTACCATTATTCTTCAACCGTTACATCAAAAATCGACACACCGCAGGGTTGCACTCTGCCAATAAAACCAGCCGCCGCCGCGTTGGGATCTTCCACCTGCATCAGGTGCGCCTTGGCGCCATCACCTTTGGCGCTGGTGGTCACCTTTGCCAGCAATTTGCAGGGCATCAGGGGGAACACACTCACATTTTCCACCTTCAAAACCCGTTTATCACAATCCACCTGCGCCCGCAGATAATTGTTTCTGGGATTGAACACATACACCCGATAAGCGCCGCTTGTCAGCTTCATGGTCAAAATGCCATGCTCGCTGTGGAAAATCGACACACCGGTCATATCCAACAACTTCACGCAAGCCTTCTTGAAGCCCTCAGATAGTTGCGCAAACAGCATAGGTGTGACAAAGAAAGGCGGATCGATCCAATCCTTCGGGTCGCCGTCCAAATCCTTCGCCTGGGCAGATTGGGCAATCAGATCTTCCAGCACCTTCACCTGCCCATTGTCTAGCTGCAGATTTCTGGCACAAAGGAACATTCCAATATTCGCCTTGGTATCTTTCAGACAAACATTCCAGTTAGGCAGCGCCTTCAAACTTGTGCACACCACCGGTCCACGGTCGTAAGAAAGCACCGAGCGCTGCTGATCCTCCGAAAGCAGATCAAAGTTCGCCACAAACAACGTACCGCTGAGCTGATCCAGATCTTCGATCCGAGCCGCTGCACCCAAAGCGCCGTCCATCTGCTGCAACCGACAAACTGTCTCCTGCACAGAGGGTCGACGGGTGAGAATATAATCGTCCAAACCCGCATAAAGCGCATGATCGGACCAGATCACCGTAGCGGCGTTAACCTGCTCTGGCTCACCGGAAAACGCAATGGCGCTGCGGCCCCGAAGCCAAGTCCACTCCTCTTCCGTAATACCGTCGCCCAGGGTATACATATAGCCGTCCAGGCAGCGTTTCAGCTTTTTGCCCTGCTGGGCATACAACGCCGCCAAAATATACATATCCCGCTCCAAACGAGGAGGCGCATGGTGCAGCATATCCCATTCTTCCGTAGAGTCCTTCACGCCCAAAAGGGTCAGCAATTTCCCCTCGGGGGCAAACACATTCATCAGCTGGGGCATGAGCATCAGCGGGCGGAACAGATCCCGGGTGCAGTCCACCATTTCCAGTCCCTCGGGCACAGATTCCGCCACAAAATAATCCACCCCGGCAGCATACAGCCGCTTATAGTCGATACCGTAGCGATAAAGCGCCTCAAAAGGATCTGCGCACCAGGCGTTGTTGATCATCACCTTTTTCCCGTGGGCGTGAAGCTTTTTCGCAATCTTGCCCCAGAACTTTTCCCAGCGCCAGGCATAAAAATCGATCCATTCCCGACGCAGCTGATTCCAGATGTAATCCTGTCTGCGTTCAATATCTTCCTGCTCGTCAAAGCCAAACCGATCCAGAATATCCCGGGGCAGTTCGATCCCCGTATGATCTATAAACTGGCCCAGCATATCAGCAGAGAAATCACCGTTGCAGATGCCATGCTCCGGCGGGCAGAAGAAGTCCGAAACGTGCAATCCGGCAAAGCCGTAATCTTCCAGCGCCCAAAGGGTCTTTTCCACAAAAAAGTCTTCGTAATACGTGCCGTCGGCAAAGCGCTTCAACACATTTAAGTTCATTCTGCCGTTGACACCAAAACTCATCAGTTCCGGGTGGTCCGTTTCCCACTCCTTGTGCCGGCTGTCTTCCAGGTAAACGCCCATCACGCCCATATAGGCTTCGATGCCCCGGTCAGACAACTCTTTTCCCAGCCGCCGCAGGTCATAGTTGGTCCAGGGCTGGCGCTCCCGGAACTCATTTCTGGGCGAACCGTAATAAGAGCAGTTATCCGGATGCAAGGTAAATTCTTTATCCATACCCTCATGCTGATTGATAATATCCGAATGGAACATAAACACAGACATTCCCTTGGGCACGAAACCCGTCTGTCTCAAATATTCGCCTACGCCCTTATCTTCCTGATCCCGGTCAAAGCCGATCAGCGGCATCCAAATGAAATGATTGCTGTTATCCATAACCATCAACCCATCTTTCTTATTTTTTGAAGTGCACGAAACACAAAAATACCAAATAGCGGGAATAGCGCTCCCACCAACATACCCAGTTTCATGCCCAGCTGTTCCGGAGAGATCTGCATGCTCTGAGCCAAAGTCAAAAACTTCTGACTTTCCATAACCCCATCGGTGATCACACCCAAAAGCTGCGGTCCAACGGATGCGCCCAGATCACCACCGGCCGCCATCATGGCATAAATAAACACACCCCCGGCAGGAAAACGCTCTGCCGCCACGATCAAGCTGCCCGGCCACATCATAGAAACGCAGAATCCCGTAAAACCGCAAGCGATCAAACCCAACCATTCAAAGGGTGTGACCACCGCCAGCAGATAGCAGCCCGTTGCGCCCACTGCGCCCCAGACCATCGCCCGGTAAATATTCTTGCCCTTTTTTGCATAAAGCGTCCGTCCCAGGCCCAGCATCACGCCAAACAGCGCCACGCCGAAAATATCGCCCCAGACCTTGGGCACGCCCAAAACCTGTTCTAAATATCCGGAGCTCCACTGCGCCATGACCAGTTCCGATGCACCGCCCAGGAAAATTCCCAAAACGCACAGCCAGAGCAGCTTATTTTTCAGCAAATCCAAAACGAAGCCCGCTTTTTCCGGCGTCTCCATTTCCGGGATCTTAGCGCCTGCAAACAGCAGCGCGGAAACCACAGGGATCCCGGTCAGAACCAAAGTAAGGATCTGCCAGTTTTCCGGACGGAACAGCCACAAAAACAAGGTGCTGAAAATCACCACACCCACAACGCCCCAGGCATATACCGAGTGCAGCGTGCTCATTTCCCGATCCGGATCTTCTGCCGGAATGGCTGCGATCACCGGACTGAGGAGCACCTCCATCAATCCGCTGGAAATAGCAAACAGCACCGTTCCGACCATCAGTCCCGCATACACGCTGCCCGGGAACAGCCACGGCCATACCGCGTACACCAGAAAGCCCACCAACGCAAGCACCGGCGTCAGCTTCACCGCCCGGGCGATGGGGAACTTGTGGGAGAAAAAGGAGAAGACCAGATCTACCGCCAGTTGGGTGCAAAAATTCACCAACACCAGCGCGCCCAAAAGAGAATAAGAAATGTCATACAAAGACCGAAACGTCAGAAACAGGATCGGCGGCAAATTCACCACGATAGAGCCCACCAGGTTTCCCGTATAGCACGCCCATTTTGTGCGTAAAAAGCCCTTCAAAACCCCACCTCATTCCGTTTTTCTCAATTATATCATTAAGCAACAAAAAAGCAATATATTTCCGCCTCAGCGCGGAAATTCTACTCATAGGAGAGCATTCCCCGGAACAGTCCTTGCCTCTGGGAAAGTTCTGTGCTATGATAGACGGGAAATTACTGGTACGAAGGTGAAAGCATGGCCGTAACCGCGAAATTTATCCGTACACAAATGAATATGCTCCAACCCCTGCTAAAATCCTGCTCCTTACATACCATTCGCAAAGCCCAGGATAAAGTAGGCGAACTGATGGAGTCCCGCTACCGTCGGCAAGTGCTGGTCAAGGAACACACCTTTGACCGATTTGCCGGCGCATGGATCATGCCCAAAGACGAACTGCGCCAGGGCGTGATCTTGTATCTGCACGGTGGCGGCTATGCCTGCGGCGGTTTGGACTACGCCAAGGGCTTTGGCTCTACCCTTTCAGAGCGCACCGGCACAAAGGTCTTTTGTGCCGCCTACCGGCTCTGCCCGGAAAATCCCTATCCAGCCGCATTGGAAGATGCTTTGACCGCTTATCAATATTTATTAAGCAAAGGCTACGCCCCCAACCATATCACCCTTTGTGGTGAAAGTGCCGGCGGCGGACTTTGCTATGCCCTTTGCTTAAAACTCAAAGAATTGAATCTGCCCATGCCCGCCGGCATCGTCACCATTTCTCCCTGGGTGGATCTGACCCTTTCCGGCAGTTCCTATGCCGAAAAGCAGGACTCCGACCCGGTGATGTCCCGGGAGCTTCTGGACTTTTTCGCCAAAAGCTATGGCGGAAATCGGGAGGATCCTTTCCTTTCTCCCATCTTCGGTGATCTGACGGCCATGCCCCCCTCTCAGATCTTCGTGGGCAGCGACGAGGTTCTTCTAAGCGACGCACAGCGCCTCCACGAAGCTCTCACCGCCCAAGGCTGTCACAGCCAGCTCACCGTCAGAGAAAATCGGTGGCATAGTTACCTGCTTTACAACTTAGAAGAAGACCGGGAAGATTTCCAAGAGCTCAACCGCTTTTTAAGCCGCTTCATGTGCCCCCAGCAAAAGCTTCGCTGGCTGCGGCTGGACAATGCGGCCAAGATCTACCCCGCCTCCCGTCGAAACCGGTGGAGCAACGTATTCCGTGTCTCCGTCACCTTAACGGAGCAGGTAGACGTAGCCGTACTTCAATCGGCGCTGGATGTAACCTTGCGCCGCTTTCCCTCCATTTCCGTGCGCTTGCGCCGGGGCCTGTTCTGGTACTATTTGCAGCAGCTGCCCCAAGCGCCCACCATTCGAAAGGAAAGCCGCAGTCCCCTGACCTGGATGAGTAACGCAGAAGTGCGCAAATGCGCTTTCCGGGTCATTGCCTACGAAAACCGCATCGCCTTTGAAGTATTCCATTCCCTTACTGACGGAACCGGTGCGCTGATTTTCTTAAAATCCCTCACCGCCGAATACTTGCAGCAAAAATATGGCATCGCCATTCCCGCCCAACACGGCGTGCTCGGCCGATTGGAAGAACCCAGCGAAGAAGAATTGGAAGACAGCTTCCAGAAATATGCAGGCCCGGTCAGCGCCAGCCGAAACGACACCCCTGCATGGCGTCCCAAGGGCACTCCGGAAAAAGACGGTTTCCTCAATCTCACCTGCTTCCGCCTTTCTTCCCAGGAAGTTCTGGAACAGGCCCACGCCCAGGGTGTCACCGTCACCGCCTACCTTTGTGCCGCGCTGATGATGGCGCTGCAAAATATGCAAAAAACCCTAGTTCCCAATATTCGCCGCCGCAAGCCCATAAAAGTGCTGGTGCCGGTCAATCTGCGAAATCTCTTCCCCAGCCGCTCATTGCGAAATTTCGCCCTGTACACCAACCCGGAGATCGACCCCCGGCTGGGCGAGTACACTTTTCCGGAGCTTTGCAAGCTGGTGCACCATCACATCGGCAGCGATGTGACCCCCAAGCGCATGAGCCGTCTGATCGCCACCAACATCGGCAGCGAAAAAAATCTTCTGATCCGACTTATTCCCTTATTTTTGAAGGACATCGTCATGCGCACCGTATTCGACCTGGTGGGCGAGCGGGCATCGTGCATGAACATCTCCAATTTGGGTGTCGTGAAGCTGCCCGAGAGCATGAAGCCCTATGTGCAGCGCATGGATTTCATTTTAAGCGCCCAAGCCCGCGCACCCCATAATTGCAGTGTTTTGACCTACGGCGACACGGTATACGTGAACATGGTGCGCAACACCCGCGAATCGGATCTTGAATACCATTTCTTCCGGGTCTTGCAGGAGCAGGGACTTGACGTGCTCGTGGAAAGCAACCGGGAATAAAGGAGAATACTATGTACTGTATCAATTGTGGCGTAAAATTGGCAGACACCGAAAAGACCTGCCCTCTGTGCGGTGTCCGGGTCTACCACCCGGATCTGACCCAAAAAGATGCCGTCCCCCTCTACCCCCAGCAAACCGTTCTGCCCCAGGAAAATCCCCGGACGGCAGTGATCATTCTGACTACCTTGTTTTTGATCCTGGCGCTGACCTCTTTGATCTGCGATCTGCAATTAAGCGGCCGCATCGTCTGGTCCGGCTATGTGATGGGCGGTCTCGCCCTTGCCTATGTAATTGCCATACTGCCCCTGTGGTTTCGTAAGCGAAACCCGGTGATCTTTGTGCCTTGCGACTTTGCCGCGGCAGCCCTTTACCTGCTTTATATCAACCTGGCCACCGACGGTCAATGGTTTTTGTCCTTTGCCCTGCCGGTCACCGCCGCCATCGCTCTGATCGTCACAGCCGTAATCACCTTGCTTCGCTATATCAGCCGGGGTCGACTGTATGTGTTCGGTGGCGCGGCCTGCGCTCTGGGACTTTATATGCCCATGCTGGAATACCTGCTTTACCGCACCTTCGACCTGACCAGCTTCCCCGTGTGGTCACTGTACCCCCTTGTGGCATTGGTGCTCATCGGCGGCATGCTCATCTACCTGGCCGCCAACCGCTCCGCCCGGGAGCTTATGGAACGCAAATTCTTTATTTAAACCTATAAAAAAGCGCCCTCTTTCTCAAGAAAGAAGGCGCTTTTCCTTTAACGCTTATACTGCAACATGTTTTTATAAAACCCCAGGAAAATACGAAAACAATAGTGAAGAAACCCATCTGCCATTAACCTTATAAACATAAAATGTTCTTTCGTACTCTTCTGGCTCATTAAGCTCGCTACCATTAATGATCATCACAACCGAAAGTTTATAACCCTCTGTTACTTCGACACTTCGCCACTCATCATACAACGCCTCAAAAGCTTTAACAAGTTGTTTTGCCTCTTTTTTTGTAAGACCACTCTCGTCGGCCATATCTTCCCAATCATCGGAATCGTAGTCCTTGGTTTCGTTAATAAATTCTTCTTTCAATCCTTTTGCCGCATTTTTAAACAAATTTCTAAACTCTTTCAGATCATCCGAATCCAATTTCTCTTTATCTTCTATTTTATATGAATACTTGAAATCATCACCATACAAATTCTCATTGCGCTCCAATTCCTCATCAAAGCTGTCTTGTAAATTTTCTTGAATATTTTTAAATTGATCTGATTTTTTAGCGATCTTAATAATATTGCGCAATTCTTTCTCAGAAAAACGATTGCACATCATAAGAGGCAATTGGAACAGATCCTCACACTCTCTTGCATTCAAAAATTTGACCATTAAATCCACAGGAGTCTTATATGTATTGGTAACACCCTCTACCACAACCGGAACGACAATTGCGAGCACCAACAAAATTGCTACTGTTGGAATCCAAATCTTCTTATGACTTGCCATCCATTTTCTAATTTTTACAAATTTTGTTAGCTTTGCTTCGCTTGTGTGTTCGGTCTCCTCCGCACTGCCTTCATGAACTACCGGCATTGCATTTTCATCAGGTTGAAAAACAGCCTCTTCCTTTGTCTCATCAACTTCAATGTTATTATCGAACTCGTTCTCCATTTTAATTCCTCCAATATTTGTATTTTTTTCGATCAATAATACATTATACTACTGAACATACTACCAACAATCATGCCATAAAATATCGAACAAACCATAGACACAGCAAAACCAATCAAAGCACCCTTGCCGGCAGATTTTGCCATTAAAGGCTTCGTGTCCCGATTAATAAGCCAGATAATCAAACCGACAATCGGGATAAAGAAACCCAAAACCGCCATTCCGGTATTCGGTGCATCATTATTCGCCAATTCTGCGGTCTTTTCTTGTGTGCTGCATCCACAGTGTACACAAATTACAGCTTCATCCATAATTTCCTTGCCACATTTTTTACAAAACATATTACTTACCTCTCTTTTTTTATTGGCAACCTCATTTTAGGACATATTGTCCTAAATGTCAATAGGACAATTCGTCCTATTGTATATTATTTTAGGGTGAGAAATATGAAGCTTCGTATCCGGGATCTGCGGGAAGATCATGATTTAAAGCAGCAGCAGATCGCAGACTACCTTTTGTGCGATCAGTCCTTATATTCCAAATATGAGCGCGGTGAACGGGAACTCCCCCTTGCCTATGCCGACCAACTGGCTGACTATTACGGTGTCAGTGTAGATTATCTCCTTTGTCGTACAAACATTAAAAAACCATATCCCAAAAAATAATACAACCCCCGGCGGTTATCCGCCGGGGGTCATCATTTTATAAGGATTTCAGGAACTCCGCGTTGCGCTTCATGCTTGCCGGAATACCCTCCCGGAAAGAAGCCTGCTCCAAAATATAATCGGTAGCGTTGGGCGCGCAGCGGATCACCTCAGCAATGTCCAAAATGCCGTCGGGCAGATCCACATTTTCTCCCTCTGCGCTGATCTGTTTCAGATGCACCGCCCGAACCCGGTGGCCATTCTTTTTCAGATAGCTGTAAACATCGCAGCCCTGCTGCTTGGAGAAGAAAATGTCATGTTCAAAGCCGATCTTGGGATCCAGCACTTCATCCAGCCGATCGATCACCAGTCTGCCGTTCAAGTCCACAAATTCCGGCGCATGATTGTGGTAAAGCAGCGTGATGCCCTCTTTTTGGGCAATGCCGGAGAGCATATTCAGATACTCCGCCTTTTCCTGCACATCAGCTTCCGTATTGAAGCCGCCCCAGACATTGTAGATGGCATATCTGCCGCCGGCTTCTGCAATATAGGCAAAAGCCGCATCATGGCTGCCCTGGAACATACTCTTGGTAAAGTGGTTGCCGGTTATGTGCATGTTAAGATCCGCCAGCCGAGACTTCAATTCCTTGGCGCTCATTTCCAGAGAATCAAAGCCGGCAAAGCAGCACATTTCCAGACCCGTGTAGCCCATAGCGCTGATCTGCTCCAACACCGGAAACAAACCCGCCTCATTGGACCAGGGACGGAACGTATATTGCTGAACGGAAAGTTCGATCATAACCGCCACCTCTTACAAGGGTACATCGATGCTGCAAACCCGTCCGGTTTCGGCAGATTCCAGGAACTTTTCCATAATATACAGCAAATGTCTTGCACGAGTGCCCTCTGCCATGCAGTTGTTGTGACCTTCCTCGATGCAGCGAGCCATATCCGCCACAGAATAGCCACGGATATTGCCGGTCAGGTTGTTCACGAAAGGCACCTGCTCATAGGCGCTGGTATTCTTGCTCAGATATACGGGATTGCCGAAAGTAATGGGCTCCCGGATCATGACAGAACCCTCAGTGCCAAAGACTTCGATGGCAGAATCCTTCGGGCCTTTGATGTCAAAGCTCAGCAGCAAAGTGCAAAGCACACCGTTTTCAAAACGGATCATGCCCTGCACATGGCTGGGCGTCTCCACAGGGAACACTTCACCGTAACGCAGTTTGCTGGTAACGGTACGGGTGGGGAAACCAATGGACGTCATGGCGCTGACTTCCTTGGCGCTGCCAAACAAGTCCACCAAAATATTCAGGAAGTAAGGACCCCGGTCATACAGCGGGCCTGCGCCGGGCTGATACAAGAAAGAGGGATTGGGGTGCCAGTTCTCATCACCGGGCCAGCGGAAACGCGCGTCTACATACAGGGGCTTTCCGATCTCACCCTTTTGAAGCAGTTCTTTTGCGGTAGAAACGCTGGCGCCATAGTTGGTCTCCGGCGCAGCAGCCAGCATCTTGCCCTTCTCAGCAGCCAGAGCCACCAGCTCATCGGCCTCAGAAGCAAGGGTCGCCAAAGGCTTTTCCGTAAACACATGCTTGCCCGCAAGCAGCGATGCCTTAATGATCTCATAGTGATTCTTGGGGGGTGTCAGGTTCACCACGATGTCAATATCCTCCCGGGCGAGGAGTTCCTCCACTGTCAACACATAGGGGATATTCCACTTGGCTGCCTTTGCCTCTGCTGCTTCGCGGTTTACGTCCGCCACAGCAATGATTTCTGTATTCTCGTGAACATTGGTCAGATTTTCGCAGTAAATTTCGCTGATGTGGCCTGTGCCGATGATACCGATTTTTGCAATACGCATAGGATAACCTCCAATGTTTTTATTTCCATTTACATCATATCTCATTATAATTGACAAAGAAAGAAATAAAATGCTATAATATAGTCAGAACTTGTCATGGAGGACGCCCAATGCACTGGTATGTAAACTATCCGGAATCGGAAACTTTCTTCACGCCCGTCTATAACGTGGATTTCAGTTATCCAGCGCATCTGCACGGCTGTTTGGAGGTGTCCTATTGTGTCAGCGGCTGCGTGACCATTGTTCTGGACGAGCAAACCTACACTTTAAACCCGGGTGAGGGCATTTTGATCCCGCCCAACATGGTGCACAGCTACCATACCCCCAAAACCTCCGCCTACTACACCATTCTTTTCAGCCGGGATCTTCTCCCCGACTTTTCCGCCAAATTTTCCCGGAAGCAACCTTCCCGCTACGTATTTACCTTTGACGCCTGGCTCGACCGGCATATTCGGGAATTTTATAATTCCAAGCGGACAATATTTGGCGTAAAATCCCTTTTGTACCACACAGCAGAAGTCTTTTTGCAGGACAATCCCTTTATCAACGCAGAATGGGCAGGGGATAATCTGACCATGCAGATCATTTCCTACCTGCAAGACAATCTGCACAACGAAATTTCTCTTCACCACATGGCAGATCATTTGGGATACAGTTATTTTTACATTAGCAAGCGGATCCAGCAGATCTTCCACGTCTCTTTCTCCACCTTACTGTCCCAGTACCGGGTGGCCTACGCAAAGAACCTGCTCAACACCGGCAAATATACCATCAGCCAGGCAGCCCTTGCCAGCGGTTTCGGCAGTATCCGCACCTTCAACCGAGTATTCTTCAATCTCACCGGCCAGACCCCCAGTCAATTTTTATCCATGCCCTCCCGAGCAGAAGTGCTCAACCAAGCAAGCGACGACAAAATCTAGCGCAACCATTTTTCGCCCTCTTTCACCGGAAAGAGGGCGTTTTTTTACCGTTTTTGCAAGAATCTGCCATCGAATATCGTCGATTTTTAAGGAAATCTTAAAAATATCCACCCAAAAATTATGTTATAATGAAGAAAATCACCGGGCTTCCCGCCCAAAAGGAGCACAGCATGAAGGATTTTTTTGCATGGCTGTTCAGCCAGAACAATTCCGATCTCACCATCGGCCTTTTTGACCAGTGGCATTTCCTTTACTTATTCTTTACCTTTGGCGGCACGTTGGCGTTGTGCCTGCTGGGCCAGAAGCGCCCCCACCTGAGAACAAAACTGCAACGGATCATGGCATACCTGACCATCGGGCTTTATGTGATCGACTTTTTTATCATGCCCCTTTCCGACAGCTACGACGGCATCAGCGCCTACAAACTGCCCTTTAACATCTGCACCATCATGGCAGTAGTGGTGCCCTTTGTCCAGTTCAACCCCAAATTCGCCAAGATCCGCCAGCCGGTGGTCACTCTTTCCATCGCCTCCACCGTCATGTGGATGTGCTATCCAGGCACTGCCCTGGGCGGCCAGCCGCCTTTCTGTTATGTGATCTTCCAAACCTTTGTGTACCATTCTTTCCTGTTCTGCTGGGGCGTGCTGAACCTGGCTTTTGGAGATGTAAAGTACGACATTCGCAAGATCTGGAAGGAATTTGTGGGCATCTTGATGATTCTCGTCTGGGCGACCTTCGGCAACACCGTATACGACCGGGACTACAACTGGTTCTTCATTGAAAAAAGCATTTTCCCCTTCCTCACCGACGAGATCATGCCGATCATGGTGGTATCTTCCGTGTTCGCCGTCTGTCTGGTCATTTACGGTGCCTACTTCGGCATCAAAGCCCTGGCAAAGAAAAAAGTCCCTGCAACCGTATAATCTGCAAACCGTTTTTTACGTATTTGCCCTCTTGCTTTTTTTGCTCAACCGATATATACTAATGGAAACTTGAAAATTAGGCGGTGGCTTTTATGCTGAACGCTTTTTCTGTCCGGTTTTCGTTTTAAAAATAACCCTATCGCAGCTCTCAACGGAACTGCGATAGGGTTTTATTGTTTGGGGGCATTGTTATGACCAAAGACTTAACTGTCGGCAATCCTTTTCGTGTCATCGTAAGCTATCTGATCCCGGTTTATTTCAGCCTTCTGCTGCAAAGTATGTTCAGTGTGGTGGACTCCGTCACCGTGGGTCAAACCCTGGGACCCGACGCATTGGGCGGCATTTCCGCTACGGGAAACATTGTCTCTATCACCTTGTATCTTTTTGCCGGCATCAACACCGGCTTCTGCATTCCCATTTCCGGTGCTTTTGGTGCAGGAGATTATAGCCGTCTGCGACGTTTAGTCGCCAACAGCGCTTATCTGTGTGCCGGTGCGGCTTTATTTGCAATCGTATTTCTGACTCCTGCTTCCGATTTTTTTCTGACTGCCCTAAAAACCACACCGGAGCACTATCCCCATGCGCTGAATTATCTGCGAATCATGTTCTTAGGCGCGCCATTTTCCTTAATGTATAATCTATGCGGCAACGTGATCCGCTCCCTGGGCGACAGTAAAATGCCCACTCTGTTTCTTTGTCTGTCGTCCATTTCCAACGTGATCATGAATTTGGTTTTCATTTTAATTTTCAAAATGGGAACTGCCGGAGCTGCGCTGGCCACCATATTGGCCAATGCCATCGCCGGTTTCAGCTGCCTGATTTACATGAATCGCAAGCTTGCCGTCCTGCGCTTTGGGGCCGACGAATGGCGCCCCGACAAAACAATGCTGTCCCTGCTGATACGCAACGGCGCCCCCATAGGCTTACAGAGTATACTGATCTCCCTGGGGCCGCTGATCCAACGCCCTGCTTTAAACGGTCTGGGCGCAAACATTTTAAACTCCCTTTCCGTAGCGGGCGCGATCAACAGCGTACTGCTTTGCCCCATTTCCACACTGGGACACTCCATCGGCTACTATTTCGGACAAAATGTAGGCGCCGGAAAAGCGGATCGCGTCAAGCAAGGCCTTCACACCGGCCTTGCCCTTTCCGCCATTTTTTGCGTTTTGTCCACAGTGTTGGTATTTTTCTTTTCCACACCGATGACCGCCTTGGTTTTATCAAATCCCAACGATACCTTATCAAAAACCGTTCGCATTTCTCTGCTGATCACCAATTCCGCCTCTATTTTTAGCGGTATGTGCTCTGTTTACAAACACGCCCTGCAAGCCATGGGTCACACCATGCTTGCCACCATTCCCAGCTTCATGGAACTGGGATTGCAGATCTTTGGTGCACTGGTGCTAATCCCCTTCCTCGGCTTTGTCGGTGCAAACCTCAGCACCGCTGCATCCTGGTTCGTCGTGGCGATTTTCGTCATACCAATGTGCTATATCTGCTTGGGTAAATTTCAAAAAAAGCATGCCACCGTCTGACGAAAAAAGTCGCTGATTTAAAATCAGCGACTTTTTTGATCTTTCAGTTGAATCAGTATACCCATAACGATCACCGCCAGTCCCAGCAATGTCGTAGGCGCAATGGGTTCATGCAAAAACAAGAACACCCAAAGCAGCGACAAAAAAGGCGTAACATAAGCCAAATTGGAGATTTTTGCGGTATCACCTTTGTTCAGGGCGGTCGCCCACAAAACGCTGCCCGCCGCCATTACGAAAACGCCGTTCCAGCCAAAGCCCAGCACCTCCATTGCGCCCATATTCCAGCTGACATTCATGCACAAATTGATCGCCAGACTCAGCAAAAAGGACACAAAAAACGAGAACATCATAGAAACCGTCATATCAAAACGGAATTTCTTATTCAGTGCCGTGAACGCGCCGTAAAAAGCTGCGCCCAAAATGCACAGAACCGTTCCCGTCAGCAAATTCACATCAAGGGCGGTAATGCTGCTTCCGGAAATGATCATAACACCCATAAAGGACACGCCAAAGGCGATCACTTTTCTGACCGTTACTTTCTCTTTCAGGATCAGGCAGGCAAACACCACGCTCATGATCGGCCACAGATAATTGACCACCGATGCGGTGGAAGCGCTCATGAACTTCGTGCCGCCGTAATAGCATACATAATAAAAGAAATTGCCGCAAAGGCCGGTTAAAACCATGGGAAGAATGTCCCTGAATTTCAGTGCCCGGATCTTCTTCCATTTTCCCGTAAAAACATTAAACAACAGCAGCGCTGTACACGCAAAAAGCGCACTGACACACAAAAGCTGGTACTGACTGAAACTGCCCAACAGTGCCTTGGAAACCGCCGCCGCTGTGGACCAGAACAAAATCGACAGCGCTGCCAAAAAGTATGTTTTTTTCATTTTCCTACCGACAAAACTTATTTTTTATTTTTCTCTTTGGCCCGCTTATCATTAATGATCTGCATATGCTCAGCGGTGATCAGTTCCACGCCATTTTCCTTTGCCCAATCCACGCAGCCTTTCAGAACCAGAGGCAAAAACACTCTCGGCACACCCAGGACTGTTTTCAGTGCATCATCGGTAAACTTGACCCGATCATCTGCCCGGTCAGCCGCATAGCGAACCGATTCCAAAGACGCCTGACGCATTTGCAGCAATTCCGCGCGCATTCTGCATTTTCTATGGAACCAGAAATTTTTGGAATCCCGGTAACCGTAGTCCACGGGCAGATTGGGGAAATCCTTCGCCCGCACACCGTTGATAATGGCGTCCCGATACTTTTTCTTCATCAGGATCTTATCCACACGAAGAATAAAATGAGCACCAAACTTACTGGTAATGCCGTTAAAATCATGATACGGGCCTTCATAACCGTTCAGCTGACCCGGCAGATCCTTATCTGCGCCGTCCAGCTCCCGCATCCAGGTACATTCGATGGCCTCAATGGCATCGGTCAATACCATAGGTCTTTGCTCACCGGTCTCCTCTTCGATGATGCTCTTTTCCAGCTTAAAATTGCACTTGGGCATTTTATCGGAGGGCTGATCGCCAGGCCAGGACAGCTTTACCGCTTCCTTAAAAGTGGCAGGCTTATCATCGATAAAATTCAGGGTGCATTTTCCGTTGCGCAGAATGTTCTGAGCAGTATTGGAAGAGTTGCGGCAACACAGCAGCATGGCATAGTAATCTTTACCCGCCACATAGTAAGGCTGCACCAAAGAGTACGGACCCAAAGTGGTGCTTCCGTCCTCACAAAGGGTGCTGATGATCACCGTAGGCATGGGAAAAAACAAAGATGTCTGGTAAAAATTATCCACGATCCGAAGATTTTCAAAACTGCTCATTATCATACGCTCCTTGTATTTTCACGGCAAAACCGTTTTTCTGCTTTCATTATAACAGCTTTCCTCATTTTTGCAATATGGGCAAGTTTCGAAAATGCTCCACCGGCTAAGAAAAAGCCGCTGATTTTTAATCAGCTGCTTGTACTTGCCTTTTCCTCAGAATGTTCCATATATATCACACCCATACCGAAACATGGAGACCAAAACGCTCAATAAATTGTGCGCCGTGTTGAACTGCCAACTGGACGACATCGCGCAGTACATTCCGGACTGAGAAAAAACAGCAAAACCGCCACTGTGACAAGTGGCGGTTTTTATTTCAGTTCCGTATGCCGTGTTGATATAGAACACATCGGCTGTTTACACAGTATGCTTTTGCTTCCACTCCTGCAACAATCCGGCACGGTCGATCTTGCCGTTGCGGTTATGGGGAAGCTCCCCAAAGCAAATATACTCATGGGGCAGCATATATTTGGGAAGCTTCGCGGAAAGATCTTTTCTCAGAAGCCGCTTATTTTCTTCGGAACAAGCGCAGAACAATAGGATCTTCTCCGCCTCTGCCGCATACAGGCAGCAGCACTCATTCACATAATTCAAAGCAGATGCGCACACTTCAATGTCACCCAGCTCGATCCGATGACCCATATGCTTGATCTGGGCGTCTTTTCTTGCAATGCAGATAAACTGCCCTTGCTCGTTGACTCTGCCATAATCACCGCTATGATAGACTCTGCCTGCAAAGGTGGCCAGCTGCTCCTGACGGAACACCGCATTGGTCTTTTCCTCGTCCCGATAATATCCGACGGCAAGGCCATCACCCGCAACGCAGATCTCGCCTTCCTCGGTCTCGGCGCCGTCCGCATCCAGCAGGAAGATTCGGGCCGTGTCAAAGGGGCGTCCGATGGGAAGGATCTCCTCCTCGCCAAACTCCCGATCCACCACATAGTAGCAGGAGTTGCCCGCCACCTCTGTGGAGCCGTAAAGGTTCACAAACCGCACCTGCGGCAGCGCATTTCGCCAATAATTCAAATGCCGCACCGGCATACGCTCGCCCACAAACAGCACATTTTTCAGTGTTTCGGGCCGCATGGCGGTAAATACCTCAAAACGCGCGGCAACGGACATCACAGAAGGCACGCAAACGAAGGTGGACACACCCTCGTCATTGAGCATTTGGATCAGATGCATGGGAATAAACACCGCTTTTTGAGGCAGGATCACACTGGTAGCGCCCAAAAATACAGTTGCAAAAATATCCTTTGTAGACGCATCAAAATAGAACGGGATCTGATTTCCAAACACCTCAACGGCTGTAAAATCAAAAGCCGCGCAATAGCATTCAATGAACTTTCTGATGCCCCGGCCGTCTTTTACCACCAGCTTGGGCACACCCGTGGAGCCGGAGGTAAAAATACCGAACAGCGGAAGTGTCTCATCCCGCTGGGGAAACGGCATCTGTTCCTCCGCTTCTTCCATATCCGCAAAGAACTTTTGAACCTCAATCTGCGGAAACGGATCTACATCTCCCGGACACAGCAGCACAGCCGGTGCGCAAACCTGCAACAATAGCGCTGCCCGATCTTCCGGAAGGGCACGATCCATCGGCACATACCAACCGCCTGCTGCGCAAACGCCAAACATGGCAGCCAAAGACTGCACATCTCTGTCCACCACCACAGCGATGGGCGCTTCCGGCATTTTGCCGTCAAAGAAACGCAAAAGGCCATTCGCTACGCCGCACACCTGCCGATAAAACTGCCCGTAAGTCACGCCGTCCTTACCGGCATCTTTGAAAATCGCCTTATCCGGCTGAACCTGGGCCCAATGGCGCAAAAGCTCCAACCAGCGATTGTATGTATGTTCCATGTGATTCTCCTGTTTTAATAATTGCTGTAAATAAAGTTCGACGCCACATAGCCGATACCATAAGCACCAAACAGCACAATGGCAACCGTGCCCAGAGCGGTGATCACCACCCGGACGACCGCCGGCTTCTCGTTGATCAGATCCCGTATGCTATGTCCTTTTTCTTCCACCAGGGAAACCGCAAACAAAAGCACACAGCCCAGCAGCGCCGGCACATACATTTTCAGATCCGCCGCCTTTACCATCTGCTCCGAGAAGGAGAAGAACGGCGCCTGGGCATTGCGAAGACCAAACATGGTCAGCAGCATACTGCCCGTAACCGCAATATTTCCCGGCAGAGAAAACACCCGGGCGATGGAAATGATGAAGAATGTGCGAAGACTCCGGAAGACCCGGAACGCACCGGATTCGTTCAGCCGCAGCTTCTTGCGGATCTTCACAAAGCCCGGCTCACAAAGGGTGGAGATCAGCACGACCACGCCGTTGAACACGCCAAACAGCGTCTCTCCCCAGTTTGCTCCGTGCCAAATACCGATCACCGTAAACAGGATCAGCGAAAGCACACCCACAGGCACAGTTTGCGCAATGAACTTGCCAAATTTTTTCCGGGCAAACTTATTAATCTTATAATAGCATTTTGAGAACGCTGCCGGATAGAAGAAATAATCTTTCAGCCAGTTTCCCAAGGACATATGCCAACGATTCCAGAAATCCGACAGATCGGTGGCAAAGTACGGCCGTTTAAAGTTCATGCCCATGGTAATACCCAGCATCTGGGAAATACCTCTGGATACATCAACGCCGCCGGAAAAATCTGCATATATCTGAATGCCCCAAACCAGCATACCGGTCCAGAGCTCCAAGCCGGACAGGGTCGCCGTGTTTTTCAGCATTGCCGCCACGATCGCCGCCACACTGTCCGCGATCACCATCTTCTTAAACAAGCCCCACAGGATCAGCTGATAACCGTCACGCAGGTTCTTGAATTCCAGCTTGTGTTCGCCAAAGAGCTGCGGCGCCAGCTGCTCAAATCTAGGGATCGGTCCTTGTACGATTTGGGGAAAATAAGTCAGATACAGAAAGAATTTGGCAAAATTCCGTTCCGGCTCATATTTTCCCCGCTTTACATCCACCGCATAGCCAACCGCAGAGAAGGTATAGAAGGAAAGACCCAGCGGAAGCACAAAAGAGAACAGCGGAATTGCGGATGCCTTGGGCAGCAGGGCGTTAATATTGACCAACACGAAATCCAGATATTTCAGCACGATCAAAATACCCAGATCCACCAAAACAGCGCAAAGCATCAGCGCCGTGGATCTGCGCTCATTTTTGCGCACCGCAGCGCTCAGTTCCTCTGTGGATAACGTTTCCCGTAATTGGGGCAGCTTTTCAGCAAAAGCCGTTTTGTTTTTGTGCGTCAGGATTGCCGTGATATAGGTGGTAAATGCAGTGACCGCCACATAAAGAATGTACTTTACGCCCGAGAAAAGATAAAAGCCGACACTGCCGATGAGCAGCACGATCCACTGGCCTTTCTTGGGGACCGCATAATATACAATCAGCAAAACCAGGCAAAATAACGCAAACGCAAGAGAAGTATACGTCATACTTTTCCCCTTATTTTCCCAGTTTCAAACGTTCTACCAATGCTACGATCGCGGAAAATGTGTTGAAATTTTCAGGTACAAAATCCACAACAGTGATATTGATATCAAAAGCATTGTTCAATTCACTTACCAAAGAAACCAGTTCAAAAGAGTCCAGAACGCCATTGTCCACCAGGGCAGTTTCTGTCTCATAATCCACATCGGGATTGATATCTATCAGTATTTCCAAAACTTGATCTTTCATAATTTTCTTCTTTCTGTATGTATTTGCGCAGCAAGTCATGTTACGCGAATTTTATTATAACATGGAATATCTTCCTTGACAAGCTTATTTCTTTAAATATTTAACCTTCTTGCCCCCTCAATTTCCCAATCATTTCGAAGTTTTTCCCTCATTTTCCTCTCTCGACATACTTTTACAAAATCCAGCACTAAATATTGTTTATACCGTGTGTATTTCTTGACAAGATACGTCTTTCATGGTATCTTAGTGAGAAGAATGTGATTTTTACAGAGGTAGAATGATGCACATAAAACAGTTCAAATCCAGAAAGTATCTGCTTGTTTTGCTGGCTGCTTCTGCGGCGCTGATCATCGCCCTGAGCGCTTGCAGCAGCCCCGTTCCCAATTATATCGTTTCTTCTGCAACAGTAGAAGCGGGCAGCACCTTTCAGGCAACAGATTTTATCCGATCCGGCGACCACACCGCCTCTTTTACCGGGGATTTTGCCGACCGTTTTGTTCAGGACGGTTATGCCAAGGTCAATCAAATCGGCCAGTATCTGGTGGACTTGACCGTTGACGGCGAAAACTACCGTATCAAGCTGACCGTGAAGGACACTGTCGCCCCCAAGGCCACTGGCCGCACCGTCACCGTCCGTCAGGGCGATACCCTGCTGGCAAAACACTGTGTTATCGGCATCGACGACCAGACCAATGTGACCTGCGCCTTCAAATCCGAGCCCAATTTATCCCGGATCGGCACCGTCAACCAGGTGGTGGTCCTGACCGACGATGCAGGCAACAGCACCGAGATCCCGGTGTCCATCTGCATCATCTCCCCGGATAAAAAGCTCACCGACCGCTACACCATCGAAGCCGGCAGTGCCTTCCCCTCTGCCGACGCGCTGATCGCTTATAACTGCACCGGCAAATACGTAACCGACGTTTCCTCCATCAACACCAATCTGGTGGGCAGCTACACGCTGCAATTGGAGATCGACGGTGCAGTGCACACTACCACCTTCCAGATCCAGGATACCGTTGCCCCCACAGCCGTTGTGATGCCTGCCACCATATACTACGGTGGAAAATTCCCGGCTGCATCCACCTTCGTTTCTTCCATTGTAGATGCCGGCCCCGTAACCGCAACCTACACCACCGACCCGGGCGCAACCGTAACCGACCAAACCATGCTGCAAATCGTTTTGACCGACCAGGGCGGCAATACCACCTACTACACCACCCCCTGTACCATCGTGCATGATAATCAACCGCCCCAGATCCTTTCTTATCCTGCCGCCATTGACGCGGACATCGGCGAGTCCATCATTTTCCGTTCATCCGTAACCGCCCAGGACGATTCCGGTATTGTAGAGCTGTCTTTGGACACCACCGGAGCAAAATTGAAAAAAGCCGGTACCTACACCGTATATATCGTTGCCACAGATCCTGCCGGCAACGAAACCAGACAAGAAACCAAGCTGGTCCTGCACGACAATTCCGTAACCAAAGAAATGATGGATGCGGTTTGTGAGCAGATCCTCAGCAAGATCATCACCGAGGATATGACCACCCAGCAGAAGCTTTATGCCATCTACAAATATGTGGTCAAAAACATTCAGTACATCAGCGACAGCCCCCACGACGATCTGCGCCGTGAAGCCTATTTAAGCCTAACCACCCGCAAATACGGCGATTGTTTTTCTTTCTGCGCTGCGTCTTACGAGCTGATCACTTACTTGGGCTACGAAACCCAGATCGTCCGGCGGGACATTTCCCTTTCAAAGCTGTACGGCAACCACTTCTGGGTCTTTGTCAACTGCGGCACAGAGGAAAACCCCCAGTGGTATCACCACGATTCCTCTCCCCACACCAAGCCCTACGACTTGGAGACCTACATGATGACCGATGCCCAGGCAAAGGCATACACCAACTATCGCGCCAAAACCTCTTACAAAAAGCATTACTATACCTTTGACCCCTCTCTGTATCCTGCTTCCGCAACAGAAATCGTGGTTGAATTGCCCATTCCCTCCCGTTATTTTGAATGACGAAATACAAAGCGAAAGAAGGTTCTCTCTTGAAAAAAATACTGCAACGCGCAAAGGGACATATCGTTGAGGTTGCTTGCTATATTCTTTTGACCCTCGCCTTATGCTTCCTTTTCCAAGAGCTTACCGTGCCCAAATATATGTCCCACCCCTACGAAGGCGCCATGATGGCAGAATATTATAACGCTGAAACCAAGCATGATGTGATCTTCCTGGGTGACTGCGAGTTTTACGAATCCATCTCCCCCGTTACCTTGTGGGAAGAATACGGCATCTCCTCTTATGTCAGAGGCTCACCCCAGCAGCTCATTTGGCAGTCTTACTATGTTCTTTTGGACACCTTGAAGCACGAGACCCCCAAGGTGGTGGTTTTCAACGCAACAGAACTGCACATTGGCGAGGTGCAGAGCGAAGCCTACACCCGGCTCGCCCTAGACGGTTTAAAGGACATCGGCTACCGTTTAGAGGCTGCCAAGCTGTCCCTGAAAGAAGAAAACGAATCTCTTTTAAGCTATGTGTTCCCGCTGCTGCGTTACCACAGCCGGATCACCGACCTGAACAAGGACGATTTCGAATATTTCTTCCGCCGGGATCAGATCTCCCACCACGGCTATCTGATGCACACCTCCATTGACCCCCAGACCGAAACCGTATTCCAGCCGCCTCTGTTTGATTACAGCTTCCCGGACATCTGCTGGGAATACCTGGATAAGATCGCCCAGCTGTGCAAAGAAAACGACATTCAGCTGATTTTGTTCAAAGCCCCCACCATCAGCTGGCAGTACCCCTGGTACGAAGAATGGGACGACCAGCTGTATCAATACGCCGCCGAAAAAGGCATTCCCTACATCAACGGTCTTTCCCACACCGAAGACATGGGTCTGGATATGACCGTCGACACCTACGACAAGGGTGTGCACCTGAATGTATACGGTGCTGAAAAATGCTCCAAGTTCCTTGGTGAAATTTTAAGAAACGATTATTCCGTGCCCGACGGCAGATCCGACGCCGCCCTGGCAGAAGCATGGAAACCCATCTGCGACCGGTATCATACCGCCCGCGGCAACTAAGCAGAAAGGAAGCTGCACCAAATCGTGCAGAAACAAAATATTATGAAGAAAAAGAATTGGATGCTCCGCAGCTTTGTAGCGCTTCTGGCGCTGATGATGTGTCTTGTCGCCACCGGCTGCGGTGAAGGTGATGGCGGTGACGTGGTCATCGGCGGCAACAACGGCTCTAACGGTGACAACGGAAACGGCCAGAGCTATTCTTTCGTCCACAACAACGTAAAGATCACCCCCAACGACCTGATGGCGCCCCTGGTTCCCGCCCTTGGCACCCTTAACGTTGACTACACCTACCACGAAAGCCCCAGCTGCGCATACATCGGTCTGGATAAGATCTATATGTGCAAGGGCTTTTGGATCTATACATACCCGGACAACAATTCCGTTGACCATGTGCTGCGAATCGTGTTTACCGACGATACCGTAAGCACCCCGGAAGGTCTGCGCATTGGCGACTCCGCCCAGAAAGTGACCCAGCTGTACGGCACGGACTACACCGGTTCCAACGGCTCTTTCGCCTACACCCTGGGTAAAACCATTTTGCAGGTTATCGTTAAAAACGACATTGTCAACTCCATCCAGTACAACTACACCGACGCTCTGTAAAAAGCCAATAAAAAAGCCCCCCTTGATCACAAGGGGGGCTTTTTTTATCCGTTTGTTTTCAGCTTACAGCGCACCGTGACCCGGTTTGCGCCGCCGGGGGTGCAGGTATATAAGGACAGGTCAAAACCGCTGGCGATCATTTCCTGCGTTGCTTCCTTGGGAAGCGTTTCCAGCAACACCACTTCATAGTAACGAGCCGTGCCGCTTACATCTGTAAAGACCACCAGATCTCCCGCCTGCAATTCAGACAGTCTGCCAAAATGCGCCTTATAGTTGTGAGCCGCGATCACGAAATCTGCGCCATAATAAGACCCATAGTAATGGCAGGGCGCTTTTTTCAGCTTGGCATAGCTCCAATCCGTCAGCACCGGCAGCTCCAATTTCAGAACCGGGATCGAAAGAACGCCAATACAGTCATAACCTTTTACTTTCACCGTCTGCATTTCACCCGAAACATTCCCGTCTTGGACTCCATTGTCCCCCTCCGGATCGTTTTCCCCTGCATCGGGATTCGTTTTATTTTCCTCTATCACGCCCTGAACATCTTCCAGCAGCGTTTGGCTGATCTGTGCTGCCTGCTGCGCTTCCCATTGATTGTAAAGCACAAATCCAATGGCGCCCAGCAAACAAGCCACACCCAGAATCACACACAAAAAACCGATCCACTTACGCATTTGGCTCCCTCTTTTTCTGCAAAAGTATGCACCCTATGCCGATCAGCAAAACACCCAAAAATGCCAACACCGGGATCGGCCAGATCAGCTGGCCGGTCTGGATCAGCGTGGAGGTATTGGTCACCGTGAACACATAACCCACCTGCTTATAAGTGGCAGTAAACCCCTGGGGCACATTCACTTCCTGAATGCTGTACTGGTCACTTTCCGGCATACCGGTATAGGTTACCTGCCAGTTGTTTTCTGCATTGAGCACCGCGGTTTTGATCACGACTCCATTGCGCAAAAGCTGAACCGTAACGCTGTCAGCCGCTTGGGTAGAAGCGTCTGTATTCCATACTTTCTGAATGGTAATTTCCGTCAGCTTCGCCACATGAGTTTTGGGAGACGCATTCACCTCATAGTCATATCCGTCCTCATTCCGGACGGGAACAGTCACGCAAAAAGGCGTACAAGGCGCATATCCCTCCACCGCACCGGTTTGCCGGACGAAATACAAACCCACAGGCAAATTGGAGCAAACCGCCTTTCCGTCTTCATCGGTATAAATCCGAATGGCCGTAGCCTGATTTTGGGCAAGGTACGCATCTAACTTCGTCGCCAGCGCCGGATCGTCCATGGCAATCCCCGCCTCGGCAAAGGTATTCGTAAAAGAATAAAACAGCGCGCCGTCGGAATGGATACTGGCCGTAGCGATATAATACACGCTCAACTCCGCCCCCACAATGGGCGTTTGCTCCCTTTGCTCCACCAAAGTCACGGAAATCGATCCCAACCTGCCGGAATCGAACCCCTCCCCAGAAGCGGTAAACGCACCCAACGGGATCATAAACAGAGCGACCAGCAATGCCAGAATTTTACGTCCCATGGTCTGTGCCTCCTTCCTCTTTCTTCTGCGCAGGTTTCGGCGGTTCTCTGTACTTGACCAACAGATGGATCAGCAGTACAAGCAGCATTGGTGCCGCAACTGCCGGAGTCACCAGCAGCGGCTCGATCCGAAACGCCTCGTTGGATACATAAAGCGCAGGTTTTTCCTGAATGGTTTCAATTCTCACGCCCCGCACCAGCAGCCGGTGAGTATTGATGCCGTAAGGTGTGCAGGTAAACAAAGTGCAGTAGTCGCCGCCATCAACGATTTCCAGATCTGCCACATCTGTCGGTACGATCACCTTGATCATATCCACCTGGTACGTCAGCACCTGATCCAGCACAATGATCTGGAAGGTATCTCCTTTTTCCAGTCGATCCAGATCGGTAAACAGCTTGGAGCTGGGCAGACCTCTGTGAGCAGACATGACGCAGTGGGTATTTTCACCGCCCACCGGCAAACTGCTGCCTTCCAGATGTCCCACGCCCTTGTTCAAAACCGCATCAGATGTACCGTGATAAATCGGCAGCTCCACCTTGATCCGATCAATTTTCAAGTATCCGATCATATCGTTATCCGTAATGGACAGCGCATCATAGTACCCCGGCACAGCTTGATAATCCGTCAGCGGATATTTGGTCTGGTAAAGGGCTTCATTGTAGGCATAGGCTTCTTCAAAAATGGCAGTATAATCGGCAGGCTTTAAGTTTTCCAGAACCGATTCATAATTGGTGATCGCCCGGCTTTGGGTCTTACTGTTCCAGTAGTCGCTGAATGCCGGATATAACAGAACGCAGATGCCTACCAAAAAACCCAGCGTCAAAAATATAACCGTCTTATGTCTTCTCATAGGTATCTCCTTTCTGTCATATTTTTGCGGGAGGAGAGGAGATTCCTCTCCTCCCACGCAGGTTATAGAAACGATTTAGAATCAGTCTGCGTAAACAGACATCTTCTTATGGGTGATCAGGAACACAGCAAAACCGATGGTCAGCAGTGTGCCAATGGTGATCAGCCAGAAAGTGCCTTCGCCACCGGTGGAGGGAAGCACAACGCCCTTGCTGTTGTGAACAACAGTGGAGGTCAGATCCAGTCTGTACTCTTCATAGACGCCGTCCTCAATCTGAATGTCAGCCACAGTGCCGTCTTCGGCAGCAAAGATGATGAAGGGGCTGATTTCCTTGCCGGCTTCGATCTCAATGGGCTTGGACAAAGCGTTGTATCCGTCGGGAGCCTTCACTTCTTTCAGGTAGTAAAGACCGGCTTCCAGACCCAAAATTGCCAGTTTACCGTTGATCTGAGAAACAACCAAGTTGTTCTGTGCAACCGGAACGCCATTATCATCTACCAGGTACTCTGGCAAACGGCTGGCAAAGAGCTCTCTGGGAACCTGCTTGCCGGTGCCGCTTACTGTTTGCAGGGGGGTATTCAGGCTGTCAACCATGTAAACGCCGTCTACATTAGTGGGGATCACAAATACGGGCACCGTGCAGTCAGCATCCTTGTAAACGCGGAACTTTGCGCCGGCCAGGTTTACGCCGGTAGCGATGTCGTCCTTCAAAATGCCGATACCGTAAACATTGGTCACCACTTCCTTGGGCGTGGTAGAGCCGGTTTCGTGCTCACTGGTCCAGGAAGCGTATGCCTTGTTAAAACGGTTGCCGTGGGTGGTAGCGCCGATGGCAGCATTTGCTTCCACCACTGCATCATAGATGATTTCCACGGTAACAGGAGACTCAAACTTGGAAGCAGCGCCTTCGTCAAAAGACAAGGTGTAAGTGGTAGTGCCATTCAGGTGGTGATTTTCCAGCCAGGGAATGGTGATCCGGAACTGATCCTCATTCAGGTGCACCAGGTACCACTGTGCATCGTCACGATCCATCTCGTCGGTCCAGGCGTCCTCATGCTCCACGTCTTCATTCAGGCGCTCCCAGTTGCCATTGTTCACATTGCCCTGATCCAGGTAGTAACCTCTGGGAAGCAACTCACCATCCACGTAAACTTCAATGCTTTCAAAGTCTACCCAGATTGCATCGCCCTTTTCGTCATGGATCTGGTAGTACTTGATCTTCTTATCGCCATCGTAATTGGTTGCCTCAAAGCTAACCTTATAAGTCACCTGGCTGCCGATGTTGGCGGAGTTCGCATTGCCCCAGATGGGATTGTGATCTTGGTCTTCACCGACCTTAATCTGCTTTGTAAAGCCAGCGCCGGGCTTCTGGTTCTTATCGATCACGGTAACATCAGGGGTGTTGGAGTTGATGGTTACGGTGCCGCCCAGGGAGCTGGTGATCAGGTAGTAACCGTAAGGCAAGCCTTCAAACTTCACCTCGTCGCTTGCAGCCACCACGGGATCAGCTGCCGTAGCAAATGTGGTAGTAGTTACCAGATCAGTCAGATAGTCGACCAGATCCGCATCGTTAACGCCTTCCTTCTTGGTAACCGTGCCGGTGTTGGTGTTGTACTCGAAGTAAGTGTTGACAGCAGTGCCATCTGCGCCAAACAGCACCGTGAAGAACTGGCTGCTGGGCTTGATGCTGTAAGAAACTGCGCTGGTTTGGCCATTGGCAGGATTGTCAATGGTCGCATCAAAGATCTTATAAATTTTGTAAGTCTGACCGATGGTTGCGTTGGAGATTGTAACCGAACCGGTGGGTTCAGCTGCGAATGCGGTGATGCCCATGGACATAACCAAAGCCAGCACCATAATAACAGAGATAAGCTTTTTCATAATGTTTTTTCCTTTCTTAATTTGTTTTTTGTAACTTCTGGAATCAGTCAGGCGCATAAAAATAGGTTTTACGCCATCTGCGGAGGCCTTAACGCTTCGACCTCCTTCCATTTCTGCGCCTCAAACTGAATCCGTATACAAGCGGGCCCATAGTAAGTGTCAGTCCGCAAAGTATATAAATGGGAGTGCCGATACCGCCGGTGGCCGGCAATATCACATTGGCAGGGTTGTTTGCAAACAGGAATTGACCATTTTGTTCCGGAGGAATTCGGATTGCCCCCTCCTCCACCATCAGGTAATCACATTCCACACAAGTATCTTCTGTGTTCTTGCAGAAGCAGAACCAGTGCTTGGTGCTATCCAACTGATATGCCGGGGGTGGTCGAACTTCCTGGATGTAGTAGAGCGTATGATCTTGCAAAATGATACCCGCAACAATATTGGTCTGGAAGATCAGTTTGCCGTTGGCATTTGTGGTTGCCGTGGTGATCAGACCGCCTTGCGCATTGTAAAGACCGAATACCGCACCGGACAACGGAACGTTGCTCTTGGCGCAGATCTTCGTCAGCTCTATCTTGTAACTCTTTGTGGCGATGTTAATATCCGCGTATACTTTTTCCACCGCATTGTCCGAGAGCTGACCGCCCCAGAGGAAAATGGAAGCAGCGTTCGTGTACTTAATACCGCTGGTAATCTGCTCCGGCATGATCAGCGTGGTATCGTAATCGAGAATGTACATCACCGGCTGCGGTTTGAGTATCACAATGTCCAGCACGTGTACTTTTTTACCTGCGGCATTGGTTTGTCCACCCGTGCCATCATAATCAACGGTAAAGTCCACGCCCTGCTGCAAAATCGTTTTCTGACCGTTTGCATTTTCTGTTGTGATCACCAACGAACCGCCTATGTAAGCCAGCGTATCCGTCATCTCGTCCCGGATCATCAGCGGCGCCCCGTTTGTCAGCGATATTTTCGCTTGGTTGACCGTGATCTGATAGTGCGCATTGTACCCGTTAAAATCATGGGTCAGCTGCTTTTCAAACAGATTGGGAATGGCAATGGTTGCATCATCATAATCCACCTGAACAGAACTTCCGCCATCCGCTATATAGTATAGCTGCACCAGGTTATTCAGTTGGTAACCCAGCGCACCATAACCCTCGATCATAGAAAGATCATCGGTTTTATATGTGAAGGTAAAGGTCATATTCTGGGTCTCCGTCCAGCACTGGCAGAAATTCTTCTGCGCAGATGTACCGTCCGGATACTTAAACCAATAGTTTTCACAAGTTCCCCAGTGACAGGTTTCCTGGGTACATTGACATCGGCAAAGCAGGTTGATGGTTCGTGTAGATGCCACGCCTTCCGATGTCCACGCCACATCCCAGGCAAACATATCCTGATCTGTGGCATCCTGGATCTGGGGAATCTGAATGACCGTTCCGTTGTAGGTGGCAGTAACCGTGGCCAAATTCACATCATTGTAAATCTTTCGCAGCGTCGTGCCGCTTTGGTCGAACAGCTTCATTTCGTCCATCATGAACCAGGAATATTCCGCTCTCACGCCCTCCGGCCGACCCGGTATGGTAGTCTGGAACTCCCAGAAGAATCCACCGCCGCCCGCATCGGATACGAAAGCGCCGTTCTTTACCACCGTCGCCTCTACCTGACCGTGATCAAATTGATTCCAACCATAAGCGGTCTGTCCGTCGACAGTGACCTTGTTTTCGTAGGCGAAGTTACCCGGTGTGTTCAGAGGCGTCGGTGTGGAGCTGTATGTAACCATGTACTCCCAACCGTTGTTTCCCAGCTCCAACTCACCACAATACATACAGGTCACAGTATGCGGGATCTTGTACGACCAGCTTGTTTCCGTCCAGATCAGGTGCGGGTCGTCAACAGTAACCGTCCAGCTGTGCCAGCTGCCGTCAGCCGCGGTAACGCCAAAGTGAATGCCGGCCGCAATGTCCGACGCGGTATAACTATGGGGTTTGCCCCAATCCGGCAAGGTTGTCTGATCGGTCAAAATACTTCCCGGAATCTGAGAATCCGCATGTCCCTGGATCAAAACATTCCAGTTCAATTTGCCGGCATCCGCATCGGGCGTACCCCATTTGGAAACGGTGGTGGGATTTTCCTGCTGAACAGGCGGCTCCACCTTTACGCTGATCATACCGTCAAAATCAATGGGATCGTCCTGCTCCGGGAAGTGGATTCCCAAAGTAGAGCTGATGGTAATATCGCTGTGATTGTTCATTTTTTCGTTGAACACCAAGGTGATCAAACCGGTATCGGTTACCACCCAGCTGCCCACGTTCGTTCCGTCTTTCAGCACGAAGCTGCCTTCTCCGCCATCTACCATCAATCCATTGGGGATCTGGTACTGATAAGTTCCGGGAGAAAAGCCCTTCGGGCTGGTAAAGCTGATCGTCAGCTTATAAGCAACATTGGCTTGCGCGATGTAATGCCCCTGAGCATCCTTTGGCAGCTCCATATTGTTCTGATCCAGCAGCGTATAGAAATAGTTGCCGCCATTTGCCTGCAAGTAAGGCAACAGCTCCACGATGGATCTTGCCATTCTCAGGGAGTAGCCTGCCGCCCGACGCGTGGGCGCCGGTGCGCTGCCTTCAAAAATGTACATTGCCGGGCCGTTGGAAATATCCAGAACGTTTTCCT
This sequence comes from Faecousia sp., assembly GCA_045647845.1. Lineage (GTDB taxonomy): Bacteria > Bacillota > Clostridia > Oscillospirales > Oscillospiraceae > Faecousia. Next base: position 37,035 of record JAZRMV010000041.1, read on the forward strand.
GAGGCACTTCCTGCTCCGGAAGCTTCCCTTGTCCGCCCGTAATGCCCCAACCCACAATGGTTGGATCTGCAAAGGGCATGAAGCCGGATCTGACCCCATCTTCCCAGTCGCCCCGGATCACGCAGAAGGTGGCATTAAACACCTCCGCCACGATGCCCACTGTGTTGTTATTGAAAAATACGATATCGCCGCTTTGGGGGATGTGTTCTCCCGCAGGTGTAAATTTCCCCTGCTTTTTCCAAAGCTCTGCCATGGAAGAAGCGCCGGAACTGCTTGGGTGTTCCCCCGGATCCGCCCCCGCATAGTGCAGGCAGAAGGACACAAACATGGCAGACCAGTCATGATAAGGTGCGCCATACCACTCGCCATACCGGGTGTAGCCGTGCCGTATGCCATCTTCATCGGCTTCATAATTCAGCAGACTCTCGGTGTATCCCACCTGGGTCTTGGCGATCCCCACCAGATCCACCCGCAGATCGCCGGTGTAGGGGTAATCGTCAAACATCTGCTTCCAATCCGTCCAGGTTTCCGCATCCGCCTCCGGATCGGAGTAACAACCGGTGTTGTGCACATGGGTCTGCTTTCCGCAGGCCAGTGTGCCGTTTTCCACACATTCCTCACTGTGTTGGTGTTCCTCCACACCGCAGGATGCGCTGTTTGCGATGGTAATGGCCGTCATGCGCAAATTCCAGCCGGTGGTGAGCGCAACAAGCAAAGACAACGCAGTTAAAATCGCAACCGCGCGTCGCCATCGTCGTCTTTCAGTATTCAGTTGTAACAAATATTGTTCAACGATACCCATAAAACGCCTGTCTTTCTGTTACGCTAATATTTTATATGTTTAGAAAAGCCGAATCTCCTTCAATGGCCAGATCCGGAAAAACACTTTTCCTACGATCTGATCCTTCGGAATACACCCGATCAAAGTATTGCGCGAATCAATGGAGCTTTCCCGCATATCGCCCACCACAAAATACTGCTCCGGTGGCACTTGGAAAGGAAATTCCAGATCACATTCTCCGAATGCTTTCTGCTGCACATAAGGCTCGTCCAATTTTTCGCCATTGAGATAGATCGTTCCGTCCGTGTCGATCTCGATCCAGTCGCCGGGCAAACCGATGACCCGCTTGATCAGCAGCTTGTTGTTCCAGGTAAAACCGCAAAGGTCGCCCCGGTTGAACCGGGTGGTTTTCATCACCAGCACAATATCGCCGTTGGAGAGAGTCGGCTCCATACTCGTACCCTCAATTTGCAGCACCGGCAGGATCAGCGTTGCGATCAGCACCGCCACCGCAGCCACGATGGTCAGCACATATACCGTGCCGCCCAGCGCCTTGTTGTAGGCTTTCTGCCGACGGTACCGTTTTCTTTCTTTTGTGACCTGCTCGATGGTCGGAAGCGCAACTTCCTTTTTCTTTTTGTGTAGCATACCCATCACCTGTTATTCAAAGGGTTGTATTCCTTCAAGATCGCCTCAATGGCGAAATCGTAATCGCTGTGGATATTTTTCGCGTCCTCCGTGATCGCCTCAGCTTCTGCCCGGGCTTCCGCAAGGATCTTTTCCCGCTCCGCTTCCAGCTCTTCCCGAATGGTCTTAATTTCGTTTAAGTACTGCTCAGCCGCATTTTGAGCGCCACGGAAGCAATCGTTAATTTCAAGGGCAGCCTTGGCGATGTCACCGGCATTGTCGATCCGAAAACGCTTGTCGGTCAACGCTTTCTCCAAATCCTGCTTCTGTTTGGTCAAATCGTCCACCTGCAATTGCAGCTGATAGATAATTTCGATCAACTGCGCTCTGCTCAGTCGTTTGAATTCCTTGTCCGTCAAGAAATACTCCCCCTTTTATAGCTTATCCTTATATTATAGCACCTGCGCAAAATATTGCAATATCTGCGCACCCTTTCCTGCCGCAAAAAGGCGCAAAAAAGATCCCCACCGGTCACCCGGTGGGGTTTTGTGATCATATTCGCAAAAAGAGAATTTAGCCTTGCACCCAAGTGTTGACATCAATGGAATAAGCCAAAGTACCGGAGGTGTTTGAGGCGCCCATTTCAGACAGCGATTTTGCTTTCGCATAGCCAAAATAGCTTCTTGGCGCGCGCCATTTATCCGTCTTTTCCAAAACCGTTCGGTACACCGGCATGGCCGTATTTGTGCCCATTGCGCCGCGCAAATCATTGAAAGAAAAGGTGTAGGCATAGTACATCGTATCACTCACCTTTTCCACGCAATAATATAGCTGCGCCGTTTCGTCCGATACGAATTTCAGGTTACCACCCGAAACCTTTTGGTTGGAGAAAACCACGCCATAACGATCCAGATATCCTTCCAGAACGTTTTTACTGTCATAGTTTAAGCCATAGCCCTTTTTGTTTTCATTTAGCACCAGCTCGATCAAGGCCAAATGGTTTTCACCGAGTTCTGATTCGGTAGGAAGAATTTCTTCCGGCTCCCACACAAACTCGGAAAGGGTGATTCCCGCAGCACCTGTTACCGGTTTGACAGCGTCCTCCGCAAAATACCATGTGGCGAACACACCGCCAACGGTGGCAAGAAGAAACAAGCAGCACAAAAAGGCTGTATAACGCATTATTCCTCTGCCCATTCGTGCTCCTCCTCTTCCGCTTCCTCTTGCGGCTGTTCTTCAAAGGTTGAAACACGCTTGTCCGTTTCTTCTTTGATCTTCTTTTCCACGATCGGTGTTGCGATCATAGAGAAGATGACCAGCAGTACGCACAGCCAACCCGCAGGAGATTGCAAAAACAGCACAAAGCTGCCCACAAACGGAATGCGAGTGCCCTCATAAATGCCTTGCATTTGCTTGTAAAGGACAGGGAACTTGTCCGGCCGCTCCACAGCATCGCCCTGCAACAGAAAATGCCGTTCATTCGGGTGCTTTTCGTTCGGTTCTTCAATACCGACAATGCGGTGGATCACATAAACATCGTCCTGCTTGTACACCACAACATCGTATAGCTCCAGCTCGTCCTCATCAGGAAGATGGCGGCAAAACACAATATCAAACATTTGAAGCTGATCGTTTAAGTCATGCTCGAAAAGATACTTGTTTGCCTTATTTTTTTCTGCCATCGATTCGCTTTTTACCACTTTGATGGACGGAATTCCGTTGGCCGGCCGATCTTCATTTGCCTGAATATATAAAGCAAATGAAAACGTCACCACGAAAATCAGACAGAAAAGGAACGATACAATTCTACCAATCCACAACAGCGCTCGGTTTTCTTTTTTCTGTTTATTCAGTTGTTTTTTGATTTCCTCATCTCTGTGTCCAAAGCGGATCAGCTCCATTTCCATTTTTGTAATGGAAGTGAGCAAATACGTGAACATCGCCGTCAACAACGAAAACACGATAAAGCACAGTGTGAAGACGTAAATTGCATAAGCTGTCATAACGTTCACCAGCGAAAACATGACTATCCTACACCGCAGCATAGGATAGTCATGAAACGATTATATTTTTTAGTTAGCGCCTTCTGTGCTGCCGTCGGTTACGCTAAATACGATCTGGCCGCCGCGCAGAGCGACAGTATATGCGTCATACAAAGTCTTGGTATCCAACTCAAACTCGGTCAATGCAAGATGCTCAGCGATTTCTTCATAAGTCAGAGTAAAGGTGAAAGAGCCGTCATCCTGCGCTACCCATACCACATCATGCTCACCGGTGTGTTCCAAAGCGATGATATTTTTTTCGCCTTCACCGTGACCATCGTCGAAGGTCCAGTTATCATTGCTCAGTTCAAAGCTGAAAGTGGTAGGAACGCCGTTTTCCTTAATCTCAGCCGGAGCAACCAGAGAAGGAGTGAAGGTAACAACGATCTCGCCTGCCACTTGCAAAGAAGTGATGTGGGTGGTGCCGGGCTTAGGATCAATGGTCAGAGCCAGAGTATCCTTATTGATCGAGTATGTACCATAGCTGCCGGCATAGGCAACGCCGGTAAGGTTCATAGCTGCACCAACGGACTCGTCAGCAACGTCGGTGGTCTGCGTGTAGGTCCATGTTGCATATACGCCGCCAATGGTGAGCAGCATGCAAAGTGCAATTAAAAGACTTAATTTTTTCATGATAAAACCTCTCCCTTAATCATTACAAAAACATATAACGTTTCTGTTTAAATCAAGTATACACCCCCAAGCAGGTAAAAGTCAAGGGTATGCACAAAATCCCCTCGGAGCAACCCGAGGGGATTCATTATTGGGTTAAATCTTAGCCCTTGCTAACGGCCTGTGGTGCTATCAGCAAAAGAAAAATCATTCGACGCTTATTTTCATTGCTTTTATTAAATCGCTCATATCATCAACTTTGAAGACGACGGTTTTTTGCAGCCTGCGCATAATACAGCCGGCATATTCCTCGTCCGAATTCTTAACGGCTCTGATCTTCAATGCCATCAAATTTGGTAATTTGCGTATTTGTGCCACCTGAATACAAACAATCGGACAAGCGCCATCATTAGCATTAAATTCAGCGCACCAATCATCAGTGATAGGATACTTCGCAATACTTTCACCGACTGTTCTGCACTCATAATCACAACCAAATTTATCCACAAAGGCCACACCTTTCATGCTATTCCATCTTCCCTTTGCGGATATTTTAGAACAGAATGTTCAAAATGTCAATAGAACAAATCGTTCTACGATATAGTGTTGTTGGTGATAATAATGACAGAAAAATATGATAGAATCCGCAATTTAAGAGAAGATGCCGACCTGACCCAAGCAGAAATTGGAGATCGGATCAATATTCCGCAAAGAACCTACGCTTACTATGAAAGCGGAGAACGCATGATCCCACCTCAGGTTTTAATTGCCTTGGCTCAATTCCATCATGTGAGCGTCGATTATCTTCTTGGTTTAACCGACCAAAAGGAACCATATCCCAACAAGAAATAACGTGTGGCTATCAACCGCCCGCAGGCGACTGATGGTCGGCCCTACTATGCAAAAATCGCCACCCAATCGGGTGGCGATTTTATTAGCAATTAACCCTTAATAGCTGCCTGTGCAGCAGACAGTCTTGCGATCGGGACACGGAAGGGGGAGCAGGACACATAGTCCAGGCCGATCTTGTGGCAGAACTCTACAGAGTTGGGGTCGCCGCCGTGCTCGCCGCAGATGCCGTAGTGCAGGTTCTTGCCGGAAGCCTTGCCCTTAGACACAGCCATTTCCATCAGCATGCCGACACCGGTCTGATCCAGCTTTGCAAAAGGATCATTCTCGTAGATCTTGGTGTCGTAGTAAGCATTCAGGAACTTGCCGGCGTCGTCACGGGAGAAGCCGAAGGTCATCTGGGTCAGGTCGTTGGTACCGAAGCAGAAGAACTCCGCTTCCTTAGCGATCTCGTCAGCAGTCAGACAAGCTCTGGGGATCTCGATCATGGTACCCACTTCGTAACGCAGCTCGATGCCAGCAGCAGCGATCTCAGCGTCAGCGGTCTTCACAACCACATCCTTAACATACTTCAATTCCTTCACGTCGCCAACCAGGGGAATCATGATCTCGGGAACCATGTTCCAGTCGGGATGATTCTTCTTGGTTGCGATGGCAGCGCGGATAACCGCCTTGGTCTGCATCGCAGCGATTTCGGGATAAGTGACGCTCAGACGGCAGCCACGGTGACCCATCATGGGGTTGAACTCATGCAAAGAGGAAATGATATCCTTGATCTGCTGCACGGTCTTGCCCTGAGTAGCAGCCAGAGCAGCGATGTCTTCCTCGGTGGTGGGAACGAACTCGTGGAGCGGGGGATCCAGGAAGCGGATGCACACGGGCATGCCTTCCATAGCCTCATACAGGCCCTCGAAGTCAGCCTGCTGCATGGGCAGGATCTTAGCCAGAGCAGCCTCGCGCTCTTCCACGGTGTCGGAGCAGATCATCTCACGGAAGGAGCCGATACGGCCTTCCTCGAAGAACATATGCTCGGTACGGCACAGACCGATGCCCTCAGCGCCCAGCTCGCGAGCCTTCTTGGCATCACGGGGGGAGTCGGCATTGGTGCGAACCTTCAAGCGACGGTACTGGTCAGCCCAAGCCATGATACGGCCGAACTCACCGGCGATCTCAGCGTCCTTGGTAGCGATCAGGCCGGCATAGATGTTACCGGTGGAACCGTCCAGAGACAGCTCGTCACCCTCGTGGAAGGTCTTGCCGTCCAGAGTGAACACCTTGTTCTCCTCGTCCATGTTGATCTCGGTGCAGCCGGAAACGCAGCAGGTACCCATACCGCGGGCAACAACGGCTGCGTGAGAGGTCATGCCGCCGCGAACGGTCAGAATGCCCTGGGCGGCCATCATGCCTTCGATATCCTCGGGAGAGGTTTCCAGACGAACCAGAACCACCTTCTCGCCACGGGCAGCCCATTCCTTAGCGTCTTCTGCGGTGAAGACGATCTTACCGGCAGCAGCGCCGGGAGAAGCGGGCAGAGCCTTGCCGATGGGAGTAGCAGCCTTCAAAGCCTTGGTGTCGAACTGGGGATGCAGCAGGGTGTCCAGATTACGGGGATCGATCATGGCAACAGCCTTCTTCTCGTCGATCATACCCTCATCCACCAGATCGCAAGCGATCTTCAACGCAGCGGGAGCGGTACGCTTGCCGTTACGGGTTTGCAGCATGTAGAGCTTGCCGTTTTCCACGGTGAACTCCATGTCCTGCATATCACGGTAGTGATTTTCCAGAATGGAGCAAACTTCCTGGAACTGCTTGAACGCAGCGGGGAACTTCTCTGCCATCTGGGAGATGGGCATGGGAGTACGCACGCCGGCAACCACGTCTTCGCCCTGGGCATTGGTCAGGAACTCGCCCATCAGACCCTTAGCGCCGGTAGCGGGGTCACGGGTAAATGCAACGCCGGTGCCGCAGTCGTCGCCCATGTTACCGAAAGCCATGGACTGCACGTTAACAGCAGTACCCCAGGAGTAGGGAATATCGTTTTCACGACGGTAGATGTTGGCACGGGGGTTGTCCCAGCTGCGGAACACAGCCTTGACAGCGCCCATCAGCTGCTCCACGGGATCGCTGGGGAAATCAGCGCCGATCTTGTTCTTGTACTCAGCCTTGAACTGATTTGCCAGTTCCTTCAGGTCTTCAGCGGTCAGTTCCACGTCCTGGGTAACGCCCTTGCGCTCCTTCATCTCGTCGATGAGGACTTCGAAGTACTTCTTGCCAACTTCCATAACCACGTCAGAGTACATCTGAATGAAACGGCGGAAGCAGTCGTAAGCCCAACGGGGGTTACCGGACTTGGTTGCCAGGACCTCAACAACCTCTTCGTTCAGACCCAGGTTCAAAATGGTATCCATCATACCGGGCATAGATGCACGGGCGCCGCTGCGGACGGAAACCAACAGGGGGTTCTCCTTATCGCCGAACTTCTTGCCGGTGATCTCTTCCAGCTTCTTAACATACTCCAAAATTTCGGCCTGGATATCGTCATTGATCTTGCGGCCATCTTCGTAATACTGGGTGCAGGCTTCGGTGGAGATGGTGAAACCCTGGGGAACGGGAAGACCGATGTTGGTCATCTCAGCCAGGTTTGCGCCCTTGCCGCCCAGCAGCTCCCGCATGGAGCCATTGCCTTCGGTAAACAGATAAACATACTTATGAGACATTGAAAATACCCCTTTCAAATGTTTTGGGCAACGCTTGTTGCCTGTTTTTTACGTATTTTTTGCAGATTTTCAATAATGCCCAAATAGTATAGCACACAGGTATAAAAAAGTAAACCTTTTCCCCATAAAAAATTGGAAATTTCCGCTTTTTGTGTCAATCCCCACGGGAAATGGCAAATCAGAAGGGGTCTGCTTCACTTGCAGACCCCTTTTTTCGTCAGTATTCCCGCACAACGGCCTTGACAAGACCGATGAGTTCTGCTTCTGCGCCGTTAATGGGTGCATAGGCATCGTTTTCCGGCAGCAGCCATACTTCCCCGTTTTTCCGGCTCAAGCGCTTAACGGTCGCCTCGTCTCCAATACGGGCAACTACGATCTGTCCGTCATCGGCGCTTTGCTGCGGACGGACTACCACCATATCTCCACTCAGAATACCGGCGCCTATCATACTGTCGCCCCGAACACGCAGGGCAAAGCACTTAGGATCGCCGTCCCAGCTGATGGTACCTTCCTGATTTTCCAGGGCCAAAATGGGCACACCGGCGGTAACCACACCTACCACCGGAATCTGCCCGGGCCGCTGGGTGGTTACAATGGCGCGCTTGCGGCCCTTTTGGCCGGGGGCAAGCAAAAGGCCCTTATCCTGCAGCTGGTTCAGGTGGTAGCTGACCGAGGCGGTGGAGCGCAGACCCACTGCTGCCCCGATCTCCCGGACCGAGGGGGCAAAACCGTTCTCCTGCACAAATTGATTAACAAAGTTCAGGATCAGTTCCGATTTATTACTGGTTCTGGGCATAAAACTCCTCCGTTCGGTAATAACACTTATTCTTCTGCCGGAAGCTCCTCGCTAACGGCTTCTGC
>JAZRMV010000042.1:0-61165 GCA_045647845.1 Faecousia sp.
GGGTGATGTGGGCATGGCGGGCAGAGGTTTCAACCAAAACTTCCATAGACATAGTATGTACACTCCTTATTTTCGTGGCGGTTTTCGCCAAATTTTTACACCTATATTTTACTGCAAATACTGTCTAATTGCAAGGGGGTAAAAGAAAAAATATGCACCCTGGAAAACTTGAAAATCCTGCCGAAATGCGGTATGATACGATTAAATCCAGTGTAAGGAAGAATGCTATGCTACCGGAAGAATTTTTGAATCGAATGAAGCAGCAGTTGGGCGAGGAATACGATCAGTTTTTAGAAAGTCTGGAACGGCCCAGAGCGGTTGCGCTGCGCTTTAACCCGCTGAAAGGTCCGGCACCCACGCTGCCTTTTGTTTGTGAGAATGTGCCCTGGGAGCCCATGGGCTATTATTACGATCCTCAGAGCCGCCCGGGTCTGCACCCATATCACGAATCGGGCGTATACTATTTACAGGAGGCCAGCGCCATGGCACCGGTGGCACTTCTGGATCCTATGCCCGGGGAGAAGATCTGTGATCTGTGCGCTGCGCCCGGCGGAAAATCCACCCAAATTGCCGGCAGACTCATGGGGGATGGACTGCTTGTTTCCAATGAGATCAACCCAAAGCGGGCAAAGATCTTGTCCCGAAATATGGAGAGAATGGGTGTTGCCAATGCGTTGGTGACCAATGAGCATCCCCAGCATTTGGCGGAGCATTTCCCGGGGTACTTTGACCGGGTCTTGGTCGATGCGCCTTGCTCCGGAGAGGGCATGTTCCGGAAAGAAGAAGCTGCGGTGACGGATTGGAGCGTAGAAACGGTGCAGATGTGCGCCCATCGGCAGTCGGAAATTCTCCATTCCGGCGCCCAAATGGTGCGTCCCGGTGGCCGACTGGTGTATTCGACCTGCACCTTTGCACCGGAAGAAAACGAGCAGGTGATCCGCGCATTCTTGCAAAATCACCCGGATTTTGAGCCTGAGATGGTGGCAGCGCCTTGGTTTACCCCTTCTGATTCGGGTGCGTATCGCCTTTGGCCGCACAAGCTCCGGGGCGAGGGTCATTTTGCCGCTGTGCTGCGTCGAAAAGATGGCGAAAAAGTATCGGTGCAGGAAATTTCCGGTATGAAGTGCCCGCCTCTGTGGAGCAGCTTTGCCCGGGATCTGGATATTACACTTCCCAAGGGAAAATTCATTCGTTTCGGTCAGGAACTCTATTGGGTACCGGAGCAAATGCCGGATCTGCGGGGCTTGAAAGTGCTGCGTCCGGGATTGCACCTCGGTGAGGAGAAGAAAGATCGGTTCGAGCCTGCCCATGCATTGGCCTTGTGGCTCTCCTCTTGCAAAAGAAGCGTTTGCTTACAGTTGGAAGAAGCGGAGCAGTACATGGAGGGCAATGTGCTGCCAAGCAGCGCAAAGGGCTGGCATTTGGTAACAGTAGATGGCTATTCTCTCGGTTGGGGAAAAGGAGACGGCACTTGGTTGAAGAATCATTACCCCAAAGGATTGCGCAGAGTGCGTTAATTTTTACTTTACATAATCAGGAGAATATGGTATAATTACTAATCGGATAAAGAACCATTTTTTGCAAGGAGAGGATTATCCTTGGCTCGATATGAAATTCACGGCGGCTCGCCCCTGAACGGTACAGTTACCATCAGCGGTGCGAAAAATGCTGCTGTCGCTATTTTACCGGCTGCGCTGCTGGTCAGCGGTGTGTGCCGAATTGAAAATGTACCGGATATTTCAGATGTGCGGATTTTGTTGCAGATCTTGGAGGGTATGGGCGCCCGGATCGACACCAGCGAACCCGGCGTGGTGGTGATCGACAGCACCGATATCCACAGCACTTGTCCCAATCCGGAGTTGGTTCGGAAAATGCGCGCCAGCTATTATCTGATGGGCGTGCTTTTGGGCAGATTCGGCCACGCGGATGTGGCTTTGCCCGGTGGCTGTAATTTTGCCTCCCGCCCCATTGACCAGCATATTAAAGGCTTTGCCGCTTTGGGCGCAGCCATTGATGAAACAGATGAATACGTGCGTTTGGAGCCCGGTAAAAACGGCCTTGCCGGCAATCGGGTGAGTTTGGATATGGTCAGTGTAGGCGCTACGGTGAATATTATGATCGCTGCGGTGCTGCTGCCCGGTCAGACCATTATCGAAAACGCTGCCAAGGAGCCCCATATCGTTGACTTGGCAAACTTTTTGAACACCATGGGCGCCAGTATCTCCGGCGCCGGTACGGATACGGTGAAGATTCGCGGTGTGGAGCGGTTACAGGGCGGCACTTATGCCATCATTCCCGATCAGATCGAAGCTGGCACGTATCTGGCTGCCGTGGCGGCCACAGGTGGCAATGTGCTCGTAAAGAACGTGATCCCCAAGCACATGGAGTGCATCACCTCCAAACTGGCAGAAATGGGCGCAGAGATCATCAATTATGATGATGCGATCCGGATCCGTTGTGATGGCCGGTTGAGCCATACCACAGTTAAGACTCGTCCTTACCCTGGTTTCCCTACGGATATGCAGGCGCAGATCTGCGTGTGTATGTCCCTGGCGTCCGGTGTCAGCCGCTTGACTGAAAGCGTGTACGAGACTCGGTTCTTCGGTTATTGTGATGAATTGGAGAGTATGGGCGCTGATATTCAGATCAGCGGTAAGACTGCCGTTGTTACCGGTGTTGATAAGCTTTATGGTGCAACTGTCAATGCCAACGACCTTCGCGCAGGTGCTGCGCTGGTAATTGCCGGACTAGCGGCCGAGGGTACCACTTGGGTGAAAAATATTCATTATGTGGAGCGTGGCTATGAACGGTTGATTGATAAGCTGACCGCACTGAATGCACAGATCCGTCGAGTTGAAGATTAAAATAAGGGCGTGTCAATCAGTTGACACGCCCTTATTGTATCTTAATCATAAAGCCCTGTGGAAAGGTAACGCTCACCGGAGTCGGGGAATAGGGTAACAATGGTCTTACCCGCATTTTCCGGACGCTTTGCCAGTTGGCAAGCGGCAGTAAGCGCTGCGCCTGAGGAAATGCCGATCAGAAACCCTTCTGTTCTTCCCATAACTTTTGCCGTAGCAAGAGCATCTTCGTCTGTGACGGTCAGCACTTCATCGAGAATGGTTTTGTCCAGAATTTCAGGCACAAAACCTGCACCGATCCCTTGTATGCAATGACTGCCTTTGATTCCACTAGTGAGGATCGGGGAGCGTGCCGGCTCAACACCGACCACGCAGATGTCAGGATTTCTTTCTTTCAAATATTTCCCAATACCGGTAATGGTGCCGCCGGTTCCAATACCGGCAACGAAAATATCGATCTTTCCCTGGGTGTCGTTCCAGATTTCCGGGCCGGTGGTTTCGTAGTGCGCTTGCACATTGGCAGAATTGGTGAACTGTCCGGGAATATAGCTGCCAGGGGCCTTTTTCGCCAACTCTTTTGCAAGACGGATCGCACCGGACATTCCCTCAGCGCCGGGGGAGAGCACTACCTCTGCTCCGTAGGCAGCCATAAGCTGCCGACGCTCTAAGCTCATGGTCTCGGGCATAACGATGCAGCAGCGGTAGCCCCGCAGTGCTGCCACGGCGCAAAGACCGATTCCGGTATTGCCGGAGGTTGGCTCGATAATGAGAGAATCCGCTTTGAGCAGACCCCTTTTCTTAGCATCGTCCAGCATATACATCGCTGCCCGATCTTTTACAGAACCGGCAATATTCATAAATTCCAGCTTGGCAAAAATGCGAGCGGAAAGGTTCTTTTCTTTCGTGGTGCGCTCCAAAGAAAGCAGCGGTGTGTTGCCAATCAGTTGCTGCGCAGATGTGTAGAGCATAGTATATACCCCCTGTGGATCTTTGATTTTGATTATACAAATTTACGCCCCGCGTGTCAATGCATTTGCCATATTGACTTTGCATATACCTTGTGCTATAACCGTATTAAGCTAAAAGGAGGTAGTGTTATGACTTCCGTAAACGACCAGATTGAAAATGTGGTAGACCTGATTTTAGAGGACTACCGCAACAATCGTGACATCGACAAGATCGATCTGTCCCGGCATCCGGATCAGGATGTGGTGATCGAGATCATTGCCAAGCTGCGGCGGATCGTTTTCCCCGGTTATGGCAAGGAAAAAAATTATCAAATATACAATGCAAAGCACAATCTGTCTATGCTGATCGAGGACGTGATGTTCCATTTGAGCCGTCAGATTGCTCTGGTTATGCAAGGCAGCGGCATGCCCCAGGAGCAAGCAGAGCAGGAAGGGCAACGGATCACCTTGGAATTTTTCCGCCAGATGCCCCAGATCCGCGCCTTGGTGCAGACAGACGTGCAGGCATCTTACGAGGGCGACCCGGCAGCCACCAGCCGTGATGAGATCATTTTCTCTTACCCGGGCTTGTTTGCCATCGTGGTCTACCGCCTTGCCCATGTGCTTTATCAGCTGGGTGTTCCAATGATACCCAGAATGATGACGGAGCATGCCCATAGTTTGACCGGTATTGATATTCACCCCGGTGCGGTGATCGGCGCTTATTTCTTCATTGACCATGGTACGGGCATCGTCATTGGTGAGACCACTGTGATCGGTGAAGGTGTCAAGATCTACCAGGGCGTTACCTTGGGCGGCCTTTCCACCCGTGGCGGCCAAAGCCTTCGGGGCAAGAAGCGGCATCCCACCATTGAAGACAATGTGACCATCTATGCCAATGCTTCTATTTTGGGCGGCGAAACGGTCATTGGCGCAGGTTCGGTGATCGGCTCCAATGCCTTTATTACAGAGTCTGTGGCACCTTGCACCACGGTCACTAATAAAAATCAGGAATTGCAGTATCGCCCCCGGGGCAATTGCTGTGAAGAATGTAAAGAGAAAACCTGTAAATAAGGAAAGGGCGCGTGCTATGCACGCACCCTTATTTTTATTAGTCTTCAAAAGTCAGTACGTCTTTATAACGTTCTTTAAAAATGTCGTAAACCGCATTCAGAGTGTTCTCGTCGTCTACGGACAAATAGTTTTCGCTTTCCTCGTCCACGGGTTCCACTTCCAGAATGACGATCTCAGAGGAATCTTCCTCAGCGGGCATCAGCACCAGATATTCCTTGCCCTCGTAGTCGATGCAATCTAAGTATTCAAAGTCCACATCGGCACCGTTTTCATCGGTGAGGGTGAGAATGTTGGTCTGTTCTTCTTCCTGCAAAATTTCCTGGTTTTCCATGGGGTTACCCTCCTTAGCGCTGAATTCTGCCGGAGCCGACGCCGCCGGCCAGCTTTTCTACTTCTGCATCGGTGACCATGTTGTAGTCGCCTTCGATGGAGTGCTTCAATGCGGAAGCTGCAACTGCAAATTCCACAGCAGCCTGGGTGTCCTTGCCGGTGAGCAGACTGTAAATCAAACCGCCGCCGAAGCTGTCGCCGCCGCCAACGCGGTCGATGATGTGCAGGTCATACTTCTTGGAGAAGCAGTATTCGTCCTTGGCTACGTTGTAAAGCATAGCGCTCCAACCGTTGTCGAATGCGCTGTGGCTTTCGCGCAGAGTGATGGCGACCATCTCAAAGCCAAATTTGTCCGCCAACTGCTTGGCAACGGACTTGTAGCCTTCGTGGTTCAGTTCGCCTGCGTAAATGTCGGTAGCCTCTGCTTCAATGCCGAATACGTCCTTAGCGTCCTCTTCGTTGGAGATGCAAACGTCAACATACTGGCAAAGGTCGGTCATGGCTTCCCGAGCCTGGGCACGGGTCCACAGCTTGCCACGGTAGTTTAAGTCGCAGGAGATCTTGATGCCCCGAGCCTTGGCTGCCTTACAAGCGTCACGGCAGATCTCTACCACATTTGCGCCCAGAGCGGGGGTAATGCCGGTGAAGTGGAACCAATCAGCGCCGTCAAAGATCTTGTCCCAGTCGAAGTCGTCCCGGCTGGCCAGCTGAATAGCAGAGTGAGCACGGTCGTAGATACATACGCTGCCCCGTTGAGAAGCGCCCTTTTCGTTGAAGTAGATGCCAACCCGGTCACCGCCACGGGTGATCAGTCGGGTGTCTACGCCGTAGCGGCGCAGAGAGTTGACCGCTGCCTGACCGATGGCGTGGGTGGGCAGCTTGGTAACGTAAGCAGCATCCATGCCATAGTTTGCCAGAGAAACGGCTACATTTGCTTCGCCGCCGCCAAAGGTGAATTCTACATGGTCACACTGAACAAAGCGCTCGTAGTTGTAAGGTTGCAGGCGCAGCATCAGCTCGCCAAAGGTAATGATTCTTGCCATAATGTTCGATCCTCCGTAATGTATTGTAAAGGTGAATTATTTCTGCAACAGATGAATGGCGAAGCCGCCCAGTTCCTGCTCCAAGTAGACAACGGTCATGCGGCCGTTTTTATACTTGGCAGTGTCCATGTTCAGGGTGAAGCCCTTTTTAACCAGCATATTGGCAGCCAGTTCCACGCTGTTGGTGCGCAGTGCGATGTGACCCTGAGCGCCCAGATACTGGGATTTCATAATCTCAATGGCAGCAGAGGAGAAGATGGAGCTATTGCCGTCTTTTGCCGGAAGGTTGAAGGAAGCTTCCAGGGTTTCTGCCAGAGCAGCAGCGGCATTAGCGTCAACCATGTTGATGCCAATGTGTGCCAATTCAAAACCGAAAACGGCCTTGCGGGCTTCGGCGCAGAGGGCAGTGATTTTTTCCCAGTTGCCAGCCTGAATATCAGCCTTGGGGCAGACCCAGCTGCCGCCTACCGCATGGATAAAGGACTCGCAGAGGTAATCGCCCAGATTCTTGGTGTTGATGCCACCGGTGGGCAGGAATTTTACACCGCCAAAAGGACCGGAAAGGGTCTTCATGGCGTCCAGACCGCCATAGATGTTGGCAGGGAAGAACTTAACAACTTTCAGACCCATGTTCACCGCAGCGGTGATCTCGGTGGGGGTGACACAGCCGGGGGTAACGGCGATGCCGTTTTCGATGCACCAGCCTACAACAGCAGCGTCAAAACCGGGAGAAACGATGAACTTTGCGCCCATCTGAACAGCCAGCTTGCATTGATCCAGGTTCAGAATCGTACCTGCGCCAACCAGCATATCGGGGCAGTTTTCAGCAACTGCTTTGATGGCATCCGGAGCGGCAGCGGTGCGGAATGTGATCTCCATAACGTCGATTCCACCGGCAAGCATAGCCTGAGCGGTGGGGATTGCATTGGCAGCATCGTCGATGACCACTACGGGAACGACGCCTGCATTTGCAAGTCTTTGCATAACATCCATTGATTTTACCTCCTGCGGCTGTTTTCCAGCCGATTCTTTATGTATTTCTGAAAAAGAAACAGAAAACTCTCATAGATAATTATATGAAGAAAAGCCCTTTCTGTCAATGGAAAAAACCAGGTATGTATGCTTGACCATCAATGAGAATTTTGTTAAAATTTGTAGAAAAAGGGGGGAAAGGATATGAAGCGTTTTCAATCTTTTCTGGGCATATTTTTGGCGTTGGCGCTGGTGTTTTCACTTTTGCCGGCAACTTATGCAGAAGCAGCTGCAACGAAAGACGGTTATCTGAGTTTTCAGGATGCAGCTTCTTATGTGCGAAGTGAGTTCGCAAAGTTCAATGCAGATGTTGCGGTTAAATTTTATTTTGACAGCACCGAGCGTTTCTCTGTCAATGAATATTGGGAGCTTTTGAAAGAAGAAGTGATGAAGCATACTGGCGTTCCCGATGAGGGCGACTATATGTACTGGACCTTCCAGTCCGTTAGTTATTACGCGGAGACGAAGGTGGAAGGAAATACCCATTATGTGGACTTCCATTATATTACGCCCCAATATAATAATACCGCCAAGCAGGAAAAGGAATTGGAGCAAAAGATGGATCAGGTACTTGCTTCTTTGAATTTGTCCGAAAAGACGGATTATCAGAAGATCGAAGCGATTTATCGCTATGTTTGTGAAAATATTGCCTATTCTGAGCAAGTGCTGAGTAGTGGTGCAGATCCCGTAAATCCCCCTGATGCATTGCGGATTTATTATTCTGCTTATGGCGCATTGGTGCTCAAATCCACCACTTGCCAGGGCTTTTCTTCCTTAATATATAGAATGATGCTTAAAGCCGGAATCGATTGCCGCTTGATCGCAGGCGATAATCACGGTTGGAATATCGTGAAGCTGAACGGAAAGTATTACTATCTGGATGCTACATGGGACAGCGACGTGGCGCATAACGGGGGAGAGCTGAAATACTTTTTGAGAGGTAGCGCAAAATTCCGCACCTTCGGTGAAATAGAAAGTGGCGGATCCGGCGAATCGGAGCATAAGACATGGTCAACACAATTTACAAAATCGTTCCTGGATCAATATAACATTTCTGCTTTGGATTATGGCGAAACGGACTTGTCTGCGGGCGGCAGCGCCACCATCGGCAGCGGAAAGTGCGGTGATGCTGCAAATTGGACGCTGACCGCGGATGGTAAGCTGAGCATTACCGGCACAGGAGATATCTGGGATGCGCCCGGCGGATCTATATGGTTTACCGGAGAGGGTATGAAACTGCGCTGGGACGGTCTGAACGGTTATATCAAGAAAGTTGAAATCGGTCAAGGTATTACCCGGATCGGCCAGCGGGCGTTTATGAACTGCCCGCAGCTGACAGCCGTTTCCTTTGCCTCCTCTGTGGAAACCATTGGCGAATATGCCTTTGCAATGTGTGAAAAGCTTCCCCAGCTCACCTTGCCCAATACGGTAAAAACATTGGAAAAGAGTGCGTTTTATCAGTGTGTACGGCTGGAAAGCGCCAGCCTTTCTTCTAAAATGGAAAAAGTTCCGGAAAATGCGTTTATCGGATGTACCGCATTAAAGACCGTGCAGATCCCCAACGGTATTCAGGAAATTGAAACGTCCGCTTTCGCAGTATGCACCAGTCTGCAAGGCTTGCAGCTGCCGGCTTCCGTGACCACTTTGGGCCCTATGGCGTTCGCCCAGTCCTTTGACCCTGTCAAGAAGATCAGTCTGACCATTCCCGAAACCGTCACAAATATCCACGGGCAATGCTTTGCAGAGACCGGCCTTTATCAGGTTGATTTGAAAGCAAAAGTGGCCACGTTGGATAGCTATATGTTCAATTATTGCCATTATTTGCAGTCGGTCACCCTTTCGGATACCATCAGTTCTTTCGTAGTTAACACGTTCTATGAATGTACCAATCTGAAAGAAGTGAAGCTGCCATCCGCTTTGAATGACTTGGGAGAAAAAGCATTCGTCAGTTGTTTGTCATTGCAGAATATCGATCTTCCGAATACATTGAAAGAAATCCCTGTGTATACATTCAGCGATTGTATGTCCTTGAAAACGGTTACATTGCCTAATGCATTGGAAACCATTGGTCTTGGCGCATTTGATTCTTGTAAAAGCTTGCAGGAAGTATTGATCCCTGCATCCTTGAAGAAATTGGGCGACTATGCATTTTCCGAATGTACGGCTTTGAAATCTGTGAAATTCCGGGGCAATGCGCCCAGTGAAATTGGCAGTAATCCTTTTGCGTTTGTGTCAGAGTACGAGATCTGCTATCCGAATGGGAATACCACCTGGAATCAGAGCGTAAAGGAACTGCTGGCAACGGGTAGCGCAAATGTTACGTACACAGCCGCTCACGGTCCCAACGATCCTCATATTCCCGGTACATGGAAAGCCAGCGGAGATGTGCATGTGCAAGCTTGCACGGATTGCGGAACAATCATGCAGACCCAGGCACATAACTGGAATGCCGGGGAGATCACCCAGTACCCTAACTGTAAAAATAATGGAACGAAAACTTATACCTGCACCACCTGCTCCACGACCAAAACGGAGTCCATCCCCAAAAATGGCGAGCACGTTTTCGCCAATCCTTGCGATGGGGATTGCGATCAGTGCGGTGCAACGCGCAGCGTCAGCCATAACTATTCTGTGGATTGGTCGTTTGACGAACAGGGTCATTTCCACGCCTGCACCAAATGCGGCAACCAAAAGGACTATGCCGCCCATACGCCCGGTGCAGCCGCAACAGATACGACCCCTCAGCTGTGTACGGTCTGCGCTTGGGTGATCAACCCTGCTATTAACCATACCCATGAAAAATTTGGACAGCCGTTCTATGACGATACCCATCACTGGTATGGGTGCAGCGGCTGCAATGAGCGGATCGATGTAAGCACACACAGCTGGCAGAACGATTGTGATCACAGCTGTGATGTTTGCGGCTGCACAAGAGATGCCAGTCATGATTATGCCGGCCGGTGGGAAGCAGACCGGGAAAACCATTGGTTGGTATGCGGCAACTGTGGTGAATTGCTGGATCGTTCGCCCCACGACTGGATCGATGGAGTCTGTGGCATCTGTCTGGTTAGCGAAAATTTGCAGGAAAGCGTAGAATCAGGCGATTATCTTTGGATCGCAGTGGCGGCGGCAGCTGCTTTGATCTGCGGCACAGCAGTCATTCTGATTTTTATAAAGAAAAAGAAATAATAAATAAAAACGCTCCTGAACCGTTACGATTCAGGAGCGTTTTTGATATGTCGGTTGGGAATGTACAGATAATCCCCATCAGCATTCTTTAATCGTTACCGCAGTGCGTTTCCAAATATGTTAACATTGCATTTTCAACGGCTTCTTTATTCTTGCGCTTTTGAATTGTCAATTCAATATTGCGTTTGATCGCAGGTTTGAGGGGTAAATGCTGGACGGGTTTCAGACTGCCACTGAGCCAGCATTTATGGGTAAGCCGTGAAATGATGTATCGCTTTGTTGCATCGATGTTTTTTTGCAGATGCTGTTTGAAAGTGAAGTGATAAGTTTGTCCCTCTGTGCGTTTATACACTTGTTCCAGATAGTCTGCTGTGCGCTTGTATGCGGGGTAATTTGGATCATGAGAATAAAAATAAGAAATATTCTGTAATTTTTTCTCAATAGCTGCAGCGGAACTCTCGTCGTATGTGGTGTTGTAGTTGATGAATGTATCGCAATCCGTAATAAAGGTCTCATTGTGCATGCTTTCTACTTCCCGATCCCATTCGATTTCCACGGGACGTACGATTGCGAAGTCAACACCCAGGGACAGCAGCTCTGCGTTGGAGGTGCTGATCCAAAGATTGACTTTATCACAGACCTGAGCCCATTGCTTCACAGAGCTTTGGCTGATCACATGAAAATTCGGGTATGTTTTTTCCATGACATTTAGTCGCGCATCTACCTTTTCAGAGGGGTGGGGGCGGTAAATAAACTCGCAGTCTGTGGTTTTCAGAAGGGTTTCCACCCAATCCAATGTTAGTCCTTGTGATTGCCTGTGCAGCTGAACGGTTTCGTTCAAAGACATGTTGAAACTTTTCTCCATGCTGCGAATGGAATCGGCACCGTAGTTTGCATAAGCAAAGCTGGAAATCAGCAGATTCCATTTTTTTTGCTCATCTAAGCCAAACTGTTGCGCGATGGCATGCCGGGACAGATAGTAGTCACGGAAGAGGGGATTGCCGTAGTCCATTTGAATCGCGCCTACAATGGCAACATTTTCTTCTGGTACACCATATCCAACCAAGCGGTTGCGGGAATTCTCGCCCCAACACATATGGCAGGCGTTTAATGCTTGACCGCTGGTGCTGGTCAGACCCGCTTTCAGACTCCGCTCAGAGTACACTTGCTCCCATTGCAGGTTAACCAGTTTGTAGGGCTTCTTTGCAAGGGAAAGGTATCGGCACACATTGATATCATATCTAAGCCAGGGTGTTACCACTACATTGGCTTTTTCCTTTGTCATGTGCAAATAAGCGTCTACATCGTTAAAGTGAATGATTTTGCAAGAATATCCTCTGCTTTCCAGTTCGTGTTTAATGAGCGTATCGTTTTCGATCTCTCGAGCGATGTGTTCATAGCAAATTAAAAAATCCATTTACTTTTCCTTCTTTCTGAACTTACTGAAAAATCCCAGCAACATTCTCCATAGGTACATAAATGCCTCAACCTTAAATAGATACATTACTCCAATATAGAAGACCGCACCGGTGAACACTTGCAGGATCAAAAGCAGCAGCGTGTTGATTTGCAGGAAACTGATCAGATATACTAAGCCGCCCATTAATCCAGCAATAATTAATTGGGGCAATAGATTCATGATTTGTTCTTTAATGCTGTAATTTAAGAGCTTTTTGTTGGGATATGCATTGATGCAGGCAAACAGAATATAAGCAACCAGTTCGCCTACTGCAACTGCAAAAGGTGTTCCAAAACAGAAGATGGTGATAGCGATCATGGCGACACCAATTATTTTCTGTGTCATTTGAATTTTCAGGAAAACATCGCTTCTGCCGATGGCCAGAATACCTTGCAGACTTGCGGTTTGGATTGGCTTGAACATCAGCGCGAAACTTAACACTTGTAAATAGGGCACGCAGGGAAGCCACTTTTCGGTAAGCATCAAAAGAACGATGGGTTCTGCGCATACTGCCAGACCGATCAAGAGCGGGAACAAAATAACAGAACTGGTTTTCACGCCACGCATGACCATGTTTTTGAGTCCCGGTAGGTCGTCTTGCTTTTTAGATAACACCGGTGCCAACACGCTGGCAATGCTGGTGTCTACATTGTTGATAATCAGGTTGGGGTATTGCA
Source organism: Faecousia sp. (assembly GCA_045647845.1). Taxonomy (GTDB): domain Bacteria; phylum Bacillota; class Clostridia; order Oscillospirales; family Oscillospiraceae; genus Faecousia. The sequence goes on from JAZRMV010000042.1 coordinate 12,613, forward strand.
GACCCCGATCATAAAAGGCAAGATCTGATGCCGAATATTTCTTGCTGATTACTAAGCCTCTGAGCTGCTGGTAAATTGCATTGATGGTAGAAGATACAGTCAGCTTCCAGCCAAAACTGTAAATGTTTTTGACACTTTGCAGGGAAAAGCCAAATTTAAATTTCCAGTCACAGATAAAAGCACTGACTAGAGTGTTTACGGCAGCACCGGTCAGATGCTGTGCAACCAGTGCCCATACGCCAAAGCCTTTGTAGGCCATAAAGATACCCACAGTAGCAGAAACAACAGCGCTGCATATAGAGGCAATAAAAAGCTTCTGGAATTTCAGCGCACGAATCGCCCGGGCGTGGATCACTGCGTTTACCGATGAGATCATCAGTGAAATGGAGGTTACCCGTAAATACACGGTGATATCTTGCCCCATGAGGATAGAAAACCAAGGGGCGCCAAAGAATAGGATCAGATAGGCAATGACTGCCACACCAAAACTGAATACCAGCGTTGTGGAAAAATCTGTATCTGTGGTGTTCTTCCGTTGAATCAAGGCCGAACCGAAACCGGTCAGGGCAATTGCGTTCATAATGTTGGTAAAAATATGAACGAGCGCCAGCTTTCCGTAGTCTTCTGGTACCAACAGTCGGGCTAAAACAATGGAAACGACAAAACTGACCAGTTGGAGGGCTATTTTTTCTGCGTAAGACCAACTGAAACTTTTGATCGCTCCTGTTCGCAGGTTGTTATTTTCGTTGTTGTCAGACATTAGAATCGCCTCCGGGGGGTTTTTTCGGCTTCCTTATTTGCAGAATATAAAAGCATATAGCCCAAACCAACGCCAAACCAGGTGAATCGGGATCCTAAGGTGTTTTCACCAATGCCGTTGATCAGTATCGTTAAAACGATGGCAATGGGCAAAAGTTGGGCTTTGTTGATCCGTAGCTGCGATGTTGTCGCGTTAAAGAATTTAACAAAGCACACAGCGTATAAAACCAAACCAATTATGCCGGAGGTGGTCAAAATTTCGATGATGATATTATGAGCACCATGTGCGTCAAGATTAAGAGAAGCGAGACCGAAATGAAGGTTAGTGGAATCACCGCCCATGCCGAAGAGCCAATATTTGGGGAAGAAGTAGGTAAAGTAATTTTTCCAAACATCCAGTCTTCCGGAGCCACCGCTATCACCTATATTTTCTGCGGTGAACCGTTCCATAATCGTTGGAAAAAAGTGTTCCATAGCACGGTATATTACAATCAACAAAATAGAACTGACAACCAGTAAATAGAAGGCATTTCTTTTGCTGTGTTTATCTTGCGCGTTGATGATATAAAGTAAAAAGGGCGCAACAATTGCCGCGATCAATGCGGATCGAGAACCGGTGAGGAACAGTGCAACACAATTTGCTGCGATTAGTACAATGCTCGAAAAGAGATGATTTTTATAAAGTAGTAGGTCAGCTACCAGTATTGCCATTATGATTGCCAAACCCATAGCCAGCGCGTTGCTGTTGACGTTTTCCGCAATGGACATACGCGTTCCTTCTACCAAGGAATCAAAGCCGTTTCTGAATAACAGAAGGTATACATAGATTACGACGAGCGCCGCAAATTTGTAAAATTGTTTTGAGACGTTTTCTGCGGACGTTATGGAAAGATTAAGCATCGCAATGGCAAGGAGCATATTTAAAAGAGATGATATGGGGAACGACGTACGGCCATAGGCGGAATAAAAAGAAAGTATAATGCTAAGGGCGATCAATAGCGCGAAATACAGAGAGGTTTGCCTAATGGTGCCTTTTCGCAATATTGAAAGCGCTGCTCCGAGCACAAAGAAGATTGTTATAAATCGACTTGCGCTGGCATTGCTTGCAACTAGCATAAAGTCGTCAAATATGGTGAAAAACAAAAGAGGGCACAGGAGATGTTCCGGTTTAAAAAAAAGAGGCGCATACAATAAAGTGATGCCCAGCATCAGAGTAGTGCTTCCAATGCTGCCAGCCAGACATGCGGCAACTGTTAAGAAAAACGCATAGTTTGCATAAAGCCTATTTTGTTTTGATATTTTGCCGCCATGGTTGTTGCCCGTAAGTTGTATTTTCTTGATCTTCATGAAACCAAACTCCTGCTCTGTTAAGTCCTAAGTGTTTTGCTTATGATTTTAAAACTGTTTCATATACCTTTTGGTAGTTTTTTGCCATCTGTTCCAGCGAGAATTTCTTACTGTACTCCATAATTTCTTCTGCGTTCCATGCTTTGCCCATGGCCTGGCAGATAGTATCTGCCAGTGCCTCTGTGCTGCGATCCTGACATAACAACATGGCTTTTTCGTGGTAAAGATCCGGAATGGCATCCAGATCTGCAAAGGTGACGGAGGGAAGACCGTACACAAATGCTTCGATGATTCCTAAGCCGAAGCCTTCGTCAATGCTGGCAAGGATGTTGAAATCTGCCTGAGCATACATATTTCCCATTTGCTCGTGGGGAACGTATCCTAATACAAATATCCGGTCAGACAAACCAAGCTCGTCGATCCGTTTTTGTATAGCACCGTCTGTAAGATCTCTGCCGCAAAGGAATAAGTACAGGTCCTTGTCGGTATTTTTGCGAATCAGTGCCATTGCTTCTACGATTTGCATCTGGTTTTTGTTGTAATTCACTGTACCAACGGAAACAGCAATCGTTGCGTCATTGGGAATATGGTAAGCAGTTCTGAGATCTGTTTGCTGATTGCTGCATTTTTGTTCTACATCTGTTCCATTCAGAACGACGGCAATGTTGCGGCTGGGCGCACCCAAATAATTTTGCTCAATTCTGTTTTTAATGCCGGTGCTGATTACGGTCACAGGAATGTTCTGTTTTTCGCATTCTATAAGAACTTCTTTTTCGTAATCCTTATCCCGCTTGGGGACAGCTATGGAGTCAGACAACCCGATCAAGCCGTGGAGCGTAATTGCGTATTTCTTGGATAATTCTTGGCATACTTCGATGCACAGTTTACAATGCAGGCCAACACCGTGGATGTGAACCACATCCGGTTGCATCTTTTTGATCGTATGGCGAATATATCCTTTGTTAAGACTATAATACAGGCATCTAACACGCCCCATGATGCTTTGTTTACAGCGCAATGTTCGTTGAATGCTCTGAACAAGATCTTTCCACCGTATGTAGCGAAGTACGTCCCATAAAGTATGGGGGAGAATATTCTCGTGCCCTTTGGTAAGAACGTGAGTGATCAGATAGGCGTCGTTATTCTTGGAAACTTGTGCAAATATTTCGTTTAGAATGATTCCAAAACCGGTGGAGTTTCTGGTAAATTCCTCATATTTCGGGTTGTAGATATATGGGGCAACAAACAGCACTTTCATAAAAACACCTTCTTCATATAGGGTGGAGAATCATGAAATTCCATCAGAGGTAATGTTCTTACTGCACTTCTCTTAAAATTTCAGATAACAGTTTATGCTCTTTATAGATACAGATGTATCTTAATTCTTTCAGCTTTTTGAACCGATCCGGGTTGGTAATGTCATCGATTACGATGGGAATCGAATTACTCACGGCTTGATTCAAAACGGTTGAATACTGGGAAATTGCTGTGCCTGTTTGAAGCAGGGACTGCTCAATAGTTACTTCCTTGCAGTTTTCGATATTAGCATAGTCGAACATTTTCACTACCAACTGCGGGTCGGAGAATCTGGGGTGAGGGCGTACGGAAATGCGGTAACCTTTTTCGTGCAATGCTTTTAGCTTGTTTGCAAGAAATGTTAAGTTTTCTGTGGTTTCACCCTGCAAATAGCAGGTGTAGTCGTATTGAATGGGAATGCCATCTTGTTTTTGAATGCGCATGGACGCAGGAAGTTCCACACGGAACTGTTCTCTTTTTGCGCCCATGTCTGACAGCAGATCCACATAATGTTGATCCCAAACATAAAATTCATCGTAGCCTGCGAAACTGTCCCGCATATAGTAAAGTTTTTCTCCGTGCATCACGTTGATCAGTTTTACACCGCGGGAATGGCAGTACTCGGTAAGGATTGGGCCTGTGTAGGAATATTCGTTACAGCAGATAATAACCTTGGGGTTGTATTTGGTGATAGCATGACTGTATTGTGCGACTTTGATGATCACTTTTAACCATAACATCCAGGAAACTGGATATTTACGGAAGATCTCACTTAGGAATGTTGTGTCTTCCTTTGTTAAAGCCTTGGCATCGGAAGAAACGGATACAATTTCTCGATAGCGTGCGTGCAGGCTGTCTGGGATGATGTTAAAAGGTTTTCCGTCAGGGAAGAACACAGCATCCGCGGTCTGCCCTTGGTTGCCACAAACAGATTTATAACTTGCCAGGTAATATGCAGATATGGGAAGCGCTGCTAAGTTCATGAAAAAATGTAGAGGTTGTCCGTACAACCGCATTTGGCAACAATATTGAAAATATCCACGTTCAAAGCCGTCTTCCGGTATTGGAAAGTGTTCAATATAGGATTTTTGCGTTTGAACAGGATATAAAAAAACACTGTTTTGTTTGTTTTCGATTTTGACTGCAATGTTTTTAAGCCATGTTAAACCCATATCGATTACCTTCGTTTCTTCGATTTTGTTTTAAGTTTGTCAGAAAATGTTTTTGCACGTATATTTACGGCAACATTGTTAAGGCAAAGGCTATATCTGTTTGCGATGATCGTATGACACGTGCTTTTAATCTATAAGTTCTTTTGCTTTTATCTGGTGCTTTGCGCTTTTTCCCAGGTGGGTTTTGCTTTTCCTGTAATAATTTTCCAAACACCAACGATCTGCGCGTAGATGGTCATGCCGTAATAGCCGATCATATGCAGACCAAATGCATTTGTTTTAAGAGCCATTTCAATGCCTGCTAAAGTAAAGAACAGCAGTTGGAAAGCGGAGAGAACGATGCCTGTTATACCGAGCCAGCCTGTTGAAAATGCCAAAATCATGGAGCAGGCGAGCAAAGCAATATGTGCCAGCCAAAGTAAATATCTGCAAGTTCTATGACCAAAGTAGAAGAAACTAAACCAACCGTGATTTATTGGATTCATCACACGAAAGCCCCAACTCAGCATGGTTAAAATGTCCCGATTCATTCGGACTTTGCGTTTGAATTCGTCGGAATCTGTTTCGCCTGCCTTTTCAACAGCTATGGCATTGGGATTGAACAGTGCTCGTTTTCCTTGCTTGGAGTAAGTATAGGGCATGATACTGTCGTGGCAGGTTATGGGCGGGAAGTCAATATAAGCGCTGTTTCTGCATGCGTACAAAGCACCATTGCCTGCAGTAATGGTTTTTATTCTGGATTCAATATCTCTCATAGTCAAATCCAAATCCCAATAGGTGGATTCTGAATGACTGGTTGCGTTGCTCTGCGCATTTGAATATTCCAACTTTCCGCTGACATAGACGATATCCTCGGACGTAAAATATGATACTAGTTCTCGAATCGCATCAGTTTTCAACATGGTGTTCGCATCAGTCATAACCAAAATCTCACCGGTTGCGATTTTTTGCGCTTCGTTTTGCGCATTTGTCTTGCCCTTGTGATCCTGTGAGCAGTACAATACGATATTTTTCTTCGGATGAGAAAGAATAAATGCATTAACGATATCGTTGGTTGCATCGGTGCTGTTATCGGAAGCTACCAGGATTTGCAATTTGTCGTTGGGATAATCGATTTGTGTAGCATTTGTAAGTTTTTCCTGAATAACTTTTTCTTCGTTATGTGCTACAATCATGTAAGTTACCATGGGCTCAAAGGAAAAATCTTGCTTGTGCTTCGGAGGCTTTGCAATGCGGTCAATAATTTTAAGAATTACAGGATAGCCAACCATTGCATAGCCAATGACAAATGCACTGAGCAAACCAAGAATAACAAGAAGAATCATATAGGTATATCAAGCCTTTCTGGTCATAATTTCGTTATATTTCATCATGTACACACCGTCGTCGTATGTACCGATGTTCTTCTGGTTTGCTTTTTTGTCAAGGTTGTTCAAAATTAACCGCATGTGATCGCATCCACATGTATAAGCATGAGGGTATCCACCACCAAAACGGGGGTTGACTTCAGAAATATAATACTTGCCGTCTACGTCGAAAATGTCAATATCAATTTGCCCCAACCAGCCGCTTTCTTTTGCGAATCTTTCAATCAAAGCAAACAACCGATCGTCCTTGAAGGAGAGAGCTTTGTCTGTTTCGCCAGCGCGCATAACAATTTTCTTTTTTGTAAAGATGGAGACGACCTCTTTAGAAACCATGTCGATATATACGTCTGCACCGATTTCCTGGCCGTTCAGGAACTCTTGAATCATTAAATTGTCATTGTGGGCAAATAAGAGTTCCAGTGTTTCTTTGTCGGATACCTTGGAAATGGCAACGCTGGCGCTACCTCTGACGGGCTTTACAAAAACAGGGTAAGTAATAAGTCCTGCATTAACGTCAGTGTAGAATTGTTCTTTGTTTATATAGCTCTTGGCACAGTGATAACCGTGATCCCTCAGCCATTCGAACATTTCCATTTTATCTAGTGCACGTTCACAAAGTGAGTAAGAAGAGCCGATCACCATTACTCCCAATTCCGCGAATTGATCCTTGTGTTTGGCAAGTAGAGACAATTCGGGATCGATTAACGTGAGAATACCGTTGATCTTTTCCTTCTTGCAGATATCAAAAATAACATCAATGTAGTTTTTTTCGGTCATGCGAGGTACTTTGTAAAATTTGTCAGCTTCATAGACAGCCGGGGCAAGCTCGCTCATATCCGTTGCAACAACTTGGCCGTCGGACCCGACGGCTGCCTTGAAATATTGCACGATCTTGTTTCTTGTTCCTGCACTTAGAATTAAAATATTCATTATTTGTACTTCCTAATCTATAGAGTTCTGGATATATTCACAAGGTGTCCAGGCTTTTCTAACTAATGTTAAGACGTTGTTTTCTTCTACATAGACAGCAGGGAAATATTTGATAAACAAGGGCGTTAGACACATGGTATATGCGCCAACCTTATCGTAAATAATTTTGTCTCCGACAAACAATTCCTGTTCGTCTAAGGCTTCGTAAAGTCGGTCATGTTCCATGCACGTATAACCGGAAATAACTTGTTTCTTGAGAATTTGACCGTTTTTGATTTTTACATATCTGTGAAAATAGCTTTTCTTGCTCATAAGAGGGTCGATACTTGTCCTTGTGCCATCTGTAACAACAAAACGATTATAGGTTGTGTCTTTGATATCGATCACGGTTGTAACATAACTCACCGGTGCGCCAATTAAGGACATTCCTGGTTCAACAATTAAGGTTGTTTCTCTGCTGCTATAAGATGTGCTGAGGATTTGTGTGACGGCATTAAGGTAATCGTTAAACTGTGGTTTCGTTGGCAAGCCGCCGAAGAAACCACCGCCTATATCAACGTAGGATAACTGGAGATTGTATTTTTCTTTGATTTCGCAAGCAATAGTCGCAATTGCTTTGTAGATATCGATGCTGCGTGATTTTGAACTTACATGCAGATGGATTCCGCGCACATCAAAGCCCTTGGACTGGATTTTTTGAATGGCTTTCAGAAGTTCTCCGTTTTCATAACAAAATCCGAAACGGCCACCTTCTGCGCCGCATTGGGATTGCGTGGGACAAAACTTTTCTATATCAAAATTTACACGAATTCCCAAGTTGCAGTCTTCGGGAACTGCGTCGTCAAGCCAATCAATCTCCCTTTCTGAATCGATATTTACAATATTGCCATTTGCTAATGCTTCAATAAAGGTTTCTTTGGATTTGATCGGGCCGTTGTATACAATGTTCCTTTTTGGGACTCCTATGAGCTGTGCCAGCTTGTACTCGTCTTCAGAAACAACCTCTGCATAACAACCTTTTCGGTCAAATTCTTTAATAACCCACGGAAGGGCATTGGTTTTGTAGGAGTAACCGATTATGTAGTTTTCCCAATAAGTGTCCAGCGCGGCTGTTAACAATCGAAAATTGTTATCTAATTCTTCTTTATGAATTATGTAATACGGCGTCTTCAAGTCCTTGTTCACCTACCTTGCTTGGCGTCCCCATAAAATCTTCCATTGTTGCGGAAGTTTCGGAAGAGATACCTTCTCGTTTTAGAACTACAGAAATTGTTTTAAATATAATTTTAATGTCAAGAAGCAACGATATGTTTGTTACATAATAAATATCTTTTTCGAATCTGTCTTCCCAAGTCAAAGAGTTGCGGCCGTAGGCCTGTGCATAGCCTGTTAAGCCAGGACGAACGCTATGTCTAAGACGTTGTCTAGCAGAATATCTGGGAAGATATTCTACAAGCAGTGGCCTGGGACCAACGATGGACATATCGCCTTTTAGGATATTGAACAATTCCGGCAACTCATCAAGGGAGGTGCTGCGGAGCCAAATACCGTACTTTCCAAGACGCTGATCGTCGGGGAGAAGATTTCCGTCCTGATCTTTTGCATTGCTCATGGTACGGAACTTAATCAGTTTAAAAATTTTCTCTTTTCCATCTTTACCTTTCTTGCAGGGCCTTGGCTGAAGAAAGAACGGGTTGCCTTTCAAGGCGATTGTCCCGATTATCGTCAAGATCAATAGAATAGGAGACAATACAATCAAAGCTATCACAGACAATATGAAATCTATCGGTCTCTTAAAAAACTTTGCGTACATTATGTATTCCTCATTCAAATTTAATTGAAACAGCTTTTGATAATCTCTATTACTGTGCTCTGTTCCTCAACAGTCATCTTGTTGTCAGATGGCAAGCACAGACCACGTTCGAATATGTCGGCACCAACATCTACACAACCGCCTGCGATATAAGCATTGGTTTTACAACGTCCGCTGCCTTCACGAGTTATAAATTCGTGCATACGGTACATCGGCTGCATATGCATTGGCTTCCATATCGGTCTGCCTTCTGCATTGTAGCTTGCGAGAGTTTCCAGAATTTCTGTCGGACAAGTTTTACCCGGCTCTTTTATATACAATGCCTTTGAATCGTCTCTGATCTGCTTGCACATATAATCCTTGTCAATGATCATAGCAGACAGCCAATAGTTCGGCTCGGTGCTATCCGTAATCGGATTCATCTGCGCAGGCAAATCTTTTAAGCCATCACGATAACGCTCATAGATTGCTTTTTTCTGTGCGATGTGTTCTTCTAAATGAGGGTACTGACCACGCACAACACCTGCGATTACGTTACTCATGCGGTAGTTGTAACCGACTTCCTCGTGCTGATACCAGGGGGCATTTTCTCTTGCTTGAGTTGACCATTTACGAGCTTTGTTTGCGACTTCAATATCATTGGTCAGCAAACAGCCGCCTGCAGAACCGGTTATGATTTTGTTTCCGTTGTAGCTGATAGCAGAATAGTCGCCGAAGGAACCACATTGCTTTCCGTGAATAGTTGCGCCCATCGCTTCGGCTGCATCCTCAATCAGAAGCGCGCCGTGTTTCTCACAGATTTCCTTAATCAAATCCATGCGTCCGGGGAAACCGTAAAGTTCCGCAGAAACCACTAGTTTTACCTCCGGATACATTTCGAAAGCTTTTTCCAGCGCCACGGGATCCATGTTCCAGGAATTTGCTTCGGTATCGATGAATACAGGGATACCGCCTTCGTAAGCCACGGGATTCAACGTGGCGTCAAAGGTCATGTCGGAGCAAAAAACGCGTTTGCCTTCTAATGCACCGTGGCTGATTGCGGGTTTGCCGTATAGCGTTTCGCCTGCATGTTTAACTGCTAAATGGAGTGCGGCGGTGCAACAAGACAGACCGACGGCATATTTGATTTCTGCTTTTTCAGCGGCAATTCGTTCAACTTCGTCAATGTTCGCGCCAACTGTACTCATCCAGTTTGTATCATAAGCCTGCTGAACATATTTCATTTCATCACCGTGCATTGTCGGTGTGGCAAGCCAAACCTTTTTCTCAAACTTCTTCATATAGCAAAACCTCTCCATATATCAAAATCTCAAACTTATCAGTTGTATGCCTTACGGATTTTCTGCGTTTTTTCTTGATTCTCAATGGTTTGTTGCATCCTTGCGATACGATATGATTCAACATAAGTACCTGCTTTTTGTGGTGCTATAGCTTTCACAGCATCCTTCTGTAACAACACTGTAATGTTTGGTTAATGCTCCTGTTTTGATGATAGAACAAGTATCGACTGAAACATTGGAATTAACTCCTGCAAATTGTTCAATAATACAGCCATCCATGATCTGCGCAGAAGGAGATATATACGCTTTCGGGGAAACATTGTAGTTTTTTATATTTTTATGGGATCTCATGCTTGGGAATGTGTTGTTCCGAAAGACGAAACGATTCGCTGAAAATTCCGTAAAGAATGTACAATAACCCAACATAAACAATTAATTGAATTATATAACATTTGCAGGTAAAAATCAAGGGTCTGGGACGTTTTATCGGCTTATAAAATGTAATATTTTTGCCAATATTTGACATATTTTATAACGGAAAAGACAGCCGTTAATTTATGCCAATAAAAGGGACGGAAATTGGCAGAAAAAGGCATCTTTCCATGAGCTGGGTTAAGGTTGTTTTTTGCACACCAAAGAAAAGAAATAATAAATAAAAACGCTCCCGAATCATTACGATCAGGAGCGTTTTTGTTATAAATTGCTGATGGTTTTGTGTTGGTTTTAATAGTTTGCCACTTCGCTGGATTTTAATTGCAATTGCAGCTTGTCCGCGATCAGCGCAATAAACTCCGAATTGGTGGGCTTGCCCTTGGCAGAATTGACCGTATAGCCGAAAAACCGCTGCAAGGTGTCCAGATCGCCTCTGTCCCAGGCTACTTCGATGGCGTGTCGGATGGCTCTTTCAACTCTGCTGGGCGTGGTCTGGAAAGTTTTCGCCACCTGGGGGTACAGCACTTTGGTGATGGCATTGATCACGTCCATGTCGTTTACTGCGATGATGATGGCTTCCCGCAGGTATTGATAACCTTTGATGTGGGCGGGCACACCGATCTCGTGAATGATGCTGGTGACCATGGCTTCGATACTGGTCTTGTCCAGCTGACGGGGGGAGATTTGCCGGAGGTTGTTGCCGCCCCGGATCTCTTCCAGCCGTTCTACTAATGTGGTCATATCGCAGGGTTTGAGCATCAGGTACCGGGCGCCTAAGTTTGCTGCCGCGGAAGATACGTATTCGGTGACAAAACCTGATGTAGCCAAGGTTACAGGACGTTTTTCCATAGAATACACGGCTTTGAGGGCGCTCAGTCCGTCTTGTTTGCTCAGCATCAGATCCAGTACCAGAATATCGGGCTTTAATTGCTGAACCATGCGAATGGTTTGTTCTCCGTCGTTGGCAGTCCCCACTACCAAAAACGCGTTGGTGTGATTGAGCACAGCGCTCAGATGGGAGCAAAATTCCTCTGCGCTGTCGGCAATGAATACAGTTGTGCGGTTATCCATAACTTCCTCTCCTGTCATTTGAAGATAATTTCCCCTGTGTTCGCGGCAGTTCCCGGCTGCCGCGTGCGACAAAATAAGCATAGCATAATGAATCGTTTTTTGCAAGGAAAAAACGGAAACAATCGTTCGCCAAAAGTAGCGTATTTTCGACAAAAAATGTTGAGTTAAAGAACTTTTCGACAAAAAATGTCGAAAAACCGCAGATGAGAAAAACCCAAATCCAAACCGGTGTATTTCTCTGGAAAGCAACGGAAGGTTGACGGAATGGATTGGGTGTTGTAAAATATAAAAAACTCATATTTGGGAGGAATCACCTATGAATGAAGTATGGAACCTAGATCCGATCTATAAGGGCTTTGACGACCCCGCCTTTGCGCAGGATGTGGAAACCGCAAAGAACAAATTGGCGGAATTCACGGCTTTTTCCCAGGAACTTGGCAGCATGGAGCCGAAGGCTGCGCTGCGCAAGGGCATTGCACTGCAAGAGCAGATCAATGACCTGGCTAACAAGCTGGCGCTTTATGCATCGCTGCGCCAGTCTGCCAATACCCGTGACGCGGAAGCGACTTCTCAGCTGGGCAGACTGATGGCAATGTACAGCGCCATGGCCGCTCCGGATGCAGCATTCCGGGATTGGCTTTCCAAATTGCCCAATCTGATGGAATTGGTGGATGCAGACGAAACGCTGAAAGAGTACCGCTATATGCTCAGTAAAATCGCAGAATCCAGCCAGTATTTGCTCCCCGACCGTGGTGAGGAGATCATGGCGCGGATGCGTCTGTCCGGCGGAAGCGCATGGAGCGATCTGCAAGGCTATTTGACCAGTACTGTTCCCGTCAGCTACCGGGGCGAAACCACCAATTTGTCCGCCATTCGTAACCTTGCTTATGATGCCGATCCGCAGGTGCGTAAAGATGCTTATGAGGCGGAGATCGCTTGCTATGACCGCATTAAGGATTCTGTGGCTTTCGCTTTGAACTCCATCAAGCTGGAAACCATTTCTGACTGCAAATTAAGAGGCTACGAGTCTCCTTTGATGCGTACGCTGAAACATTCCGATATGCAGAAGGCAACTCTGGACGCAATGCTCAGCGCCATGGACGAATATCTGCCCAAATTCTGGGCGTATCTGAAAGCGAAGGGCAAGGCCCTTGGCCACGAGAACGGTCTGCCCTGGTATGATCTGTTTGCACCCATGGGCAATGCATCTACGAAGTTTACCGCTCAGGAAGCCAAGGATTATCTGGTGAAGCAGTTTGCCACCTTTGATCAGGAATTGACGGATATGGTGGCCCGCGCCTTTGACGATGCCTGGATCGATTTCTACCCCAGAGACGGTAAGGCCGGCGGTGCGTTCTGCGCCGGTGTGGAATGCCTGGGTGAAAGCCGTATTCTGACCAACTTTGACGGTATGTTTACCGACGTAGTCACGCTTGCTCACGAGCTGGGTCACGCTTTCCATAATCAGTGCATTCAGAACCATAAGCCTTTGAATAAGGATTATTCCATGCCCGTGGCGGAGACCGCATCTACATTTAATGAATGTGTGGTCATGGCAGCTGCCATTGAGAGCGCAGCTTCTGATGACGAAAAGTTGGCACTGATCGAATCCCAGTTGCAGGATGCCGCCCAGATCATCTGTGATATTTATTCCCGCTTCCGTTTTGAGGCAATGGTCTTTGAGAATCGGGAAGAGCAGTTTATGAACGCAGATGTGCTCTGTGGCTTTATGACCGAGGCGCAGAAACAGTCCTATGGCGATGGTCTGGATCATAATTGTATGCATCCTTATATGTGGGTCTGTAAGGGTCACTATTATGGCCCGACCTTCTATAACTTCCCCTATGCCTTTGGCGGTTTGTTTGCCCGGGGCTTGTATGCTCAGTACCTTGCGGAAGGCGAAAGCTTTGTGCCAAAGTATAAAAAGCTGCTTTATACTACTACTGTGGCAACTGTGGAAGATACTGCAAAGGTGGCAGATATCGATTTGACGGATAAGGAATTCTGGCGCGGCGCGCTGCAAACCATCGCAGATCAGATCGATCTGTTCTGCCAGCTGGTATAAGGAGCAATTTTTATGGACAAGAAAATTCAGGATCTGGTAAATTTTCTGAATGCATCTCATAGCGTGTATCATGCAGCCGCTTATCTTGCCGATGTGCTGGAAAACGCAGGTTATTCCTGCCTTTCCGAAGCGCAGGAATGGAATTTGATTCCCGGTGGCAAGTATTATCTGGTTCGGGGCGGTACTGCTGTGGTTGCGTTTCGTATTCCACAAAGTGCGCCCAAAGGCTTTATGCTGAGCGCCAGTCATTCTGATCGTCCTGCTTTTAAGGTAAAGGAAAACGGAGAACTGTGCGGAACTTATACTCGTCTTGCCACGGAGAAGTATGGCGGTATGCTCATGTCTACATGGCTGGATCGTCCCTTGTCCGTTGCCGGCAGACTTACCGTGGATACCCCCACCGGCATCAAGAATGTGCTGGTGGATATTGACCGGGATCTGGCGCTGATGCCCAATGTGGCCATTCACATGGATCGCTCCGCCAATGAAGGAAAGTCCTGGAATCCTGCGGTGGATACCATTTGTCTGCTGGGCAGTAAGGCATCCAAGGGCAAGCTGGAACAGCTTTTGCAGGAGCAGGCGAACGGCCAGATCCTGGGCAGAGACCTTTACTTGTATGTGCGCCAGAAAGCCTCTGTCTGGGGCGTGGAGGAGGAATATATTTCCTCTGCCGCTCTGGATGATCTGGAATGTGCCTGGGGATGCACACAGGGCTTCCTTGCCGCCAAGGAAACGGGCAATATCCCTGTTTTGTGCGTGTTTGACAGCGAAGAGGTGGGATCTTCTTCTGCCCAGGGCGCGGCTTCCGATCTGCTGGAAGGGATTTTGGCACGGATCAGCAAGACTTTGCAGTTACCTCTGGAACAGCTGCTTGCCCAGTCTTTCATGGTCTCTGCGGACAATGCCCATGGCATTCACCCCAACCACCCGGAATATGCCGACAGCGCCAACGCGCCGGTTTTGGGCGAGGGTATTGCGGTGAAATTTAATGCCAATCTGCGTTATGCCACAGATGGCGTTTCCGCAGCCATTTTCCGGAAAATCTGTGCAAATGCCCAGGTGCCGGTGCAAAATTATCTGAACCGGGCGGACATTCCCGGTGGTTCCACTTTGGGCCATATTTCCTTGAATCATGTTTCCGTTCCCACGGTGGACATCGGCTTGCCGCAGCTTGCCATGCATTCAGCGTATGAAACAGGCGCAGTGCAAGATGTGCTTTATTTGCAGAATGCCATGACTGCCTATTATGAAACAGAGCTTTGCGTGTGCGCTGACGGATACCGGATCGACTGAGCAAAACCAGAAAATTTTGGAAAAAAGCTGAAAAAGTTGTTGAATATTTTTTATCCATGTGGTAACATGTATGTATCCAGGTGGATTGCGCCTACTCCACAAAAATAGGCGTAAATCTGCTAAAATAAAGGAGGATAACCCCGGTTGACTCACGGTGCGGCAGTGTGGAGACCTGTCGTAAAGCTTCCGCGACTTTTGCTGCGCGGAATGTGAGAGTACACGCGAGGATTCGGTGTACTTAGAGTCGAAAAAGTATGGCAAGTGTATCCCTGAAAAACGTCAAGAAGATCTACCCTTTCAGCGGCGACGAAGAGAAGCAGAACAAGAAGAAAAAGAAGACTGATGACGAACAGCCCGTAAAGAAAGTCAATCTGCAAATCACCGATAAGGGCGTCGTTGCTGTCCAGGAATTCAACCTGGAAATCGCAGACAAGGAATTTATCGTTCTGGTCGGTCCTTCCGGCTGTGGTAAGTCTACCACTTTGCGTATGATCGCCGGTCTGGAAGAAATCACCGAAGGTGAACTGTATGTTGGCGACCGTCTGGTCAACGACGTAGCTCCCAAGGACCGTGATATCGCCATGGTTTTCCAGAACTATGCGCTGTATCCCCATATGACTGTTTTCGATAACATGGCTTTTGGCTTGAAGCTGCGCCATGTTCCCAAGGCTGAGATCGAGCAGAAGGTCAAAGAAGCTGCCGAGATCTTGGATATTACGCAGTACTTAGGCCGTAAACCCAAGGCTTTGTCCGGCGGTCAGCGTCAGCGTGTTGCCATCGGCCGCGCCATCGTTCGTGACCCCGCCGTTATGTTGATGGACGAACCTCTGTCCAACCTGGACGCCAAGCTGCGTAACCAGATGCGTGCTGAGATCATCAAGCTCCGCGAGCGTATCAACACCACCTTCGTTTACGTTACCCACGACCAGACCGAGGCTATGACCCTGGGCGATCGTATCGTCATCATGAAGGACGGTTTCATTCAGCAGATCGGCACTCCCCAGGAAGTGTTCAACCACCCCTACAATCTGTTCGTAGCCGGCTTTATCGGCGCACCTCAGATGAACATGTTCGACGCCAAGCTGATTAAGGTTGACGGCAAGTATGCTGTCCAGCTGGAAAATCAGACTGTCGTGCTCTCCGAGGAGAAGCAGGCAAAACTGGCAGCCAATGATGTGGCTGAGCAGGAGATTATTGTGGGTGTCCGTCCCGAGCATCTGGCTCTGGGCGAAGATGGCATCGCCGCCAAGGTCGACGTGGCAGAAATGATGGGTTCTTCCGTCCACCTGCACGTTACCGCTATGGGCCGTGATGTGGTTCTGGTCATCTCCACTATGAATATGACCGGCGAGGAGCTGCGCGCTCTGTCCACCGGCAGTGTGGTGAAGTTTAACTTTGCTGGCCACGTTTGCCACGTGTTCAACAAAGAGACCGGCATCAATCTGGAAGCCTGATTTGTGTAAAAAAACGGACCTGTCGAAAGGCAGGTCCGTTTTTTTGCATTCTTGAAAAATGCTTTATTTTCAGCCTAAGAAAATGCTGGAAACAACGGCTTTTTCTTGACAAAAAGGCGATTTTGTATTACTCTTATACAAGTGATGTTTTTTGTCGTTTATCGGTTTTCACTCATGCCCGGACAGGAACAATCCGGGCGTTTTTTCATACACTGAAACATCTGAAAATCATCTTAGTGGGGGAATCAACGCCATGCGGCAGAGCGGTATCTTAATGCATATAACCTCTTTGCCCGGGTCTTATGGCGTGGGTACGCTTGGTAAGTCGGCTTATGCCTTTGTGGATTTCTTGCAGCAGGCAGGCCAAAGCTACTGGCAGATCTTGCCGCTGAACCCTACGGGCTATGGTGATTCTCCTTATCAGTCTTGCAGTGCCTTTGCCGGAAATCATTACCTGATCGATCTGGACTTTTTGGTCAGCGAAGGATTGCTGAAACAAGAGGAAGTGGATGCGCTTTCCTGGTGCGAGCGGGAAGACCGGGTAGATTTTGGCCTTTTATATCGCAATAAGCTGACGATCCTGCGCAAGGCATTTCAGCGCCATGGTGAAACGGCAGATTTCGCCCAATTCCGGGCGGAAAATGATGATTGGCTGCCGGATTATGCGGATTTTATGTGCCAGAAAGAACGGTTTGACGGCCGGGCCTGGTATCAGTGGCCGGAGGAGATCAAAACCCGCAGCGCCGGCGCCTTTGCCGGTGTTTCGCAGGAGCAGGTGCAGTTTCACTGTTTTGTGCAGTATCTGTTTTTCCGCCAATGGGACGCGCTGAAAGCCTATGCTCACCAAAAGGGAGTCAAAATCATTGGTGATATTCCCATTTATGTGCCTTACGATTCGGTGGATGTGTGGTGCACACCCGAATTATTCCAGCTGGACGAGCAGAAAAATCCTACCGATGTGGCTGGTGTCCCGCCCGATGCTTTTTCCCAGGACGGGCAGCTCTGGGGCAACCCTCTATATCGCTGGGATGTGATGAAACAGGACGGCTACCGCTGGTGGATCCGTCGCCTGCGATCTGCCGCCCGGTTGTATGACCGGATCCGGTTGGATCATTTCCGTGGTTTTGCGGCTTACTGGTCCGTGCCCAACGCAGAGGAAACGGCCCGCAACGGCCGGTGGATTCCCGGACCCGGCGCCGATTTCTTTCGTGCAGTTCAGCAGTCCCTTCCGAATCTGCCGCTGATCGCAGAGGACCTGGGCATACTGACCCAGGACGTGCTGGATCTGCGGGACGAGTTAGGCTTCCCTGGCATGAAAGTGCTGTGTTTTGCTTTTGACAGCCGCGAACCCTCTGCGTACTTACCCCACAATCATATTAAAAACGCAGTTTGTTATATCGGAACCCACGATAATATGACCTGCCGCCAATGGCTGGAAACCGCATCGGCAGAAACTCTGTCGCGCTGCATTTCTTACATGGGTCTTTCCCGGGAGGAAGGTTATGTTTGGGGCGTGATCCGTACAGCCATGGCTTCCCGGTGCGATCTCTGCGTGATCCAGATGCAGGACTTCCTGGAATTGGGTGAAGAGGGGAGAATGAATTTCCCCGGAACCCGTACACCGGATAACTGGACCTGGCGCTTGACCGGAGGTTATGCCGGACTTGCTGAAAAAATCTACTGCTTGACGGAGCGGTTTGACCGTTTGACCCGTTGATACAGTGAATATAATATTCCCCATAATGAAGATCGGAGAATGGAAATATGAAATATAATTGTTTGAACATTTTGAAATGGACAGAAGCACGGCTGAAATACACCCATGACGTGTCCTTGCGGGAAGCAACGCCCCAGGCGCTGCACGAGGCATTGGGCGAAGCGGTGATGATGAGCATTTCGGATAACTGGAATCGCTCTAAGCATACCCGTATGCACCAGCGTAAGGCTTACTATATCTCTGCGGAGTATCTGATTGGCAGATTGGTGTATTCCAATTTGTTCAATCTGGGTATCCTGGACGAGATGAAGCAGCTGTTTGCCGAGCAGGGCGTGGATCTTGCCATGCTGGAAGAGGTGGAAGATGCTGCGCTGGGCAACGGTGGTCTGGGCAGACTGGCCGCTTGCTTCTTAGATAGTGCTGCGACGGAGAATATTCCTTTGTCCGGCTATGGTCTGCGCTATAAGTTTGGCTTGTTTAAGCAGAGCTTTGATGAGTACGGCAACCAGCGGGAAGTGGCAGACGATTGGTCAAAATATGGCGATCCCTGGTCTTACCGTCGGTATAATCATACCGTCCGGGTTTCTTTCCCCGATCATACGGTGCTGGCAGTGCCCTATGATGTGCCGGTGATCGGCTATGGCACGGAAAATATCGGCACTTTGCGCCTGTGGCAGTGCGAAGCCGAGGAAGAGCTGGACTTTAATGCCTTTAATGACCAGGATTACCTGCGCGCTCTGACTCAGAAGAACAAGGCGGAAGACATTACCCGTGTGCTCTATCCCAACGATTCCACCTGGGAGGGCAAGCGCCTGCGTATCAAGCAGCAGTATGTGCTTTCCTCTGCATCCTTGCAGGATATGCTGCGGATCTATAAGAATGTCCACGGCACCGATATGAGCCATTTTGCGGAGTTTTATGCGGTGCAGCTGAACGATACCCACCCCGCCATGTCCATTCCGGAGCTGATCCGGCTGCTGATGGCCGAGGGTATGGACTTCGAGCAAAGCTTTGTGATCGCGCAAAAGACTTTCTCCTATACCAACCATACTGTCATGGGCGAGGCATTGGAGAAGTGGAATCTGGATCTTCTGCGCTCTGTGGTGCCGGAGATCGTGGATATTATTTTGCGGATCGACGAGAAGCTCCGCAGCGAGCACCCCAATCTGTTTATCGTGCGGGATAATACTGCTTACATGGCCAATTTGAGTGTCTATGTGGGCAGCTATGTCAATGGCGTGGCGGAGATCCACAGCCAGATTCTGAAAGATGATCTGTTCCGGGATTGGTATGCAGTCTTCCCGGAGCGCTTCCAGAATAAGACCAACGGTGTCACTCCCCGTCGCTGGCTGGGTCAGTGCAACCCGGAGCTTACTCAGATGATCAAGTATCGCATCGGCAGTGATTTCCTGGGCGATCTGGATCAGATTTCCAAACTCAAACCCATGATCGACGATGATATGGTGCGCCAGTTCAACACCATCAAACGCCAGAAGAAAGAACAGCTGTGCAAGATCATTGCCGCCAAGGAAAATGTGCACCTGAATCCGGATTTTGTGTTTGATGTGCAGGTAAAGCGTCTGCATGAGTATAAGCGTCAGCTGATGAATGCGCTTTCTGTGGCGGATATTTACTTCCGGCTGAAAAATGGGGAATTGCCCAACTTCCAGCCCACCGCATTCATTTTCGGCGCCAAGTCCGCTCCCGGTTACGCCCGGGCAAAGGCCATCATTCGCTATATCAACCGGCTTGCCCGGCTGGTCAATAACGATCCGGATGTGGCAGATAAGCTGAAAGTGGTGTTCGTGCAGAACTATAACTGCTCTTATGCAGAGCATATCATTCCTGCCGCGGACATTTCCGAGCAGATCTCTCCTGCCGGCACAGAAGCTTCCGGCACCGGCTGCATGAAGCTGATGCTTAACGGCGCGGTCACCCTGGGCACTTTGGACGGTGCGAATGTGGAGATCGTGAAAGAAGCGGGCATGGAAAATAACTATATCTTCGGTCTGACCGTGGATCAGATCAACGAGGGCGCGCCTTATTATCAGCCCCGTGGCGTTTACGACCATAATCCTCATCTGCGTCGGGCGCTGGATACCCTGGTTGATGGTACTGTGCCCACCGATGACGATCAGCGTGAGCTTTACCATGCGCTTCTGGACGGCACCAGTTGGCACCGTGCGGATCACTACTATATTTTGTGGGAGTATCCGTCTTATATCGAAGCCAAGCTCAGAGCCAATGCAGACTATGCAGACCGGCTGGCCTTTGGCCGCAAGTGTCTCATGAACATCGCCAGCGGCGCAAAGTTCTCTTCCGACAGAACCATTCGTCAGTATGCCAAGGAGATTTGGCACATCGAGCCTACCCAATTTTAAATAGTAAACGGAGCGTATCGATCCCGATACGCTCCGTTTTTATGCGCATATATTGACAGTGCAAGTGCACGCTATAAATCTGTCCGATAAACTTGAATTTGTTTCATTAGAGAATTTTTGCTTTGCTCGGCTTGTTAGAGCAATAAAGAACGGTCAGTTTGCTCCCAACAGCGGGAACTGCTTTGCCTGCACCGATCCATTTCTTTTTTGTATAGGTGTTTCCATCTACAACAAACTGCACTTTCATGATATGCGGGAAGGTGGCGCCGTCCAGGGCGCCCATTCGTATGGGTTTTGTATTCACTTTTAACCACCATTGCTTTGCAACAGATACTACGGTTCCAATCGTTTCTTTATCCATACATATTCACTCCTTCATCAAATTCAAGTTTGTCTAATTGGTGTAAAATCACCCAAGGCTTTTCTTGAAAGAAGTCCCGCGACATACAAGGTAAGTTCTGGCAGGGTTACTCGCCGGGACTTTCGCTTTCTAGTATTTCTTGCTTTCCAATGCCGCTTCCGTGGCATGTATGGCTTCCGCGGCTCTGTCTCCGCCCCGGAGCACCACGCAGGTATACAGGGTGTCGATGATCGCCAGCTGAGCAATTCGGGAAGTCATAGCCAAAATGCTGTGCTTGGTCTCTTGGGCATTGGTAAACAGCGGATAGTCGCAATGCTTCAAGATGGGGGATTTCCCGTGGTTTGTGATGCACAAGGTCACAGCACCCCGGGATTTTGCCTGCTCCATGGCGGCAATAATGTCCACAGAAGAGCCGGAGTGAGAAATGGCAAGTACCACATCCTGCGGCCCAAGGTGGGAAGAAACGATCATCTGCATGTGGTTGTCAGAATATGCGCTGGCAGGCAGACCCGCCCGTAGAAATTTATGCGCTGCGTCTTGGGCTACCGGTGCGGAGTTTCCAAGACCGATGATGGATATGCTTTTGGCTTGCAGCAGCGCAGTCACCGCGTCGGAAAGGGTGCTTTCATTCAAAGAATTCAGCGTGTCGTCCAGGGTGATCTTAATGTCTGTTATGTGCTTTTTGTAAATGTTCATCAGGGAGTCATCGGGGGAGAAGGCAATGTTGCCGGTAATGCTTCCACCCAATTCCCGGGCGATGTTGACTTTCAGCTGCTGAAAACCGGTGAGACCCAGCCGCTTGGCAAAACGAATGACGGTGGCATCACCGCAGCCGCAGACTGCGGCAACCTCGCTGATGGACAAACTGATCAGATCACCGGGATTGGATAAAATCCAGTCGGCGATCTTCTTTTCGCCTCTGCCAAAGGTGGAGTATAGGCTGCGAATTTGACTTAATGTATGCTCCATGTGCAACCTCCGTGATGTAAAATGGCACTTTTTAACACAATAATAGCATTATTTTTCAAAATAAGCAAATAAAATTTACATTCACTATTGAAAAAAACAGCCTAATATGATAGAATTTCTGTCGTACAAAAGAAAAAATAAAGAAATAATTTTCTTAAAATGATAGTTCATCTATCAAAGGGAGGCAAAAATGCTGCAATTCTCTATCAAAATCGGCCTCGTTCCCATCCGCCGGGATGTAACAGCCCGCCCCGGTGCGTTTAATTGGGAAAGAGCGGAGGAGCGCTGCGCCAAGGCGGTGCGGTATATGAAGGAAAATTTTGCCGGGGAGCGGATTTCCTTCGTGGATCTGGAAGGGATCAACGATGTGGGCGTACTGTTCTCGGAACGGGACGTGGATGCGGTGGTTCGTCGTTTCCGGGCGGAAAATGTCGATGCGGTTTTCCTGATCAACGGCAATTTCGGAAATGAAGAGGTGGCCGGCATGGTGGCCAAGGCCATCGGTAAGCCGGTACTGCTGTGGGGCCCCCAGGATGATGTGTTCGAGCCTGACGGCACCCGGTACACCGATTCTCAATGCGGCCTGTTCGGCATGAGTCGGATGCTGCAAAGAATGAACATTCCCTTTACATACATTGAAAATTGCTTCGTGGAAGATCCCATTTTCCGGGAAGGTTTCCTGCGGTTTGCGGGGGTTGCCTGCGCGGTTAAGAATTTTACCGGAATGCGGATCGCTCAGGTGGGGTGCAGACCCAAGCCTTTCTGCTCTGTGATCTGCAACGAGAGCGAATTGATGGAAAAATTCGATGTGCGGCTGATCCCGGTGAATCTGGCGGTGGTGGAGGATAAGTTTAACCGGATCCTGGCTACCCAGCAGGAAGAATTGGCAGCGGGCGCGAAGAAACTGCGGCAGATGTATCAGATGGACGCGGCATCCGATGAGGCGGCAGAGAAAATTTACGCGTTTGTTTTGCTGTATCAGCAGATTTTTGAAGAGTATCAGGTCAATGCGGTTTCGGCCGAGTGCTGGTCGGCTATGCGGCAGCTGGTAGGCGCTGTTCCTTGCACTGCTTATGCGATTCTGGCGGATATGGGATACATCATCGGCTGCGAAAGTGATGTGCACGCAGTGATGACCCAGGTGCTGCTGAAAAGTTTGACTTTGGGCGAAAAGATCCCGTTCCTGGGTGAGTTTACCACACGCCATCCCGCTGACCGAAATGTGGAGCTTTTGTGGCACTGCGGCCCGTTTGCTTATTCTCTGCATAAAAAGGGAGAGCCTTGCAAGGTGGTTAATATGCAGGAATGGTTCCAGGTGGAGCAAGGGCACTACACAGTTGTCCGGATCGATCAGGATCACGGAAATTACTCCATCGCAGTATGCGAATGCGACAGCGCAGAGGGTCCTTACACCGGTGGTACCTATCTGTGGGGGCGTTTCCAAAATCTGTCGAAGGTGGAGCGCGCACTCATTGAGGGACCGTACATTCACCATATGTCGGAAATTGAAGGCAGCTTAACAGAGCACATTCGGGAATTCTGCAAATACGTTCCCGGGCTGCGTTTTGATTACTTGGATTGATGATTTTAGGAGGATAAAATTATGCGTTATGATTTGAAAGAAATTCTGGAACTGGCAGAAGAGGGCGGCTTTGCGATTCCTGCGTTCAATGTCTACAACACGGAGACGGTGATGGGCATTATGCAGGCGGCGGAGGAGACCGGCGCACCGGTGATTTTCCAGATGTACAGCCGGCTGTTTGACTCGGATCTGGCTCGGTTCGTTGCGCCTGCTATTATGGAGGCGGTGGACACCATGCGCGTTCCTGCGGCATTCCATTTGGATCACGGCGCGGGTGTGCCTCAGGTACTCAGAGCACTTCGTTACGGTGCTACCGGTGTGATGATCGATGCCTCCCAGAAACCTTTGGAAGAAAATATTGCCATTACCAAGTCTTGCGTAGACATGGCGGCTGCTGTGAATGTGACCGTGGAAGGCGAACTGGGTCATGTGGGTTCTGCCAAAGATGGCGTCAGCACCGAATATACCAAGGTAGATGAGGCAGTGCAGTTTGTGGAAGGCACGGGCGTTGCGGCGCTGGCTGTGGCGGTGGGTACTGCTCACGGTCACTACAAGCAGGCACCGGTTCTGGCGTTGGAGCGGATTGCTCAACTGCATGAGGCGTTGGATGCCCATTTGGTGCTCCATGGCGGCAGCGGCGTACCGGATGATCAGATTCGCGCATCCATCGAAGCCGGTATCCGCAAGGTCAACTTTGGCACCGACGTGTGCTGCTCTTTCCTGGATACGGTTCGGACGGTGGATCCCAGCATTGTGGGGATCGACACCTTTATGAAAGAGCCGGTGGCGGCAGTGAAGGCTTTTGCCATTGAGAAGATCAAGCTGTTGGGAGCGGACTGATATGACACAGGTGGTTGGAATCGGTGCGGCGCTTTTGGATATTCTGGTAACCACAGAAAGTTACCCCAAGGAAGATACAAAACTGCAAAGCTTGCAAACCAAGTTTCAGGGCGGCGGTCCTTGCGCCACTGCGTTGGTGGCCATGAGCAAATTGGGCGTAAAAAGCTGCTATATGGGCACGCTGGGCGATGATATGTATGGCGATTATATCCGCAAGGCTTTTGATACTTACGGAGTCGGTCGGCAGGGTGTTCGGGTGATTCCTAATTCTCAGTCGTTCCATAGCGTGGTTTTGCTGAATGTATCCAATGCCAGCCGTACTTGCGTTTGGAATCGGGGAACGGTAACGCCCCCGGAAATTGGCGATATTGATTTACATGTGCTGAAAAATGCCAAATATCTGCACCTGGACGGACATCAGATGGAATGCGCCATCTATGCGTCCCAAAAGGCAAAGGAATATGGCGTGAAGGTCAGCCTGGATGCGGGCAACCCCTATCCCGGCATTGATCGGCTGCTGCCGCTGGTGGATGTGCTGATCCCCTCGGAGGAGTTTGCGCTGAAATATACCGGCTGCACAACTGCGGAGGAAGCAGCAAAGAAGCTGTTTGAACTGTATCAACCGGAAGTGCTGATCGTGACCCAGGGCAGCCGTGGCGGCTTTATCTGGGAAAAGGGTGAGGCAGTACGTTACCCGGTGTTCCCGGTGAATGCGGTGGACAGCAACGGCGCTGGCGATACTTTCCATGGCGCTTTCGTGGCGGCACGGGTCAAAGGTATGACGGTAATGGAAGCGGCGACCTTTGCCTCCGCAACTTCTGCGCTTAAATGCACCCGGGTGGGCGCGCAGGAGGGAATCCCCGCCTTTGAAGAAGTTATGGCATTTATAAAAGAGCGCAAGGAGTCTGAAAATCATGGATAAATTGACCACCTTGCAAAAGGCAAACCCTCAAATCACCATTTATTCCGTCCACGATGATGCTTTTAAGGTTTATGGACGGGTCATTAAGGAGAAGACGGAGGCATTCTGTGTTGCAGCGGAAGCGGCTGTGGAATTTCCTGCCGAGGGAAGCAAGTATCAGGCGTCTATTGCTGAGCTGGAAGCCATTGAGGAGGCAGCAGCGCTGAAAGAAGCGTGTTGCGGTCAGCTGGATGAGCAGATCGGTCTGTGCTGGGGTCATTCCAATCAGCTGAATGCTTTGGAGTGGCATACCTGTAATGAGTTCAATATTGCTGTCCGTGAACTGGTGCTGCTGCTTGCTAAGCGCAGCGACATGGATGAGAATAACCGGCTGGATGCAAATAAGATCAAAGCATTCTACCTTGCAGAGGGGGAAATGGTTGAGGTTTATTCCGATACCTTGCATTTCTGTCCCTGCGAAGTGACAAAGAACGGTTTCTCCTGCATCGTAGGATTGCAGCGGGGCACAAACCTACCGCTGGAAAATCGGAAGCAGGGCCTGCTGTGGGCAAAGAATAAGTGGCTGTTGGCCCATGAGGATAATACCTCTCTGGTTGCCCGTGGTGGATTTCCCGGTATCTATGGCGCAAACTGGATTATCAATCCGATTGATTGAAAGAAAGGATGAAATAACATGCAAGAGAGATCTTTGATGTTCCACATGATTCGTTCCGAACTGGAAGATGCTGTGGGCGTAGAAAATGTATCCACCAAGAAAACCGAAAGAGCGGTTTATTCTGTTGACTATTTTTGGCTGAGCCGTAAGTGGCAGGATGCGGGCGAGGAAGGCCCTATGCCTGACATCGTTGTCCGTCCCGGCACCACCGAGGAAGTTTCCAAGGTGATGAAGATCGCCAATTACTATAAGATCCCCGTGACCACCTGGGGCGGCGGCTCCGGCAGCCAGGGCGGTGCATTGCCCGTGGCAGGCGGCATTTTGCTGGACATCAAGCGGCTGGATAAGCTGATCGACCTTGACGTGGAGGCAGGTACGGTTACCTGCGAAACCGGTATGATCTTCTCTACCTTGGAAGATTACGTCAATGAGAAGGGTTATTCTGTGATGCACCTGCCTTCCTGCATGACTTGCTGTACCGTAGGCGGCGCACTGGCTCATAACGGTATTGGCATTTTGTCCACCAAGTATGGCAAGATGGACGATATGTGCCTTTCTTTGGAAGTGGTGCTGCCCAATGGCGACATTATCAACACCTTGCCTGTTCCCAAACACTCCACCGGCCCGAATCTGCTGCCTATTTTTATCGGTTCCGAGGGTACGCTGGGCATCATGACCAAGGCAAAGTTCAAGATTGTGAAGCTGCCGGAAGTCAGAACCCACCATGCGTTCCTGTTCCCGGATATTCACATTGGTTATCAGGCCTGCCGGGAGATCGTGCAGGCGGTTAAGCCGTCCATCGTTCGGCTGTTTGACGAGGCAGAGACGGTTTCTATCATCAAGAAGGTCATTGGCTTTGAAAAGAAGGGTTCTTTCCTGAACCTGACCTTGGAAGGCTATGAGAAGATCGTTGCTGCGGAGCAGGAGATCGTACTGGCCATCGCAGAAAAGTATGGCGCACAGTACTTGGGCAACGAATATGGTGAAAAGTGGTTTGAAAACCGCATCACTTTCTTCTATCCCGGTCACATTATGGATCTGCCTCAGATGTTCGGTACGCTGGATACGGTGGCAACTCATGATAATATTGAGAAGATCTACCGGGCAATGAAGGCCGCCGTGGAAGAAAACTTCAAGGAATATAAGGTGCGGTTTATTTCTCACAGCTCCCACTGGTATGATTGGGGCGCAATGAACTATTCCCGCTTTATCATCGACAATCCCCCTGCGGATCCGGACGAAGCACTGCGGGTACATAACCAGATCTGGAACACCGGTGTCCGGGCTGCTCTGGAAAACGGCGGTGTACTCAACGATCACCACGGCATTGGTTTGAAGTTGTCCCGGCTGATGAAGGAACAGTATGGCCCTGCAATGCAGGTGCTGCAAGCGCTGAAAAAAGAATTGGATCCCAACGGGATCATGAACCCCTATAAGCTGGGACTTTAATGGGAGGTAGTAGCGATATGGTAAGTCAAAACGCGTTACATCATGCGGAAAAATGCCGCTTTTGCTGGATGTGCCGGCATTTGTGCCCCATTCAGCACCATACCGGCAAGGAACTGAACACGCCCCGGGCCAAGGGCCTGCTGCTGAGCATGGTTTCCAAAGAATCCTGCGTATTCGATGCAGATATGGCCCAGGCGATGTATGAGTGCCTGCTATGCGATGCTTGTGTCAATGATTGCTGCACCGGCTATCAGCCGCCTATTTTCATTCGGGAGGCAAGAACGGAAGCCTTGGTAAACGATCTGGCACCCGCTACGGTTATGGAGCTGATCGAAAATGTGGAAAAGTCCGGCAATATTTACGGTATGGAAAAGCCGTCCTTTGCCCAGGAGGGCACAGATGTGCTGGTTTATGTGGGTGAAGTGGCTGCCTGCAAGGTGCCCGGTATGGCCAAGGCGCTGCTGAGTTTGCTGAAAAAGGCCGGCATCTCTGCAAAGGTGCTGGATCAGGAGCCTGCTTCCGGTGCGATGCTGGGCGATCTGATGGGCTATGTGGAGGAAGTGACCCAGCAGGCAAAGGCTTGTGCGGAGGCCATCAATGCCACCGGACTGAAAACTGTGGTGGTGCTCGACAGCTATGATGCACAGATCATGAAGCAGCAGTATGCGGAGTGGGGCGTTGAAATTCAAGCGGAAGTGGTTACCGCTACTTCTTATGTGGAAAAGCTTCTGGCTGAGGGTAAATTGGCGCCTAAGGTCGTGACTTGCGGTGTTGGCGCTTGCCATGACGATGACCGTCTGGCGCGCAGCTTCTATGAATTTGAGTCCGTTCGGGCGATGGCGAAGGCTGCCGGCTATGAATTGACCGAGATGTTCAATAAGGAGCGTCTTGCAAAGTCCTGCGGTAACGCAGTGACGCTGGGTTATATGCCCCAGATTATTGAAGGTGTTGCGGCAAATCGGTGGGCTGATTTTCTGCGTACTGAGGCTGAGTCCTTGCTGGTTGCCAATCCTCAGGCGTATTTGTGCCTGAGCTTGTGTGTGCCGGAAAATAAAAAGCTGGTAGACCTTTACAGCGCATTGGACGAATTGGTATAATAGATATGCGGACCCACTTCGGTTTTCCGAAGTGGGTACCAAGGCTTTTAGGGAAGGACAAATATGAAGCGGATACTGGTATGCGTTAAGCTGGTACCCGAGACTCAGGAAGTGGAACTGGACGGTCAGTTTCATTTGAAACGGGACGGGACAAAGCTGAAATTGAATATTGCCGATACGTCCGCTGTGGAAGCCGCGCTGCAAATGGGCGCGGAGGTTACGGTGCTTTCCATGGGTCCGGAGAAAAGCGCCCAATTATTGCAGGAATTGTATGCGTTGGGCGTGGATCGGGTGGCGCTGCTATGCGACAGAACTCTTGCGGGGTCAGATAGTTTGGCTACCGCACGGGCTTTGGCTGCGGCGATTCGTTATTTGGGAGAATTTGACGGTATTTTTTGCGGCCGTCGGGCGATGGACGCGGAAACCGGACAGATCCCCGGACAGATGGCAGCAGCTTTGGGAATGAACGTGGTGACCAATGTGCAGTCCATAGACTATTCAAATGGCGTTCTCTGCCAGCGACGGTTAGAGGACGGGATTAGCACGGTTCAGGTGGCTGCGCCTTGCGTGGTTTCTTTCTGTGAGTATGCATATCCCATGCGCCTTCCCAGCATCATGGGCAGACGTCGGGCGAAAAATATGCAGGTGCAGATGTTGACTGCCACGCAGGTGGGTCTTTCCCGGGAAGAATGTGGCCTTAGCGGCTCTGAGACTCGGGTGGTGCAGGTGGATACCAAAGCGCCGGGTCGTCGCAGCTGCAAATTCTCAGATCCCAAGCAGATCACCCAGGTGATCCGGGAGGTGTGCTTATGAAAGATACGCTGATTTTGATTCAGGGAAGCACAAAGGATCTGGGATTACATAGCAAGGCGCAGGAGCTAGCGCAGCAAGGAAATTTGCGGTTTCGTGCTGTTTCTGTGGCGGAGCTGGAAAACGCTGTGGCAGATGATGCGCTGATCGCCAGATGCCTGGTGGATAAGGTGGCAGATGCCCGGGTGATTCTGGCACCGGCTACGGTGCGGCTTCGGAGCGTTATGCCCATGCTTGCGTGGCATTTGGGCGCAGGTTTGACAGCGGATTGTACTGCGCTGGATATTTCAGCGGAGGGAGAATTACTGCAAACCAGACCGGCTTTCGGCAACAGTCTGATGGCCGCCATTCGTACAGTAAGTCCCGTTCAGATGGCAACGGTTCGTCCGGGTACTTTCCCGGCAGAGAAAAATGTATTCTGCGAATGGGAGGAAATCACTGTCGGGGAGGAAGCGCCCCAGGTTTCCCAGCTGTCTTTTGAACCTTTTACAGAGGGGAAACCCATTACTCAGGCGCAGATCATCGTTGCCGGAGGCGTGGGAATCGGTTCAAAGGAAGGTTTTGAAAAACTCAGCGCTTTTGCAAAACGCATTGGCGCGGGAATCGGTGCATCCCGGGGCGCAGTGGATGCTCACTATGCGCCGTACAGCGCCCAGGTGGGCATTACGGGCACAACGGTTTGTCCCAAATTGTACATCGCTGTGGGAATCCATGGCGCGGTACAGCATATATCCGGCATGGCCGGTTCTAAAACAGTGATCGCGATAAACTCTGACCCCAAAGCACCCATCTTCAATTATGCAGATTACGGCATTGTGGGGGACTGGGAAATGATAATTGATCAGATCATGGAGGAACTGAGATGAATTATAAAAAGACTTACACTCCGGAGATTGGTTATACCAAGCTTTGCGAAATTGGAAAATGCAGCTGCAATCGGCTGGAATTTGGCATGATCAAACTGAATGCCGCAAATAGTGTTACCATTGACACTCAGGAAAAGGAATATGTGCTGATCTTCCTTTCCGGTCATGCAGATGTTACCATTGGCGATGTGGTTTGGCAGAATGTGGGCGGCAGAGAGAATGTTTTTGATGGCCCTTGCCACAGCGTTTATGTGCCCAGAAGAACGAAAATCACGGTTACCGGCTGCGATGCGGTACAGATCGGTGTGATCGATACGCCCACGGACAAGGATTCTGAGCCGGAGTGGCGCAAGCCGGAGCAGGTGAAAGTCCTTGCTTTGGGTGAGACGCCCTGGAAGCGGGATTGCCATATCATCATCGATGGTGAGAGCAAGGCAGATTATCTGACCATTGGCGAATCTTTCGTAGAGCCCGGTAACTGGGCGGGTTATCCCGGCCACAAACATGACGTGGACGATATGCCCCGGGAATCTGTGGCTGAGGAGATTTATTATTTCCTGTTTGATAAGGAGCAGGGTTTTGGTTTCCAGAGCCTTTATACCAGAGATGGTGAGATCGATGAGACTTATCGGGTGAAGAACAATGATCTGACCGAGTTCCCCAAGGGTTATCACCTGACCCAGACTGCGCCCGGTTATAAAATGTATATTCTATGGCTCATGGCCGGTGATGTGCAGGGTATTCACCGCACCAACGATCCCGACCACGATTGGATCTTGCAGAAATAAACGAAAGCCGGGAGCAATTTATGGAAAAATATGTACTAGGCGTGGATATCGGAAGCGGCTCTGTGAAGCTGACGCTGCTGAGCCGAGGCGGTGTGATCGCTGCCACTGCCGGTTGTGAATATCCCACCCATTATCCCCAAGTGGGCTGGTGCGAGCAAGACCCGGAGGATTGGTGCAGCGCGTTTCGCACTGCATTGGCGGAGATTTTGTCCGCTGCGGCAATTACCGCGCAGCAGATCGATGCCATGTCTCTGGACGCGGCGACACATACTGCGGTGCTGCTGGACCGGGATTTGCAGGTGATCCGTCCGGCAATTTTGTGGACGGATCAGCGGAGCAAGGAGCAGGTGCAGTGGCTAAAAGAAAATTGCCTGGATCTTGTGATGACCCAGGTGAAAAATGCCCCCACGACGGTGTGGACGCTGCCACAGATGATGTGGCTGCGGCAGCATGAGCCGGAGGCGTGGAGCAAGATCCGTTATTTGCTTTTTGCAAAGGATTATCTGCGCTATCGCCTTACGGGGACGATGGAGACGGACACCATCGATGCTCACGGTTCTATGTTTTATGACGTGGTGCATGAGTGCTGGTCGGAGCAGTTGTGCGCAGTTGGCGGGATTGAGGAAGCTTGGCTTCCAAAGTTATGTAAACCTACTGATGTGGCAGGAGCTGTCATGCCCGAAGCGGCCCGGGAGTTTGGCCTCTGGGAGGGCACGAAAGTTTTGGTGGGCACTACGGATACGGTCATGGAGGTTTTGGCTGCGGGCAATGTGAAACCGGGACATACTACGGTGAAGCTGGCTACGGCAGGCAGAATTTGCGTGATCACGGATCAGCCCCTGGATTCTAAATTTATTTTCAATTACCGTCATGTGGTGCCGGGTCTTTGGTATCCGGGTACCGCAACGGCAAGCTGTGCGGCCAGCTATCGGTGGTATCGGGATACCATCGGCAGAGAGCCTTTTGCGCAGCTGAATGTACCGGCAGAGCAGATTCCTGCGGGCAGCGACGGTCTGATATTCCATCCCCATTTAAACGGTGAGTTGACGCCTTATAATGATCCGGAGCTGAAAGGAAGCTACATTGGCATCAGCGCCCGGCATACCACGGCGCATTTTACACGAGCAACCCTGGAAGGTGTGGCCATGAGTCTGAAAGACTGCATGAATACTTTGGGTGAGCTGGGCGTGAAGATGACTCGGGTGCGGATCATTGGCGGCGGTGCAAAGGGTATGCTCTGGCGGCAGATCGTTACCGATGTGCTGGGAATCCCCATGGAAAAGGTGGAAGTAGACGATTCTTCCTTTGGTACGGCTATGCTGGCGGCGGTGGGAATCGGCTGGTTTGAGGATTTTGCCCAGGCAGCCAATACCTGCGTTCGGGTGGAATCGGTATCCGTTCCGAATATGGAGAATCATCAGCTTTATGTAGAGCTGTTTTGCCGTTACAAGGCGGTTCACGATGCTCTGGCACCGATTTATCACGGATCATGAAATGCTCCGGGTCATACCCGGGGCATTTTATTTATGATGCAAAAAGCGCCCCACTGCTTCCCCAAACAGTGCGGCGTTTTTTGTTAGGATTGAGCATATTAACCTTATGGAAAGATATTAGCACGATCTTGCAGTCATTGGAAGCCCCCTGGGGGGATATTTTTATAATTTTTTTCAATGTTTATAAAAACACCACCGTATCTGTGAGGATTACGGTGGTGTTTTGATTATTGCTGCGCAGCGGTCAAGTTTTCCAAGATGGCCGCTAATTTGGCGTTGACCATATCAAAATCGGAAACGGCATCCATAATTTCATCGTAGACCTCGATTTTGCCAGCGCCTTGCAGATTTCGGGCAAGGTCTGCCACTTCCTGGGCATGGGCATCGTTGTGGCTGACCAGATATTTCATCATCACCAGAAGTTCGTCCAGAGGTGTGGCGTTTTCGTCCGGAATGTGTACATGATCCTCTTCGCCATGGGCGTGGGAATGAACCAGATCTCCGTGGGTATGCGCCACAGCGCCTTCATGGGAATGAGCAAGAGGGTCACGCTTGACACCGCTGACCTGGTACATCCGGGAATTGGAGATCACGATCTCCACATCAAAATAGGGAGCGAACAGCTTCTTCAAGCTTTCGGCAGACATCAGACCGTTGGAGACCTTGCTGGCTGCACCGCTGTGGTGGTTGTCGATGGCTTCCCGGCTGGCACCATGGGCGATGGTCAGCCGTCCTCCGTCTTTTAGAAGGCTGGCAAGCCGCTTGATCAGCTGCTTGGGGTGGGGGAAATGGGGGAAGGCATTATAGACCACGATCCGGTCGAATTTTCTGCCAAAGGGGTATTCTTCCACGTCAGCGCAAATGACGGTGACGGCCTCTTGATTTTCGTACTTTTTAGCAGCAATCTTGGCCATTTCCGGGGCAATGTCGATGCCGGTGATGGTTGATACATTCCGGGCAAGATAGTAATCAAACATCACACCGGTTCCGCAGGCTACGTCCAGCACGTCCAAGCCTTCAAAAACCTCGGCATTGTCTAAAATCGCACCGATGATCGCGTCACTTTTGATCATATTATCGTCCCAAGAGGGGGCGCAGCGGTCAAAAAAATCAATGATATCGCGTTTTTCCATAGGGGTTCTCCGTATTAGCCAAAAAAGGTGGCGGTGTCGATTTTCTGATAGCCGCCAAAGCTGGACGGGCAAGCAAAGATCTCTTCGGCCAGTTCCTGACCCAAAAATGCCTTTGTGACTTCGTTGGTCTTGGCGGTCATGTCTACGTCGGCAAAAGCTTCCGGGTAGACGGACTTGGCGATGAACCAGGTGTTGATCAAAGCAATTTCAAAGTTGGTGTAGTAGGCGTTATAGGCCATTTCCAAGTACACTTCACCGTTTTGCCAAGCTTTGCAGGTGTCAAACATGGTCGGATCGGCAGCGTACAGAGGCTTGATGTTCTTTACGGCAGCGGCATCTATGATCATGATGTCGATGTCATCGCCCAGAGAAACAAACAATTCTTCCTCAATGGCACCAATTTGCTTGTTTTCCAAACCGTTGAGCACATTTTTGATGCCGGCAATTTGGAAGGGAGCATAGTTTTCTGCGGTCATCAGGTGGTTGGTTGTGCCCCAGTTGCCCAAGCCGCAGATGTAGACACTGGGCTTTTCCGCTTCGGGAATGTCGGCCACTTTGGCGGCAATGGCAGCTGCCTGGTCAGCAACAAATTGATTCAGCACAGCGGCTTTTTCTTCCTTGCCGAAGATCTTGCCAAGCAGCGTCATGGAGCCGGAGAAGGCTTCGTCGAATACACCGTTGGCACCGGCTTTCATGGTAATCACGGGCACACCCAGCTGTTCTTGCAGAGCATCGGCTTTGGTGGTGTCTTCATATTCGGAAATAACGATGTCCGGGTTGCAGGCGAGGATTTTTTCTGCTTCCGCAGCTTGTGCCTGGGGGCCGCCGACACCGCAGGAGGGCAGAGCGTTGAATATGTTGGAAAATGCCAGCGTATAGGGTCTGGCCACGGAGTCGAACATGGCAGGGCGGGAGGAGAGAGTGTGGTTGTCAATGTCCTCAACACCGCACAGGAGGTTTACGTCACCAATGTAGGAGTACATTCTCAGAGCGCCGGCGCCCACGCAGACAACCCGCTGGTAGCTGCCGGGATTGACCAGAACTTCACGGCCGATCATGTCCGTGACGGTGACATCGCCCTGTATTTCTTCCGGGGTGCAAGCGCACAGGGGAAGTACCATCGCAAGGACCAAAATTACAGCAAACAGTTTTTTAATGTTCATTGCAGTAGCCTCCTAATATTACGGTTTGGTTATTGATTTGGACAATTTTAACGTCGATGTCGAAAATGTCTTTGATGATTTCTTCTGTGAAGGTTTCTTTTCCTCCGGTATATTTTACGATGCCGTCTTTTAAGAAGAAAAACCGATCTCCGAAATGAAGGGCCTGGTTCAGATCATGCAGGGAGGACAAAATGCTGATATTCTTTTCCTTTGCCAGTTTTTTCGCTTCTTCTATGATCAGCTGTTCGTTGGCGATATCCAGATTGCCGGTGGGCTCATCAAATACCATCAGCTTCGGTTCTTGCGCCATGGAACGGGCAATAGCAATCTTTTGCTTTTCGCCACCGGAAAGCGCTTCCGCGCTGCGGTGGGCAAAGTCCTGCAATTGCATATCTTTCAGGATCTTTTCCACTGCCGCATAGTCTTCCTGGCTGGCTTTCAGACCAAAGTAGGATACTCGGCCCATGAGCACAGAGTCGAATACGCTTAAATCTCCGAAATGAATGTGCTGGGGCACATAGGCGATCCGTCTCGCCCGGTCGCGGCGGTTCATTTTCATCAGATCTTCATCGTCGAAGGTGATGCTGCCTTTTTGGGGTGTGGCAAGACCCAGAATATTCTTGAACAATGTGGTTTTGCCGGAGCCGTTTTTGCCAAGCACGATTCCGATTTCACCTTGGCGCAGGGTCAGGCTTGTTCCTCGCAGAACGGGTTTTCCAAATTTGGAGTAACGAAAATGCAGATCATGAATGTTCAGCATCAGTGGTTCTCCTTTCTGGAAAAGATAATCGCGATAAAGAACGGTGCGCCCAGCAAGGAGGTGATCGCACCTACGGGCAGGGCAGAGCCATTGCCCAAGCTCCGGGACAGTGTGTCTGCAAAGAGCAGCAATAAGCTTCCGCTCAGGCAGGAAACGGGAATGGTGACCCGGTGATCTTGTCCCAGGAGTTTTTTCGTGATATGGGGGCAAATCACGCCCACAAAGCCGATGACGCCCAGAAAAGAGACACAAACTGCGGTAATCAGCGATGATAACAGCAAGGAAATAAAGCGCAGGCGCTCCACATGGATTCCCATGGTTTTGGCGGTGGCTTCACCGCTTAAAAGGGCATTATATTTCCATGCCATCAGCGAAAAGAAGATCAGTCCCACAAGTGTGACCGTAAACATAATCCCATCGGTTTGATAGGTGGCACGGCCTAAGTCACCAAAGCTCCACACAACAGCTGCGGAAAGACCCACATCGGTGGCATAAAATTGCAGGATTGTGGTTGCGGCAGTCCATACAGATCCGATGGCGATACCGGCCAAAATTACCACATTGGGAGAAAAGGACCGAATGGTGCACAAGCCCAAGATCACCAAAATCGAAATAGCGGAAAAGATAAAAGCCAAAACGCTGGTGGCATAGGGGTCAGCACCCACATCGAAATTGGAAAGATTATTGCCGGTGGACAGAAAACCGCCAGCAAAGGCGATGATTGACAGATTCGCGCCGAATACCGCAGCATTGGAAACGCCCAAGGTGGAGGGGGAAGCCATGGTGTTATTCAATGTGGTCTGCATGACAAGGCCGGATACGGAAAGGCCTGCGCCGGCAATGATCGCAGCTAAAATCCGGGGGACACGGATCCGCCAGATGATGCGCGATTGGGCGCTGGTGCCGCCGCCAAGCAAGGCGTTCATGGCATCGGAGAAGGACATATTAGACGAGCCGACAAATAAACACCCAATGCCAAAGGCAATGACTGCCAACAGCATCAAAATGATGATTATGGTATTTTTTTTGTTTCTTTTTTGAAGGGTGTTGTTCATAAAATCAGAGGATCTCCTGTATCAGAATACGACAAAATCATTATACAGAATCATATAGATATTCGGAAGCCCCTGGGGGGGATAAAATTTTTTCGGTGATGTACCGACCGTAATATGGGGTCTTTCTATTGACTATGATTGTTTAGCGGACTATAATAAAAACAATTCTGGTAAAAATTGGAGGTATGAATATGAAAAATAAATTATGGATCTCAATTTTGGCGCTTTTCACTGTCCTTTGCATGCTTCCGGCTGCGACCGGACGGGCAGAAAATAGCGGCACTACGGATTTTAATCTGAACTGGGTCTTAGATGATGCAGGCACATTGACCATTTCCGGCTCCGGACCCATGGACGATTTTCTTGTTCCTATATCTGTTCCCTGGTTTGGCGAGGAGATCAAGAAGGTGGTGATCGAGGATGGCATTACCTCCATCGGCACCAATGCGTTTAACGCCATGGGCGATGTCCTTACGGAGGTAGTGATTCCCGACAGCGTGGTATCCATTGGCAATAGCGCATTTCGTTACTGTGCTGCATTGGAAAAAATCAATATTCCCAATAGCGTGGTTGAGATCGGTGCGAATGCGTTTGATTCCTGCTCCGGCTTGAAAACTCTGGTGATTCCGGACAGCGTGGAGCGGATCGGTGAGTACGCATTCCATAATTGCAGCAGTCTGGTCAGTGCAATTATCTCCAACAATTTGGAAGACATTCCCAACAGCATGTTCAGCAGCTGCGTGAATTTGAGGGTGGTTCGCCTTGGCAATAAGACTGAAACCATCGGAAACAATGCATTTCATGGCTGCACATCCTTGATCAATATGGAATTCCCGGATGAACTGTACCGGGTGGGCGATTATGCATTCTATGGCTGTACATCCTTGTCCACGATAACCCTGGGCAAAAATACCGGTTCTTTCGGCTTGGATGCATTTGTGGAGTGCAAGGCGCTTTATAAGGTGATCAACAATTCCGGCATGACTCTGGAACTGGGCGAACAGTATCAGGATACCGAACGGGGTGGCTTGCTGTATTATGCCTTTGTCTTGGTGGATGCTGAGGGGAATATGACCTTCCCTGCTGATGGCTGGCAGGGCAACTGGGTTAAAACCAATGATGATTTTCTGTTCCAGGTTCTTGGTGATTATGCTTTCCTGAAAGGCTATGTGGGTGAAAAGGATACCGTCACACTTCCTGAAAGCTATGAAGGTAATGCCTATTACATTCAGGGTTTGCGTGGCGTTAAGAATCTGATTATCCCGGATACCTTTACTGCAATTGACGATGAAGCGTTTGCCAATGCTGTGGAGCTGGTCAGCGTTACGATTCCCGGAAGCGTCAAGTCCATTGGCTGGCGGGCATTTTACAACTGCGGCAGTTTGACCGATGTGAATCTGGCAAACGGTTTGGAAAGTATTCAGGCCCAAGCATTCTTCGATTGCCCCTATTTGACAAAGATCTGGCTGCCTTCCACGGTGACTTCCATTGGCGATATGGCATTTATCGGTGAGCACTGGACTCATGTACTGTATGAGGGCACAGAGCAGCAGTGGGATTTTGTATCTCGCTGGAACAGCGAGGCCGCCCAGCCGTTCTATGATACACTGCGGCATTATGAGTGCGCCGGCAGCGAGGTCAGCGTGAATGTAATCAGCAGACCCAACTGCGTCGCCCAGGGCGTTGCAGAGCATGCCTGCTCTGTCTGCCAGACCACAGTACAGGTGCTGATCCCCCAGACAGAACATACCTGGCAAGCTGCTACCTGCACCAATCCTCAGACCTGTACATCTTGCCTGGCTACTCTGGGCGATCCGAAAGATCCTGGCAGACAGCATTCCTGGGGCGATGGTACCATCACCAAAGAGGCGACTTGCGGTGAGAGTGGAGATATGACCTGCATCTGCACCAAATGCTCAGATGTAAAGATAGAGTCGATTCCGGCAACCGGAGATCATTCCTATGATGGCAGCAGCGACATGACCTGCAATGCATGTGGCCATAATCGACAGGGCTCCGGCAATGGAAATGATAACGATAACGGCAATGGTAATGGCAACGGCTCCGGCAATCAGAGCGGTAATCCGTCCGGCGGGGCAGAGGGTGATGATACCAAGTCTCCCGGCAGCACGATTTGGATCATTCTGATCGTGTTGATCGTTTTGGCAGCGGCAGGTGTTGTCGTTGTGATGTTCTTGAAGAAGAAAAAAGTTCAAGCGTCATAAATGATAAAAGGGATACCCGTGGGGGTATCCCTTTTGTATTTCGGTTTGGTGGCAAAAATTGTTCGCCGGCTCTCAATTTTGCCCAGCGGTGCTGGGCTGCTCTTTCGAGTCTCAGTGTACCAAAAAAAGAGGAGGC
Organism: Faecousia sp.; assembly: GCA_045647845.1. GTDB lineage: Bacteria > Bacillota > Clostridia > Oscillospirales > Oscillospiraceae > Faecousia. The sequence continues at coordinate 51,294 of JAZRMV010000042.1, forward strand.
GATTGCCTTAATCGACATAAAAAAGACAGAAGAAAGTCAACACCCCTACGGGATGTCGCCTTTCTTCTGTGGACTCTCCCACGAGCTAAAAATTGCTCGCCCGCTCTCAATTTTTGCTCAGCCTACGGCTAAGCCGCTCTTTCGAGTCCCAGTGTACCAAAAAAAGAGGAGGCGATTGCCTCCTCTTTTTTTGGTACGCCGAAAGGGACTCGAACCCCCGACCTACTGGTTCGTAGCCAGTCACTCTATCCAACTGAGCTATCGGCGCATAACGCTTATTCAAAGCGCCTATGTATATTAGCATAGGTTGATTCAAAAAGCAAGCCTTTTTTTAAAAAACAAGGAAAATTTTGTGTCGATCAAAACAAAAGAAACCCATTTGCGCCGGTTGACAAGGTTATGGGCATAAGGTAGAATGAAAATTATGGAGGGCGTTGATGTGAAACAGTCTGTTTATGAATTACTTCCGGGTGCTTTGCTGCCCTGGTATGAACTAAATCAACGCCCCTTGCCCTGGCGGCAGACTAAGGAGCCGTATCGGATCTGGTTGTCGGAAATCATGCTGCAACAGACTCGGGTGGAGGCGGTGAAAGGGTATTACGGTCGTTTTTTGGAAAACCTTCCGAATGTGCCGAGCCTTGCATCTTGCGATGACGAGCTGCTATATAAGCTTTGGGAAGGCTTGGGGTATTACAATCGGGTGCGGAATATGAAAAAGTGCGCTCGGATTTTGATGGAAACTTATGGGGGCGATTTTCCAAGGTCATACGAGCAAGTGCTGGCGCTGCCCGGCATTGGCGAGTACACCGCAGGTGCGATCTGCTCCATTTGCTTTGATGAAAAAACTCCCGCGGTGGACGGAAATGTGCTACGGGTCATTGCGCGGCTGACTCGGGAGAAGTTAAGCGTAGATTTGCCTGGGTACAAAAAGCAGGTAAGGCAATATTTGGTGGAGCACTATCCGGATCGGGCGGGGGATTTTACCCAGGCGCTGATGGAGTTGGGTGCGACGGTTTGCGTTCCCAATGGAAAACCGGCTTGTAATGTTTGCCCCTGCCGCGGTTTCTGCGAGGGCTTTCGGGCAGGTGATGCGCAGCAGTATCCCGTCAGAACGGAGAAAAAAGCAAGAAAGACCCAGGAAATGACTGTGCTTGTTTTGTGCTGCGATGGGAAATACGCACTGCGCCGGCGGCCGGAAACGGGTCTTTTGGCGCAGCTTTGGGAATTTCCCAATTGCGATGGAAAGAAAGATGTAAATGATGCGTTAAATCAATGCCGGGCATGGGGAATTTCGCCCCGGGAGCTGAAACGGCAGGTAGAGCGGTCGCACATTTTTACCCATGTTCGGTGGGAAATGCGTGGATATTATATGGAAGCAGGGGAGTGCGCGGGAGATTTTGCCTGGCTGACACCGGAGCAGATCGAAGCGGAAACAGCGCTGCCCACAGCGTTCCGGCAATTTTGGGAGGAAAACGATCATGTTTGATTATCATATGCACTCGCGTATTTCCTATGATGGACATGATGCGCCGGAACAGATAGTTCAAGCGGCACTGGACGCAGGATTGCGGGAAATCTGCTTTACGGATCATCTTGACTATCTGAACTGCCAGCCCAGATCCCAAACTTCTTTTACGCTAGATGCGTACAGCCGTGCTTATGATCACTTGGCGGCTGAGGGGATCAAGATCCGTAAAGGTGCAGAAGTTGGTTTGACACCCTGGAACGTGGAGGAATTGAGCCGGGATCTTTCTGCGCGGAAGTATGATTTTGTGCTGGGATCAGTGCATTTTATTGACGATGAAGACCCTTATTTGCCTCCGTTTTGGGTGGGAAAGACAGTGGAGCAGGCGGAAAGAATTTATTTTGAAGAGATGCTTCGCTGTGTTCGCATTCATGAAAATTTTGACGTTTTGGGGCATTTGACTTATATTGGCAAGGTCCGGGCACATCCGGATCCGAAACCGGTTCGGTTGGATGATTACCGGGAATTAGTTGAGGAAATATTGAAAGAGCTTGCCAAAAAAGGCAAGGGTATTGAGGTCAACACCAGCGGTATCGATCGCTGCGGTGCGTTTTTGCCCACGAAGGAATATTTACAGATGTTTAAGTCTTTGGGTGGGGAAATTGTGACCGTAGGTTCCGATGCCCATGCTTCTGATCGGGTGGGACAGTACACTCGGGAAGCTTGCGCTATGGTGCAGGAAGTTTTTGGTTATGTGTGCACCTTTGCGGACAGAAAACCGATTTTTCATAGGGTATAAGAATGCGCGCCACGGGCAGTTGCCCGTGGCGCGGTTTTTACAAAAAACACAATATATAGTGTATATATTGACTTTATCGGGGATATAAAGTATAATATATAAGTTAAAATGGATAGATTTGGCAGGTGTTTTTTATGGCTGCAAACAAACAGGAACAATATGGAAATTCCAGTATTTCCATGCTCAAAGATGAAGAACGAGTTCGCAAATTGCCTGCGGTTATCTTCGGATCTGATGATCTGGAAGGCTGTAAGCATGCGGTTTTTGAGATCCTTTCCAATGCGGTGGACGAAGCCCGGGAAGGTCATGGTGATACGGTGGTAGTGACCCGTTATGAGGATCTTTCTATCGAAGTGGAAGATTTCGGTCGTGGCTGTCCTGTGGATTATAATGAAAAAGAGAAGCGCTATAACTGGGAGCTTGTTTTCTGCGAGATGTATGCAGGCGGCAAGTACAACAAGGGCGTGGAAAGCTATTCGTACTCTCTGGGCATGAACGGTCTGGGCGCTTGTGCGACCCAGTATGCCTCGGAATTTTTTGATGCGACTGTCCGTCGGGACGGCTATCGTTACGATCTGCATTTTGAAAAGGGTAAAAATAAGGGTGGCTTGAAGAAAGAACCTACGGATCGGGGCAAGAAGACCGGTTCGGTGTTCCACTGGCGGCCGGATAAGCAGGTGTTTACGGATATCAATATTCCCGTGGAGTATTACCGGGATATTTTGCGCCGGCAGGCGGTTGCAAATAAGGGTGTTCGGTTCAGATTCCGCAATCAAGTGGGCAAGCGGTTTGAAGAGGAAGAATTTTATTACGCTGAGGGCATCAAGCAGTATATCGAGGAGACCGTTGGCGATGATGCGTTTACCATGCCCGTATTCTGGGAAACAGAGCGCAGAGGCCGGGATGCGGAAAACCGGGAAGAAATGAAATTGAAGATCACCGCATCTTTCTGTTTCAGCAAGAAGGTCAACATGGTGGAATATTACCACAACTCTTCCTGGCTGGAACATGGCGGCAGCCCCGACCGGGCAGTGCGTTTTGGTTTGGTGGCGGCTTTCGACAAGTATATGCGGGACAATAATAAGTATACGAAAAACGAAAGCAAGATCATTTACCAGGATATTCAGGATAGCTTGGTGATGGTAACCAACTGCTTTTCCACCATTGCTGCGTTTGAGAACCAGACGAAAAAGAGCGTCAACTCCAAGTTCATTCAGGAGGCGATGACTGCGTTCCTGAGAGAACGGTTTGAGGTTTGGTTTATTGAGAACAAGCAGGAAGCGGAGCAGGCAGTCAACCAGATTTTGATCAACAAGCGGGCTCGGGAATCTGCGGAGCGGGCAAAGACCAGCACCAAGAAGCAACTGTCTACAAAACTGGATATTGCCAACCGGGTGCAGAAATTTGTGGATTGCCGCAGCAAGGATACTTCTGTTCGGGAACTGTATATTGTGGAGGGCGACTCCGCGTTGGGCAGCGTTAAGCAATCAAGAAATGCGGAGTTCCAGGGCATTATGCCGGTTCGCGGTAAGATCCTGAACTGCTTGAAAGCGGATTACAACAAGATTTTTGCCAGCCCCATTATTACCGATTTGATGAAGGTGTTAGGCTGCGGCGTGGAGATCCAGGGCAAAAAGGCAAAGGATCTGTCTTCCTTTGACATTAACAATCTGCGCTGGAACAAGATCATTATCTGTACCGACGCAGACGTGGACGGCTTCCAGATCCGCACACTGATTCTGACCATGCTGTATCGTCTTTGCCCCACGCTGATCCGGGACGGCTATGTGTATATTGCAGAGTCTCCGTTGTTTGAGATCACTTATAAGGACAAGACCTGGTTTGCCTATAATGAGGCGGAAAAGGCCAAGATCCTGCGGGAAGATTTGGGCGGCAACAAACCCAGCAACATGCAGCGGTCCAAGGGTCTTGGTGAGAACGAGCCGGAGATGATGGCCATGACCACCATGAATCCGGAGACTCGTCGGCTCATTAAAGTCATGCCCGAGGATGCGGAGCGTACTGCTCATTACTTTGATATGCTTCTGGGCGATGCACTGAATGAGCGGAAGAATTTTATTGCAGAAAACGGTTCCAAGTATCTGGAATTGGCTGATATTTCGTAAGAGAGGTGCTATATGGCACGAAAGAAAAAAGAAGCGCAGGTAGATGCTAAGAAAATTGACACCAGTCACGTTGTGGGCCTGGTGGGTTCCACTACGGAGCAGGCGATCTCCGAGACGCTGGAAATCAATTATATGCCCTATGCTATGTCGGTGATCGTATCCCTGGCCATTCCCGAGATCGACGGCTTTAAGCCGTCTCACCGGAAGCTGCTGTACACCATGTATAAGATGGGCCTTTTAAAGGGCAAGCTGACAAAGTCAGCCAATATCGTAGGCCAGACCATGCAGTTAAATCCTCACGGTGATGCTCCGGTTTATGAAACGATGTTTCGTCTTGCCCGGGGGAATGAGACGCTGCTGCATCCCTTCGTGGCATCGAAGGGTAACTTCGGTAAGGTCTACTCCCGGGATATGGCTTACGCGGCTTCCCGTTATACGGAAGCGAAGCTGGAACCTCTATGCGAGGAATTGTTCCGGGATATTGATTCCGATACGGTGGACATGGTGGATAACTATGACGGCAGCCGGAAAGAACCTACGCTGCTGCCCACTACGTTTCCAAATGTACTGGTTTCTGCGAACCAGGGTATTGCTGTGGGTATGGCGTCCAATATTTGTTCATTTAACCTGAAAGAGGTTTGTGAAACGACCATCGCATTGATGAACAATCCTGATCATGACATTCTGGAAACCCTGCCCGGTCCGGACTTTTCCACCGGTGCGGAATTGCTGTTTGACGAGGCGGTGACCCGTGATATTTATCAAAGCGGTCGCGGCAGCTTCAAGCTGCGTGCCAAGTGGCGCTATGAGAAAAAGGACAATGTCATTGAGATCTATGAGATCCCCTATACCACCACCAGCGAAGCCATTATCGACAAAGTGGCGGAACTGAACAAGGCAGGTAAGATCAAAGAAATCAACGATATGCGCGATGAATCCGATTTGAGCGGCTTGAAATTGGCCATTGACTTAAAGCGGGGCATCGATCCGGAAAAGCTGATGCAAAAGCTCTTCCGGTTAACACCGTTGCAGGATAGTTTCCCCTGTAACTTCAATATTTTGATTGGTGGCACGCCCCGGGTCATGGGTGTTGGAGAGATTCTGGAAGAATGGACGGCCTGGCGTACCGAGTGCGTAAAACGCCGTATCCATTTCCAGGTTTGCAAGAAGCAGGATCGGCTGCATTTGCTGCGGGGTCTGGAACGGATCTTGCTGGATATTGATAAGGCCATCGCGATCATTCGGGAGACGGAGCTGGAAAGCGAAGTCATTCCCAATTTGATGATCGGCTTTGGCATCGATGAGATCCAGGCCAATTTTGTGGCAGAGATCAAGCTGCGCAACATCAATAAGGAATATATTCTGAAACAGTTGAAAGCGGTTGATGAGTTGGAGCGGGAGATCGCAGATCTGCAAGATATTCTTTCCAACAGACGTCGCTTGAAGAATGTGATCATTCAGGAATTGCAGGATGTGGCGAAAAACTTTGGTCAACCCCGGAAAACCCAGATCGTTTATGAGTCTTCGTCTACTGAGTCCGAGGACGAGGAAGAGGATATTCCGGATTACCCGGTGACACTGTTCGTGTCCAAAGAGGGCTATTTGAAGAAAATCACCGCCCAGTCGCTGCGCATGTCCGGCGAACAGAAATTTAAAGAAGGCGACAGCCTCGCTTTCAGCGTAGAGACCAATAACCGGGCGGAGATTTTGGTGTTTACCGATCGGTATCAGTGTTACAAGTCCCGTCTTTCGGAGTTTGAGGACGGAAAGGCGTCTCAGTTGGGTGATTATCTGCCCCAGAAATTGGGTTTTGAGTCCGGTGAGAATGTGGTGCAGGTGGTTTTGCCGCTGGATTACAAGGGCTTTGTGGTGTTCTTCTTTGAAAACGGCAAGGCAGCGAAAGTGCCTCTGTCTGCTTACGAGACTAAGACCAATCGGAAAAAGCTCACCGGTGCGTACTCGGATAAGAGTCCGTTGGTTGGCGTGATCGGTTTGCCCACAGATGAGCAGGTGGCAGTCTACTCCACCGATGGCCGGTTGGCGATCTTCTCCACGGCACAGCTTTTGCCCAAGACCACCCGCAATACCCAGGGCGTTACTGTATTCTCCTTGAAAAAGAAGGCTGCGGTGAGCGCGGTAGTGCGGCTGGCAGAGAGCGGGATCGTGAATCAGAGCCGTTATCGTTCCAGAAATATCCCCACGGCAGGCGCGCTGACCAAGCCGGAGGATGAGAAGGATAAGCAAATTAGTTTTGAAGTTTAAACCGGGAGGAAAGTATGAAAAAGTTGTTTCGGACAATAGTCTGGTGCATAAGCATACTTGCCGGCTGCGTTCTTTTTGCGATCGGGTTTAATCTGTTTTTAGGACCGAATGAATTGAACGCGGGCGGCGTATCCGGTCTTGCAATGATCCTGACCCGCTTGCTGGGGTTCGGTTCGATCGGTACGGTTACGGCATTGATGAACTTGCCTCTTTTTGCTATTGCCGGATTGAAGATCGGTAAAAAATTCTTTTTTGGTTCGCTGCTGGGCATGCTGATGATATCCTTTTCCCTTGACGCGTTTTCTTTTCTTCCGGCAGTGGAGGTAGAACCGTTGGTAGCGACCCTTTATGGCGGTGTTCTTTGCGGCTTGGGTTTGGGCTGGGTATTTTCTGTGGGCGCATCTACGGGCGGCTCGGACATTATTGTGCGGCTGCTGAAAATGAAATGGCAGCACGTGCCCATCGGGACGATCAATATTGCCTTTGACCTGTGCGTGGCAGCGCTGACCGGTTTGACATTTGGAAATGTTGCCAGCGCGCTGTATAGCGGTGTGGCGATTTTTGTGACTGGACAAGTGGTGGATGCAGTTGTGTACCGATTTGACTATTCCAAGGTGGTGCTGATCATTTCTGATCATCATGAGGAACTGGCGCAGATGGTGCAGGAGAGCCTGGATCGGGGCGTTACCTATCTGCAAGGAGAGGGCGCGTACAGCAATCGGGAAAAGAAAGTTATTTTAACTGTGGTGAAGCGTCAGCAAATCGCAGATCTGAAACGCATGACAACACAGATCGATCCCAATGCGTTTATTGTGGTGCAGGATGCGCACCAAGTATTGGGCGAGGGCTTTGCTAAATATTCAAAAGATGCATTGTAAGGGGTGAGGGGTATGAAACGACTATGGATCGCGGCGCTGGCTTTATGTCTGCTGCTATCCGGCTGCGCTGCGTTTACCGGCGGCAGCTATGTTAATGAAGTACCCCACCAGATCCTGGGGAATACGGATCTGAAAGAAGATATGCAGGCACAAAATTATGAGCAGTTATATTTATCTCTGGTGAATATGGTAGAAAGCGGCACCAAGACGGGCGTGATTTATATTCCCCGATACGACAGCGGGTCGATTGAGTTGGATATAGAAACGGCTGTGATGTCGCTGACCAGCGATAATCCAATCGCTGCTTATGCGGTGGATTTTATCCGCTGGGAAGTGAATGTCAACGACGGCCAAAGAAATATTTCGGTACATATAAATTACAATCATGATCGGTCGGAGATCTTAAAGATCCGCCGCGTTTCCAGTATGCAGCAGGCAGAACAGATGATTTATGCGGAAATCGCTGATGGCGATGGGGGATTCGTGCTGTATATTGAAAATTATCAGGAGACGGATTTTGTTCAGCGAGTGAATGAATACGCATTCTATTACCCCAACGAGGTAATGGAAGTGCCGCAGGTTACCGTGAATGTTTATCCCCAGTCCGGATCGACCCGGGTGGTAGAATTGGATTTTCAGTATCAGACGAGCAAAGATGCTTTGCGCAGCATGAAAAATATTGTGCGGCCGATTTTTGACGCGGCTAAGGTTTATGTCAGCGGCGGCGGTGAAGCGCGGCAGAAATATGAGCAGTTATATTGGTTCCTGATGAATCGGCATACCTACGATATTCAGATGACCAGCACGCCTACTTATAGCTTGCTTTGTCATGGTGTCGGCGATTCCCGGGCGTTTGCGACGGTGTATGCGGCTATGTGTCGGATATCGGGACTGGATTGCCAGACGATCAGCGGCACTCGCTATGGTGAGACTTGGTACTGGAATGTGATTCACTTTGGCGGTGCGTATTATCATGTAGATTTGCTCCGGGACGATAAGACCTTTGGTTTCCAAATTTTTACAGATGAACAGATGCTGGGATATACCTGGGATGCTACGGAAAATCTTGGTTGAGATATGAACCGGCTCTTACTTCTTGTAAGAGCCGGTTTTTGCAAAAAAAGTGTTGACAAACAAAAAGAATCTGTTATAATAGCACTTGTTCCGCGGGCGTAGCTCATCCGGTAGAGCGCCACCTTGCCAAGGTGGAGGTAGCGAGTTCGAGCCTCGTCGCCCGCTCCAAATGAAAGACCTTTGTCGTAGACAAAGGTCTTTTTTATTGCGCAGGAAAAACGTCGCTTTGCATTTTTCCTAAAATACGGCTGAGTTCTTCTGCTTTGATCGGGTCGATCTTTTTCCATTTTCCACCGGATTCCTGCATGAAACGGTCTGCCTTTTGGCGATAGGTGGTATGGCTGCCGTCGGAATTGGAAAGAATAATATGAAAATCGCTGCCCTCGGCAGCTTCCGGGTCTTCCTCGGGGGTGCCGTATGGATCGATGCGCCGAAGGTAATTGAGGATCTTGTGAATCTTTGCGGTGTTGGTGTAGTGCCGCCAAGTGTTTATTTTCCCGTTTTGGTAAGTGACGGTAATGGAGGTTACTACCTGGTATTTAGGCGGCTGCGGTTTTTGATACAGATGACAGCCCCACAAAAGCAAAACCGGCAGTAAAATTGCAGGCAATAATTTGACCAAATGTTTTTTCACTGAAAATCCCACCTTTGAAACTAGGGTGTGCATTTTATTGTGGTTTATTGGTGTGAAATCCAGTAAAAAATAACGGAAAAAACAGAAAAAACCTCCACCGTAACACCGGTGGAGGTTTTGCTTACAGTTCGCAGTTGTTGACGGTTCTGGGGAAGGGGAGCACATCACGAATGTTGCCCATGCCGGTTAGATACATGACCATGCGCTCAAAGCCAAGGCCGAAGCCTGCGTGGCGGGCAGAGCCGTATTTGCGCAGATCCATATAAAAACCGTAGTCCTCGGGATTCATGCCCAGTTCTTCAATGCGGTTTTTCAGCAGCTCGTAATCGTCTTCACGTTGACTGCCACCGATGATCTCACCGATGCCGGGAACAAGGCAGTCCATAGCGGCAACAGTCTTTCCGTCGGGGTTGAGCTTCATGTAGAAGGCCTTGATATCCTTGGGATAATCGGTGACGAATACGGGCTTTTTGAATACTTCTTCGGTCAGATAGCGCTCGTGCTCGGTTTGCAGGTCGCTGCCCCAGGAAACGGGATATTCAAAGCGATCGTTTTGCTTTTCCAGCAGGGCGACGGCGTCGGTGTAGGTGATGCGGCCGAAGTCGTTATTCAGCACATTATTCAGCCGATCCAG
>JAZRMV010000043.1:0-28942 GCA_045647845.1 Faecousia sp.
CTCGAACCTATGACCTTCCGCACGTCAAGCGGATGCTCTAGCCAGCTGAGCTAATCGTCCAGAGCTTTATGGTTAAAGGAAAATTGGTGGACGATATAGGACTCGAACCTATGACCTTCCGCACGTCAAGCGGATGCTCTAGCCAGCTGAGCTAATCGTCCATATTTACCTTCTGCCGAAGCACTTAGTTAGTATACATACCGGCTCGCATTTTGTCAAGTGTTTTTTTGAAAAATTATCCCACGGCGCCATCAATTTCACTTTCGCCCACAAAAGAGATCACCAACCTGTGGGGAAGACACACGATTTGCTCGCCGCTGTTGCAAAATCCCTGCCGGACGCAGTACTGATCGGGGCAGTCCGCTTCCGTGACCGCAATCATACCATCTTTGATCGTAACGATATTGTATCCGCCATCTTCGGCTTCGAAGGTCAGTTCCTGCGGTTGGAGCAGATTAACGGTCATCATCTGATTGCCGCTGCGGATACTTGCCTGCGATGTGGCAATATCATCGGTGGGGAGTAATACCAGCGCCAGACACAACGCCAAAATGACGCCGAACAGCATGATCCAGTATCTGTTTTTCATAAAATCCACCTCCATGCCAATCGGTTATATTCTACCCGTTTCCGTGTAAAAGAGTATAGCAAAAATACGAAAAAAACGCAAGAAAAAGCTTGAAATAATGCTTGACTTTTTGAAAACACGATGGTAAAATGGACAGGCCGCATTGAAGGGGCTTAAGTTGGTGCGCAAAAAGCACGCCCGCCCCAAGAGCGAGTCTACAAAAATGAAGTAGGTGAAACAAGAAAATGAAAGCAGTTATCGTAACTGGTGGCAAGCAGTACACCGTTGCTGAGGGCGATGTCCTGTTCATCGAGAAGCTGAATGCTGAGGCTGAAGCTACCGTTAAGTTCGACACCGTTCTGGCAGTGCTGGACGGCGAGAACACCAAGATCGGCGCTCCCGTTGTTGAGGGTGCAGCTGTCGAGGCTAAGGTCGTCAAGAACGGCAAGGGCAAGAAGATCGACATCATCAAGTACAAGGCTAAGAAGGGCGAGAAGAAGCACATCGGCCATCGTCAGCCCTACACCAAGGTGGAAATCACCAAGATCGCACTGTAATTGATATGATTAGATGCGAGTTTTTTACCGAGGACGAGCGGATCACAGGATTCACCGTTTCCGGTCACAGCGGTTATGAAGAGCGTGGCAAGGACATCGTCTGTGCTTACGTTTCCGCTGTTGTTACAATGGCCGAAGCCACCATCAATGATGTGTGCGGCGCCAAGGCCAAGGTTCGGGTAGGGGAGGATGAAGCCCGGATCACATTGAAGCTCCCCAAGTCCTGCGATGAGGAAGATACCGTTCAGGCAGTTCTGGCCGGAATGATGCTGACTCTGTGCAGTATGCGGGATGACTATCCTGATTATATCGAAGTTTTGGAGGTGTAATACCATGCTGAAGATTGGTATTCAGTTTTTCGCTCACCATAAGGGCGGCGGTTCCACCAAGAACGGCCGTGACTCTAAGGCAAAGCGCCTGGGTGCAAAGCGTGCAGACGGTCAGTTCGTTCTGGCTGGCAACATTCTGGTTCGTCAGAGAGGCACCCACATCCATCCCGGTGTCAATGTAGGTATCGGCAAGGATGACACCCTGTTCGCTCTGGTTGACGGCACCGTCAAGTTCGAGCGCAAGGGCAAGGACCGCCGGCAGTGCTCCGTGTACGCCGAGCAGTAAGCGTATGAAAAGCGAAGGGCTGTTGCAAACTGTTTTTGCGACAGCCCTTCTTTTCTCTGCTTTGTGATCCTTGTCTGTTTGCATAGCAGACAGCGATGACAAAACAGATGACCCCGAAAGGAGTTTTGATTATGGAAATGTTTGTGGATAAGGTCCGCATTACCGTCTGCGGCGGCCGCGGCGGTGACGGTGCAGTAGCTTTCCACCGAGAAAAATATGTGGCCTCCGGCGGCCCCGATGGCGGCGACGGCGGTCATGGCGGCAGCGTTATCCTGCGGGTGAACGACAACCTCTCTACATTGCTGGATTTTCGCTACAAGCGCAAATATTCCGCTCAGTCCGGTGAAAACGGCTTGGGCAGAAAAATGTCCGGCAAGCGGGGCGAACCCTTGGTCATTCAAGTGCCCCGGGGCACCGTTGTAAAAGATTTTGCCACCGGTCATGTGATCGTGGATATGTCCACCGGCGAAGATTATATCATCGCCAAAGGCGGCAGAGGCGGCTGGGGCAACGCCCACTATGCCACTCCTACCCGCCAGGTCCCCCGTTTCGCCAAAGCCGGTCTCAAAGGCGAGGAACGGGATATTATTCTGGAACTGAAATTGCTGGCGGACGTGGGTCTGGTCGGCTTCCCTAACGTGGGCAAGTCCACCTTGCTATCCGTCACATCCAACGCCAAACCCAAGATCGCCAACTACCACTTTACCACACTGTTTCCCAATCTGGGCGTGATCTATGTGGACGAAGGCGTATCCTTCGTTATGGCGGATATCCCCGGTATCATCGAGGGCGCAGCCGAGGGCGCAGGCCTGGGTCACGATTTTCTGCGGCATATCGACCGCTGCCGTCTGCTGGTGCACGTGGTTGACGTTTCCGGCAGCGAAGGTCGGGACCCGGTGGAGGATTTTGACGCCATTTGCGCAGAGCTGCACAATTACAGCATTGATCTGGGCGACCGCCCCATGATCGTTGCCGCCAACAAGCTGGACATTATGGATCCGGAATCCGACAATTTGAAGCGCCTGCGCGCCCATGTGCAAGCCGCTGGCTGCGAGCTCTACGAAATCTCCGCAGGCACTACTCAGGGTACCCGGAATCTGATGCGCGTGGTCGCGGAAAAACTTCGTACCCTTCCCCCGGTGACCATTTACGAGCCGGAATATGTAGAAGTGATCGAAGCGCCCAGCGATCCCTCTGCCTTTGAAATTGAGCACTATGGCAGCACTTGGCTGGTCACCGGCACTTATCTGGAACGGCTGGTGCAGAACATCAATTTCGACGACGTGGATTCCAGAAACTACTTTGATCTCCAATTGAGAAAGTGCGGCTTGTTCTCCCGTCTGGAAGAATTGGGCATTCAAGATGGAGACACAGTGGATATTTACGACCTGGAATTTGAGTACCAAAAATAAAATATTTGCCATTTTCAACTTTTTCTGCTATACTAATGGGGTCACAAACGTGACCCCATTTTTCATTCGGAGGAGCGATTTTTATGATCCGCAATCTGAATCTTTCCAGTTTTAAAAACTTTGGCATCGTCTGCACAGAGCATTCCGACACCTATTCTTCCTATGCCAAATCCGAAAAAATAGAAACTTTACAGCTTACTGCCGGCAATGTGCCTGTTTTTCAGGCCGTGTCCGAAGTGTGGCTGCATTTCGGCTTGGGTGGCACGGTGCTATCCGTTTCTTCCGATGGTCAGAATTTTACCAATTTCTATTTGGATAAGATTGTGCGGATCCAGCCAGGCATTTTCTTCTGCCTTGCTCCTTTTTTAGAGGATTCTTCCTCTGTGGAAATTTATTCTCTTCTGCCGCCGAAAGCCACCGGACTAACCCAGCAATCTCAAAACTTTCATGTGCAGCACCGTCTATGGGTCACTGATCTGTACACGTTCTTCTACCACGAAAAAGAAAAGGGGTTTTTCTTCCCCGGCGAATCCCACACCATGCTGGAACTGACCTATGTGGACCAAGGACAGCTGCACTCGATTGCAGACGGGCGAGATACATTGCTGACCCAAGGTGATCTGGTATTCTACGGCCCGAATCAGTGGCATATGCAATATGCGGATATGAATGTAGCACCCCGATATCTGACCATTTCCTTTGACGCAGAAGGCTGCGATGTTTCAAAACTCATCGATCGAAAATTCCACGTTTCCCAAAAAGCCGCAAATCTGTTGCAGCAACTGATCCGCGAGCAGGAGCAGGCGGACGAATACTCCACAGATGTGATCATTTCTCTTTTGAACATGCTCCTGCTGACAGTGCTCCGTCAGGAAGACGCACCCCAAATGCCCCTGCAAACTTCCAACTCCGTTCATTCAGAGAACGAGATCATTCGTCGGGCGCAGCAGCACATCGGCACGCACATTCGGGAAAAACTGACCGTTCCTATGGTTGCCCACATGGCAGGCGTCAGCCCCAGCTATCTGACTGCCCTTTTCCAGAAAAATCTCCAAATTTCTCCTGGCGAATATATCCGCCGGATCCGACTGCAAGAGAGCAAGGTCATGATCCGGGAAGGTCACATGAATTTCTCCGCCATTGCCGCAGCCCTTCAATATTCCACCGTACATCATTTTTCCCGGCAGTTTAAGGATAAATTCGGTATCACACCCACAGAGTACGCCCGAACCGTACGATAATATTACAGAAAGGATTGGTCTGGCCCATGAAGATTCTCCACAGCGCCGACTGGCACTTGGACTCCCCGCTTATGGGACGAACAGAGGCGCAAACGCAATTTTTACGCAAAGCCCTGCTGGAAATCCCCGACAAGGTCGCATCCTTGTGCCGCAGTGAAAACTGCGATCTGCTGCTGCTCTGCGGTGACTTATTTGACGGAGCTTATACCAAAGAAAGTTTCCATGCCGTTTACACCGCTCTGTCCGAGTTGAAAATTCCCGTGTTCATTAGCCCCGGCAACCACGACTTCTGTCAGAACAATTCTCCTTATTTTGTGGAACGCTGGCCGGAAAATGTGCATATTTTCACCCACCCGGTAATGGAGAGTGTATCGATTCCGGAACTGAACATTCGTCTCTATGGCGCAGGTTATGAAGCCATGGATTGCCCTGCCCTATTAAAGGATTTCCGGGCAGAAGGCGATGAGCGCTGGCATATCGGCATTGTCCACGGCGACCCCACTCAGGCAAGTTCTCCGTACTGTCCTGTCTCCAAATTGCAGGTGCAGGAATCGGGGCTTGACTACCTTGCACTGGGCCACATTCACAAAGGCGGCAGTTTCCGTGCCGGTGAGACCCTTTGTGCCTGGCCCGGCTGTCCCATGGGCCGCGGCTACGATGAACCGGATCAGAAAGGTGTGCTGGTGGTGCAGCTGGACGATGGTGTTACCGCTCAATTTCTACCCTTGAACACCCCCAGATTTTACGATCTGACCGTCGATGTGGGCGAAAATCCCTTATCAGCGGTGGAAGCCCTTTTGCCTCCGGTAGACACAGAAGATTTTTACCGGGTCACCCTAACCGGCTACTCCGCTCCAATCGATGCAAATGCCATCATTGGCAAGATTCCCCATGTTCCCAATCTGGAACTGCGGGATCGGACGCTGCCGGAAGTGGATCTATGGAGCGCTGTGGGTGAAGATTCTCTGGAAGGCGTTTTCTTCCGGATCCTGCACGAAGGTCTGGACACCGAAAGTGAAAAATTGCAGCAGCAATTAAAGCTGGCAGCGAAAATTTCACGGCAAATTCTGGACGGACAGGAGGTGCTCCTGCCTTGATCATCTACTCTATGACGGCCACCTTCGGCAAACTCTCCCACGAAACGCTGACTCTGAAACCGGGTCTGAACGTGATCGAAGCGCCCAACGAATGGGGCAAAAGTACTTGGTGCGCATTTCTTGTGAATATGCTCTACGGCATGGACACAAGTGCCAGAACCACCAAAAACACCTTAGCGGACAAAGAGCGTTATGCTCCCTGGTCGGGTGCGCCCATGACCGGTCGCATTGACCTAAACTGGCACGGCAAAAACATCACCATTGAGCGACGCACCCGGGGCAGACTGCTCATGGGCGAATTCTCCGCCTACGAAACAGACACGGGTCTTGAAGTAAAGGAACTTAACAGCGAAAACTGCGGCCCAATGCTTTTGGGCGTAGAGCGATCTGTCTTTACCCGGGCAGGCTTCCTAAAACTGACCGATCTGCCCGTGACTCAGGACGACGCTCTACGTCGACGGCTGAACAATCTGGTCACTACCGGTGACGAAAGCGGTGCCGGAGATAAATTGCAGCAAGCGCTGAAAGATTTGAAAAACAAATGCCGCTATAACCGCAGCGGACTTTTGCCCCAGGCAGAAGCCCAGCGGGATCTGCTGGAAAAACAGCTGAACGAGCTGGCTGATCTGACAGAACAGTCCCAGTTGCTGCGGCAGGAGCAAACCGTACTGGAACAGCGGATCTCCGATCTGGAAAACCACTGGAACGCACTGAATTATGCTGCCGCCCAAGCAGATGCGGAAAAAGTGCAACAAGCAACTGCCGTGCAGGAAGCCGCCCAAAAAGAAGTGAACGATCTTTCCAAATTTGACGCTCTGCCCGCGGTCTGTGACTGTGATACAGCCATTGAACAAGGACAGCTGCTGCAACAAAGATTGTTTGATCTTCAAAACACTGCCCAAGATCTTCCCCCGCTGCCCCAAGAACCGGAAGTCAAATCCCATTACCAGTTCGTGGACAATATCATCGTCCGGGCGAAAAAAGATTATACAGATTACTGCAAATTGACAAAGAAGCGAAAGCTGCGTCGGGTACTGGTTTGGATCACCCTGCTTGCGGATCTGCTGGCCTGCGCCGGCGGTGTGGCAGCGTGGTACTTCCGCTTATGCAAAAATCCACTGTATTACGGCATTTTAGGCGGTGGCATCGTTCTTTCCTTTGTGCTGGCGCTGGTGATCAACGGTGTGCAGAAAAAGCGCCAGGCAGCTGCCATGGAAGAACTGTGCCGTCGGCACAACGATCTTGCCCCGGATCAGTGGATTGCAGATGCCGCCCGGTATGTTGATGCCCGGAACCAGTTCCAGGCAACCCTTGCTCAGGTCATGCAGCAACGCGCCCATTGGGATAGCCGCAATGAAAAACTGCAAGAGGAAATTTCCGGCTATACGGATGGCGCACCCTTGGCCGACACATTAAGCTCCTGGCGGCAAAAGCGAAACGATCGCACCGCCCTGGATGATGCCCGCCGCAAGCTTATTACAGCCCAGGAGCACCTGAACACCTTAAAATCCATTGCCCGGGTTGCCGCAGCGCCTCAACGTCCGGACCAGCTGACTTACACCGAAGCCGAAACCCAGGAGCTGCTGGCCAATGCCCAATTTGATCTGCGCCAATTGCAGCTGAAATTGGGTCAATACCAGGGCAGATGCGAGTCGCTGGGACAAGAAACCGTACTGCGCAGCCAGTTAAAAGCTGTGCACCGTCGGATCAACCAGCTGGAAGATATTTATTCCGCCCTGGAACATGCCCAACGGGCGCTCTCTGCCGCAACGGCAGAATTGCAGCGCAAATTTGCACCCCGGATCTCCAAGCGTGCCCAGGAGCTGTTCCAAAAGCTGACCGGTGGTCGATATGACCGCCTCACCCTCAGCGAAGATCTGAGTCTGAACACCAGCACCCGGGACGAAGACACCCTTCGCAACGCCCAATGGCGCAGCGACGGAACGGCCGATCAGCTTTATCTGGCTTTGCGCCTTGCGGTCGCCGAGGAGCTGACCCCCGAAGCGCCCTTGGTATTGGACGATGCGCTGGTTCGTTTTGACGAAACGCGGCTTGCCGCTGCCATGGATATTTTGGCAGAAACGGCAGATCATAAGCAAGTGATTCTGTTTACCTGTCAAAAGCGGGAAAAGCTTGCATTGGAGGATCGTGCATGAATAAATGCAACGGCTGTTGCGGCAGCTGCGGTGGCTGCGGAGAACTCACCTTAACACCGGAAGAAGTGGCAATTTTACAGCTTTTGGCGCAGGTCGCATTCCTGCCGGTGATGCGAAGCGTCGCATCTTCTGATCCGGTATGCCCCGATATAGACGATCAAACACCGGAGCAGGCAGGCCTTGCCCTCCAATGTCTGGAAAAGCGCGGGCTCATCTGCATCGATTTTGACCGGCCGTTGTCCGGCAGCAACAAAACCCTTGTCGGTTACCCTATACAAGGCAGCTGCGGTTTGACCGCCAAAGGACAGCAAGTGATCGACCTGATAGAAATTCATGGCATCTCATAAATAGAAAAATGACACTTTCTCACGAAAGTGTCATTTTTCTATTAAATTCTTTTGGTTTTCATTTTCCGGGCAATCAAAGTCAGCACCAGCAAGACCACATAAAGTCCCGCTATGGTCACAAAAATCGCAGACCAGCCAAAATGATCCTTTACATAGCCGAAAGCCACCGCCTGGATCGCTGCGCCCATATACACCGCCCAGTCAAACACGCCTACCACGGTAGAGGAAAACGCGCGGCCGCCAATGTCTCCGGCAATGGCCCAGATCACGCCCGTCACCATAGCGAACACACCCAGGACAAAGAGCATACCGGAAGCCATGTACTGGCTTTTGATCAGCGGAAAAATGCACATACCGCAGATGGTAATCACCGATGCGATCACCAGCATAGGCTCGCGCTTTCCCTTTAACAGCTTATCTGTAATCAGCGGGAACACAAACATGGCGCACGCCTGTCCAAAGGGCAGCAGGATCGAACTGAAAATGCCATCTTTAATGGAAAGCCCCAACTCCTCCATGAAATATGTGGGGATCCAGGTGATCAGCCCGTATCTGCCCACACCCGCAATGGCGGAGATCAGGCAGAACACCCACACTTTCGGCTCTCGAAACAGCACCAGATAGGGGTAAAAGTAACCCTTTTTCTGAATATCCTGCGCCAGACGATCATCGTTTTGAGTTCCCTCTTCCTGAAACGCCTTCAAACCCACGTCCTCGGGCTTTTCCTTGAAGAAGAAGTAGAACGCAACAAGCATGAGCACCATGGGGATCATGGGATACCGAAAGGCTGCCCGCCAACCCCACTGCGGACTCAGTTCCAGGCAGAACAGAATCGTCAAATAGGTAACCACCTGCGCCATGCCCGTGAAGGCGGTAGCCAGACCCGTCGCAAAGCCTCTTTTCGCCTTTGGCCACCATTTATTCAAGATACCCAAACCGTTGGACCACACCATGGACTGGAAAAAGCCGTTCAAGCCCCAAAGCACTGCGATCACCGGAACAGAGGACTGAAAAGAGATCAGCACATTGATGACTGCCGACGCCAAAATGCCGAACATCATGAAACGCTTATAGCCAAAGAACGCGCCCAACCGGCCATTGATCAGCTGACCAAAGGCGTAGCACCAAAACAGCGCAGAAGAAACCACGCCCAGCGCAGCGGTGGTAGAGCCCAGTTCCTGGGCCATTTGGGTCATGACCAGATTAATATTCTGACGGCCGTTATAGAAGAACAAATATGTAATACCAAAGCTCAGCAGCATCAGCCATGCCCATTTGGTAAATTTCTTATATTCCTCCGGCGAATAACCGAAGGTTTCTTTTGCCTTTAACATACGATCCTCTCCTTACAGAGCCAGCAGCTCCTGCTTTTTCTTCAAAAGTGCCTTTACGAAATTCTGTACACCCTCTTCGTAGTTGCGCACCAGCCACAGTTGCTGATATTCCGGGATCATCCAGTCGATCAGCGCCACCAATTCTGCCTTCTTTTCATCGCTGACCTTCTGGCTCATACGGATCTTACAAAGCTCAGCAGAGAGCATGACCATCTTCACATTGATCAAAATCTCCCGCTTGATAACGCTGTCAATTTCCAGCTTCTCGAAGTCTGCATAAAGCTTGCGGCAGTAATCCAGCAGATTATCAAAATAGAAATCATCACCGCAAACCTTCAAATCAAAGTAAGGCGGATGATTGGTTTCGTTCAACGGCTGGAAGAAGATCTCACCGCACATAGTACCAACGTGAATCCGCTCCGGCTCCAACAGATAATAGTTGGACATACGATACAGCAGCCGGGAAACACCTACGCCACCGAACACCACCCGGTCGATAAATTTCTCCGCATCGTGGATAAATTCGGCCTTAAAGGTCTCGCCGTTCTGCTCCGCACCGATGTTCCAGCCGTACTGACCCGCAAGGGCGCAAGGCAGCAAGCTCCAAACCGGGAAATGGGGGTTATAGCTATTGCCCCAGTCGGTCATCAGCAGGCCCTCTGCACCGTAATCTCGAGCGATTTCCGCTGCGGTACGCACGTTAAAGGAAGTCACATCAAAGCGGCCGGTAAAGCTCAGATGCACGTTGCAGGAGGGGCATACATAATACTTAATGCCGGCCTTCTGGAAGTTAATGCAGTGGGCAGTCATCACCTGGGACTGGATCAATTCATAGCCCCACTCCAAAGCAATGGCGTCCTTGGGAACCATGTGGTAAAGGTCTTCATACTTGTAGATCATATCCGCCCAGAACATGATCTTCTTGCCGTACTTATCCCGGGCCAGCCGATCCACCCGATTCAGGTGCTCCATAAATGCCCGGTCTTTGCCGTGCATGGCAGTATACTCTTCCATCTGGTACTTGCCCAGTTCGAACGCCTCGTCCATGCCCACATTCAGCCACCGGGAACGGAAATGGGGCAGTAAGGAACCGTACATATTATCCAAAAATTCCATGCTCTCGGGAAGCAACGGATTCAGCGTGGTGCTGTTTTTATGGGTCTCATCGCCCAGACCCAGATGCTTGAATTCTTCCTGTTCCAGCCAATAACCCATATGACCCAAAGAATTCTGGTTAGGCACCAAATCAATAAACCGATCGGCGCAGTACTGATCCAATTCATGAATATCCTCGGGGGTCAGACAGTCAAATCCCTCGGTATACTTGGGGTAAGCAGAATACTTGAAGCAGTTGCTCTCCATGTAAAGCTGGAACTCATTGTATTTGAGCAGCGCCAGCAGGTCGATGTACTGCTTAATGGTCTCCACGGTGGGCATCTTGGAGCGGCTGATATCCAGCATATAGCCACGACGTTTCAGATCCGGCTTATCGGCAATCACCGCATAAGGCAGCTTGCCCTCATGCTCTCCCACCAACTGATACAGCGTGGTAGCGCCACGGAAAATAGCTTCCTCGGTAGAAGTGTGCAAGGTAACGCCATTTTCGTTAATGGTCAGCAAATACTCTTCTTTCTCAAAAAGGCTGACGGGCAAAACCTTTACGTCCTGATTGCCCTCTTTGATCCGATTATAGAAGCGCAAAAGATCGCAATCTGCATAATTTTCCTTAACTTGATAAGTGCCTTCTAAATATTGTTCCTGTTTTGCTCTGGGATACATAAAGCATTGCTCCTTTTTTCTTATAAAATCTTAACCCATCATAGCACGCCCACGCCCAATTATCAACAAATTTTCCGTATTTTTCTTTGTTGGTGAAAATGCGAAAAACCTCTTGTTTTTTTCCGCAAGAGCGGTTATAATAGGGCAAGAATTGTTACAGGAGGTCATATTATGGCTGTTAAGATTGAAAAAGACACCATCATCGGTGACGTGCTGGACGTTGCGCCTCAGGCTGCACCGCTGTTCTTTGCCATCGGCATGCACTGCCTCGGCTGCCCCTCTTCCCGGGGTGAGACCGTGGAAGAAGCCTGCATGGTTCACGGCATTGACTGCGATTCTTTCCTCGCCCAGCTGAATCATTTTCTGGAAGCCTTTGAGGCTGACCAGGCTGCAAAGAACGCCAACTAAACCGGCAATGCCATCCCCAGACCGGGATGGCATTTGTTTTTAGGAGAATTCTATGAACATTCCCATTACCCCCCGGCTTCTTTCCTGCGCCAGACTGGTGCGTGCCGGTGACCGGGTGGCAGACATCGGCTGCGACCATGGCTATTTGTCCATCTACCTGCTGAAAAATCAAATCGCACGGTACTGCATAGCCGCAGACATCAACCAAATGCCCCTGCAAAGCGCGGTGCAAAATGCGGAGAAATTCGGTGTTCGGGAGAATATGCAGTTTTTTCTGTCCGACGGTGTGGAAAAGATCCCCCGGGATTTTGACTGTCTGGTTTGCGCCGGCATGGGCGCGGATACCATGATCTCCATTTTGCACGCTGCCCCTTGGCTGCAAGAGAAAAGCTATCGGCTGATCCTCCAATGCCAAAGCAAGACCCCCATTCTGCGCCAGTATCTTTCCGATTCCGGCTGGCATATCGCACGGGAAAATCTGGTGCGGGACGGAAAATTCTTATATACCGTCATGGAAGCAACCTTCCAACCGGAGCGACCCCGTCTGACCCCCGCGGAAACCTACCTGACCCCTGCCCTGCTCAAAAGCGGTGACCCGGAGCTTTCCGAATATGCCGCATGGGTGATAAACGGCTTAAAGATCGCCACTTCTCACCGGTCTGACCCGGAACTGGCGGCTATTTTAGAAACACTGGAAAACACCCCTTTATAAAGGAGGAAACCTTATGGTCACCGTAAGTGATATTCTTACTTGTCTGGAAAATTTTGCCCCCCGATCCTTAAAAATGGACTGGGATAATGTGGGTCTGAACTGCGGCAGTTTATCTGCGAACGTCACCAAAGTTCTGATAGCGCTGGATCCTTTCGACCATGTGTGCCAGGAAGCGGCAGATTTTGGCGCGGAATTGTTGGTGACTCATCACCCGCTGATTTTTCAGCCCATCGGTTCTGTGACCGATGAGACCACCATCGGCAAAAGTCTGCAAACCCTGATCCGCAACCGGATCAGCCATATTTGCCTGCATACCAATTTAGACTGCGCCATCGGCGGTGTCAACGATGTGCTGGCGGCAAAGCTGGGACTTTCACAAGTAACCATCATGGAGCAAACCGGCAACCTGATCCGCCAAGGCAGCGTGCCCACCCAGGAACTGTCCCAATTTTTGCAGACGGTCAAGGAGAACTTAGGCTGCGAAGGGCTGCGTTATGTAGATGGCGAAAAGCCCGTTTGCCATGTGGCCGTCGGTGGCGGCAGCTGCGCAGATGCACTGGCAGAAGTACTTGCTGCCGGATGTGACACCTTCGTCACCGCAGACGTAAAATACAACCCCTTCTGGGATGCCAAAGAGCTGGGTCTGAACCTGATTGACGCAGGTCACTTCCACACGGAAAATCCCGTGGTTGCGGTTCTGGCTGAAAAACTCCGGGAATCTTTCCCGGAAATTACCGTAAAAATCTCCGAAACCCACACAGATTGCGTGAAATTCTATTGATTTTTGACACCTGAGGTGCTAAAATATACCCGATTATTTTTTACAGTTACGAGAGGAAGATCAAACCATGTCCGGACATTCCAAATGGCATAACATTCAAAAAACCAAAGGTGCGCAGGACGCCAAGCGCGCTGCCGCCTTTACCAAGATCGCAAAAGAACTGATCGTTGCCGTGAAAGAAGGCGGCGGCATCATCGACCCGGCTCACAACTCCCGCCTTGCCACCGTCATCACCAAGGCAAAGGCTGCCAATATGCCCAACGACAACATCAAGCGTTGTCTGGAAAAGGCAAGCGGCGCCGGCAGCGGCGACAGCTACGAATCCATCACCTACGAAGGCTACGGCCCCGGCGGTGTTGCTGTGATCGTAGAGACCATGACCGACAACCGCAACCGTACCGCCGGCTCTATGCGCCACCATTTCGACAAATACGGCGGCAACCTGGGCGCTTCCGGCTGCGTCAGCTGGTCTTTCGATAAGAAGGGTGTGCTGGTCATCGACAACGAAGACGGCGATCTAGACGAAGAAGAAGTGATGATGGACGCCATGGATGCAGGTGCGGACGATTTTGAGGCAGAGGAAGACTGCTTCACCATCTACACCGATCCCGACGATTTTAACGCGGTGGTAGAGCATCTGTCCAAGTACACCTTCGCTTCCGCACAGATCGAAATGGTACCCCAGAACTACCAGAAGCTGGACAACGAAGAACATATCAAGCAGATGGAAAAGCTCATTGAAGTCATGGAAGATGACGACGATGTGCAGAACGTCTGGCACAACTGGGAAGAATAAAATTTCAACCGCCCTGTGAAGTTTCACAGGGCGGTTTTCTATCACAATGCTGAATTATTCATCCGGTAACTCGCAGCCGTATTTGGCGCCAAATTTCATCCCGTAGTAAAACATTCGAAAAGAAACGATGCGCTCTATATCCATAAACGCATTGACGATGATTTCCACATCCGCATCCTCATCCTTCACCCCAAGGCGGCTGCACAGACGTCCATAGGCTTCCAGAAAGCGACCATAGCAAGCCATGCACTCACTGCCCTCTTCAAACAAATTCTCTACACCGGGCACACAATATTCCTCTCGCAATTCGCCGGTTAATGTATCGTATATCGCCTCAATTTGCTCGTCTGACATAAGATCACCTCCATTTAGATATACTAAATATACCTAGTATCGCTAGTTTTGTCAAGAAATTAGGTATACCATGTATATGGGTGATAAATATGAGAAAAACTGAGAAACGAACCGAGTACATTACTTTCCGCACAGATGCCGCAACAAAGGCGGTCTTGGAACAAATCTCCGAAGAAAAGAAATGGAGCATATCCCAAGTTGCCGAAGAAATTGTTAAGGACTGGTTAAAATCCAACCGCCTGCAATCTGACGAAAAATAACATAAATACACCGCCCTGTGAATCCTCACAGGGCGGCTCGTTTTATTTTAGCAAAGCTTTGCGCCGGCAGGGATCGCGTCGTCCAACATGATCAGGTTCAGCTTTTCTTCGCCCTTTTCCGTATGCACCGCGCTCAGCAGCATACCGCAGGATTCACGGCCCATCATCTTCCGGGGCGGCAGATTGGTAATCGCCACCAGGGTCTTACCCACCAACTCTTCCGGCTTATAGAACTTGGCAATGCCGGAAAGGATCTGCCGATCCGTGCCGGTGCCATCGTCCAGAGTAAATTGCAGCAGCTTATCGCTCTTTTTCACGTTTTCGCAGGCTTTGACCTTCACCGCACGAAAATCGGACTTGCAGAAGGTATCAAAATCCACATTTTCCTGCGCATAAGGCTCGATCTCAATGGCAGAAACGGGCTTACTCAATTCTTCCAAAGCTGCCAACTCCTTTTCCATATCAATTCTGGGGAACAATGCAGGGCCTGCCACCGTGGCCACCTGGGGATCCAGCAGGCCATACTGACCCAGGCTGTCCCAATCCATGGGCGCGCCGCCCAAACGCTCAGCGATCTGCTCTGCGGTACCGGGCATGAAAGGCGTCAGCAAACCAGCGCATACCCGAACCGTTTCCAGCAGATTATACAACACCTTTGCCAGCCGGGGATGATTTTCCTCGGACTTTGCCAGCACCCAGGGTGCATTCTCGTCAATATACTTATTGGCTCGGGAGATGACCTTAAACACCTCAGCAAGAGCATTCTGGAACGCATACTTTTCCATCTGCTCCTCATATTTATCCCGCAAGGAAGCGACCATTTCGATCAATTCTGCATCCATAGCCGAATCTTTCAACTGGTTTTCCGGCAAACGCTCGCCAAAATACTTCTGCGCCATGGCCACCGTGCGGCTGACCAGATTGCCCAGATCGTTGGCAAGGTCTGTGTTGATGGTAGAGATCAGCAATTCGTTGGAGAAGTTACCGTCGGAACCGAAGGGGAAGGAACGAAGCAGGAAAAACCGCAGCGCATCCACACCAAAACGCTCAGAAAGAATATATGGATCTACCACATTGCCCTTGGATTTGGACATCTTACCGCCGTCCAGCAGCAACCAGCCGTGACCGAACACCTTCTTGGGAAGAGGCAGTTCCAAACTCATGAGCATTGCCGGCCAGATAATGGAGTGGAAACGGACGATCTCCTTGCCCACAAAGTGCACATCCGCAGGCCAGAACTCAGCCAGATCGTCATACTTATCATTCTCAAAGCCCAAGGCGGTCATGTAATTAAACAGCGCATCGATCCACACATAGACCACATGGCCCGGATCGAAGTCCACCGGCACGCCCCAGGAAAAACTGGTGCGAGAAACGCACAGGTCATCAAGACCCGGCTTGATAAAATTGTTCACCATTTCGTTAACACGGCTGCGGGGCTCTAAGAAATCGGTGTTTTCCAGCAAATCCTGGATCCGATCGGCATACTTGCTCAGCCGGAAGAAGTAAGCCTCCTCCTGAGCGTCCTGCACTTCTCTGCCGCAGTCGGGGCACTTGCCGTCCACCAACTGGCTCTCCGTCCAGAAAGACTCACAAGGCTTGCAGTATTTGCCGGTATATGCGCCCTTATAAATATCGCCCTTGTCGTACATCTTCTTGAAGATCTTCTGGATCGCGGCCACATGGTAGTCATCAGTGGTGCGGATAAACCGATCATAGCTGATATTCATCAGCTTCCACAGATCCAATACGCCCCGATCACCCAGCACGATCCGATCCACAAATTCCTGAGGCGTAACACCCGCTTCACGAGCCTTATCCTCGATCTTCTGGCCGTGTTCGTCTGTGCCGGTCAAAAACTTCACGTTGTAGCCTTGCAGCCGCTTGAACCGAGCCATGGCATCAGTAGCCACGGTGCAGTAAGCATGGCCGATATGCAGTTTGTCCGAGGGATAGTAAATGGGCGTTGTAATGTAATAATTACCCTTGCAGGAATTGCACATAAAAAATACCTCCTAAAATAAAAAACGCCCTTGGGAAACCCAAGGGCGACAAAATTGACGCGGTACCACCTTGATTCGCAGAAAAACCTGCCTCAACACGCGATAACGGGCGCACCCGGGCATGCCTACCTATCGACACACCGGCTCCAAGACCATGTTCCGCAACCTCCGACATACCCTCTCTCACCAAAACGAAGGCTCTCTGAATGGTTTCCGCTGCGTACTCTTCTTTTCATTGCCTTTGCACTAGAAAACATTATACCTGTGCAGGCATATTTTGTCAACTGGCAAACACATTTCACCCCTGCAAAGGGGCGCGCGCCACTTCCGCTACCGCTGCGGCAAATGCCTGGCATGCCGCGTCACATGCCGACTGATTGCCCCGAAGCAGTCCGCCGCCGAAATTGGTTTCGCTGGGCGGCTGATATAGTTTACATAACATTACGTCCGCTGCTTTCAGCGCAGCGTCCATGGCATACATACTTTCCAGGGGCGGTGCGATCAGGTATGCCACCGCAGACCCCTCCGGCACGCCCGCCTCAGCGGCCAGAAAACTGCCTGCGCTGCTGACCGTATGGGCAAGATAAGGCACTTCGCCCACCTGCTCAAACCCCACTCTGCCCAGAGCAGCGATCACTGCGTCCATACCGCTTTTGACCGCGCCCGGTGTCATGCCCGCCAGAATCCCCATCACTTCACCGGCATGGGGCGTAGACGCATTGGCTGCTCCGGCATAAAAACTTCTGCCGTAGCAAACCTTCACTTCCGCTGCCTTGGTCGCTTCGTCCAGGGCAATATAGGTGGCATCGTCGCAGTCAGTGGTGATCAGTCCTAAGCTGCGATATCCCTCCGGTGCGCCCAGCGACCGGGCAAGCTCCGGTGAAACATTTGCAAGAAACCGCACCGCCAGAATTTTCACGGGGATCATGCCTTTTCCTCCAAGTGCAATCCTACACCGGACACCTTTTTGTCCAAGATCTTTTCGATCAGCTCCGCAATATGGGCGCCTGCCTCCACCGCAGGCGTACCCTGGGCGTGAATATTACTCACCACCGTCCGGGCAGACTCAGATACCCCCGTATGGGGCTGATAGGTGATATACGCAGACATACTCTTGTCCGTTACCAACCCCGGACGCTCCCCTACCAGCACGCACACCAGCTCACAGCCGGTAATATCGCCCACTGCATCACCGGCACCCACCCGACAATAGCGCACAAACAAAGTCTTTCCAAGGGAAATTCCCCGGGCTTTCAAACCGTCGGTCATAGCCGCAAGGCAATCCATGGCATTGGCGGTAATGGCCGCAGAGGAAAGGCCGTCGCCCACCACCACCTGCACCTTGGGCGAACCGGTGATGGCTTTGCGGATTACTGCCGCATTTTCTTCATTAAAGATTCTGCCCTTATCCGGTCGGGTCAAATATTCATCCTTATCTTTGCAACAAGTCTGCACCGGAACAAGTCCGTTTTTCGTGGCAAAGGACTCGTCCACCTGAGAAAACACCGCATCCTGCGCCGCCGCGTGATCTGCCCGAAACCGGAGCATAGTCAGGGTCTTATACCGGGGGCCTGCTCTGCCGGAGCCCAGCCGCGCCGGAGTTTTTTGCTTCATTTTTTGAAACACATCCGGGTTCGCCCCGTTTTCCACCAAATACAATTTGCGAAGATCCAGTGCGGTCACATCTGGAACAAAATCTCCGTCCGAATAAGCGGTTTCCTTTTTCTGAGGGCCGGGATCTGTGGGCTTGTAATCCGACCCTTTGACCATAGGTTCCTGCCCCAACTGACCCAAGATCTCCGCCACCATAGCAGTCAATTCCTGTTTGTTCATTTTGCGCCCTCCTTAAAACAGCAAGGACGAACCGTCACCGGCTTTTTTCGTCAATTTTCCGTTTTCCACAAAGCCCATCTTTTCCAGCCACCGCTGAAATTCCGGAATGGCAGTCTTTCCGGTGATCTCCCGAAGTGCCGCAGTTTCCCGGAAACCGGTGGTCTGGTAGTTGAGCATAATATCATCCCCATGGGGAATCCCCATAAAATAATTGCACCCGGCCATGGTAAGCAGCGCCGCCAGATTTTCAATATCGTTCTGATCCGCTTTCATGTGATTGGTGTAACAACAATCGCAGCCCATGGACACGCCCGTAAGCTTACCCATAAAATGATCTTCCAAACCGGCACGGGTCACCTGCCGGGCATCATACAAATACTCCGGTCCGATAAAGCCCACCACCGTGTTCACAAGAAACGGCTGAAACCGCTTGGCAAAGCCGTAGCAACGAGCCTCCATGGTCACCTGATCCGCCCCATGATGCGCATTGGAAGAAAGCTCCGATCCCTGCCCTGTTTCAAAATAAAGTACATTCGGCCCTTCTGCTGTGCCTTCCCGGAGCAATAGATCCCGGGCTTCGGCAATAGTGGCTGCGTTAAAACCAAAGGCCGCATTTCCCGCTTCGCTGCCGGCAATGGACTGGAAAATCAAATCACAGGGAGCGCCGTCACGCACCGCCTTCATCTGGGCGGTCACATGGGCAAGGACGCAGATCTGGGTCGGGATCTGCCAATGCTCCTTGATCTCCTGAAAACGACGCAGTACTTTCCCCACTTGCTCCGGGCTATCCGTCACCGGATTCAAGCCGATCACCGCATCACCGGCACCAAAGCTCAGCCCTTCCAGAGTCGAAGCGGTGATGCCTTCCGGGTCATCGGTGGTATGGTTAGGCTGTAAACGGCAACTAAGGGTGCCCGGAAGACCGATCGTTGTATTACAATGAGCGGTAATTTTGATCTTAGTTGCACCGTAAATCAAGTCTAAGTTGCTCATAATTTTGGCAACTGCCGCTACCATTTCAGAGGTCAGGCCTCGGCTGATCTTCCGAATGTCCGCTCCGGAAGTCTGCTCGGAAAGAATCCACTCCCGCAGATCACTGACCGTCCAGTTCCGGATTTTCCGGTACACCGCTTCATTCACATCATCCTGAATGATCCGGGTCACCTCGTCTTTTTCATAGGCAACCACAGGATTTTCCCGCAGATCTGCCAAAGTCAGTGCCGATAACACCACTTTCGCTGCAATTCGCTCCTGATTGGACTGGGCAGCGATCCCCGCCAACACATCGCCGGTCTTCGGTTCATTGGCTTTCGCCAACACATCTTTCACATTCCGAAATTCATAGGTTTTCCCGGAGATGACTGTTTTCAGAATCATACATTTCCTCCCTCATGCTTTTTTCGGGTCAGCCACATGGCCACCGCCACCGCACTGACACCGCCTGCCAGTTTGCCCACGATCATGGGCAAAAGCATCTGGGGCGCAAATTCCGCAGTAAAGCCCAAATGATCGCCGAACACAAAGGCAGCGGAAACCGCAAAGGCCACATTCAGCACCTTTCCCCTGGCGTCCATATTCTTCATCATGCCAAAGGTGGCAATAGAATTTGCTAAACTGGCGATCAGCCCGGCCGCCGCCGTATCATTCACGCCCAACCGGGTACCCAGAGAAAGCAACGGTTTTTTCAGCAGCTTGGTGATGGCGTACACCAACGGAAACGCACCGGCAAGCACAATAGCAATCGCGCCCACGGTCTCAAATCCATCGCTGATGGGTGCCATGCCCGGAATCAAAGCGAAGCCCGTAAGGCTTTCCACGATCGCCGAGACTAAGCCGACGGTGATCAATGTGACGATCAGTTTGCCAAACAAGGAGAAGCCTTTGATCATCGCCTTTTCCCACTTCCACAAACCGATGGCAATAAGCACCGCAATCAAAACAATAGGAACCAGATTCTCCAAAATCATTTGCGGTGCAAAACCTGCCGCCAAGCCCCCAGCAAAAATACCCAGAGGTACCGTTACGATGCCGCACAAAATGCCCTTTGCCACAAAGGGAGTATCGGAAGAAGAAACGATACCCATTGCCACGGGAATGATAAACACGATGGTCGCGCCCAGAGTCGCACCGGTCAGCACACCTCCAAGCAAGGCCGCCTCCTGACTGACCGCCAATTCCTGGGCAAGTGCGCCACCGCCCATATCGCAGGCCAGGATCGTTCCGGCAAACATTGCCGGGTCTGCGCCCAGAAACTGATATACCGGCACCACCACCGGGCGAAGCACATTGGCCAGCACCGGTGCAAGGCAAATAATCCCCACCATGGCCAATGCCAAGGAGCCCATCGCCAAAATTCCGTTTTCAAATTCCTGTCCCAAGCCGAACCGATTCCCAAAGATCCGATCCAGCGCACCCAACACCGCAAAAGCGGCCATCACAAGAATTAAAATTTCATGGGCGGACATAAGTTACCCCTCCTTTGCCTTACGATCAGCGATCATTCATTCCTTTCGGATCCAGTATGGCCACCACAGCCGCATCCACTGGGGCATCCATACAAAACCGGGATGCCACCGTTCCCGTTGCCAGGAGCACATGATCGCCCACTCCGGCACCCACCTGATCTGCCGCCACCACCGTCTGATCATTCACATCAACCACCAGAAAAGTCTGCCCTTGCAGGCATGGCGCTTTCCGTGTTGCCCATACCGAGCCGGTCACTTTACCAATTTTCAATCCGATCCCTCCATAATTTCCCTAGCCAAGGGCGTCATCACCGCACCGGGCTGCGGCCGCTTTCCCTGCTGCCGTAGTGACCGTGCTTCCTCTGCGGTAACCAGCCGTTTTCTGCCTCCATCGGTAAAAATCACACCCCAATTTTTCAGTTCCCGCTGCGCTGCCGTCAAACTGGCAGCCAGCGCCCGATTTTTAGGCGCTTCCGGAAGCCCCGGGGTATACAAAAACACGGATTTCCCCTCCGCCAAAGCAGAAAGCACCGTATTTTCACAAAAATGCAGCAACTGCCCCAATTCCAAAGAACCGATGACCACCGCTTCAAAAGGCGGCTGGGAAACATATTGATACCCCAAATTTCCTGCGGGCTCCCTCCCGATCAGTAATGCCCGGTTCATGGCAGTATCCTCCCTAAGTCTCCCGCTTCAAAGCCGCAGGCATTGGCTTCATCGTAATCCAGGTGTACATTGGTTTCAAAATGCTCCGAGACCCGAACCTGAACCTGCTCAAAAATAACCGGGCGCTTCGTAAACATCTGCAAGCGCACCACCTGCTTATCCCGGACGCCCAATCTGGCTGCGTCCTCCGGGGTGATATGAATATGCCGCTGGGCAACGATCACGCCCTGCTGCAACTGCACCTGGCCATGCTCCGTTTGCAGCAGCGCACCGGGGGTATTGCGCACATCACCGGACAACCGAACCGGCGCATCAATACCCAGCACCCGGGCATCACTAAGAGAAATTTCCACTTGACCCTCTTTTCGCTCCGGACCCAGCCCCGCCACATGGTCAAATTTTCCCTTCGGTCCAATGACCGTCACACGCTCCTGCGCCAGAAACTGTCCCGGTTGAGAAAGGGGACGCTTAGGTGTCAGACCGTGACCGAACAACGCTTTTGCCTGGGATTGCGTCACATGCACATGCCTGCCGGACGCCTCCACCGGCACAAAGATTCTGGCAAGCACCGCCTCCGCCACCGCCTGAAAATCCACATTTTCCATAACTTCCTCCTAGCCCGAATGTTCCTTTTTTAATCGGATCATCAAAATATATAGGATACTGCTGACCCGATTCATGGCGCGTAAAATATCCGGACGTTCTACTTTTCCGTATGTGTCCACAAAAGCCGCAACCGCCATGCGCTCTGCTTCCCTCGCCGTGCATCGGCAATGGTTGATCCACAAAAGCGCTTCCCCATCGGTGTACTCCGGCATGAAATGAGGTTGCCCGTAAAAATCCTGGGGGCGATGGCTATGGCTGCGGATTTCCTGCTCCGTCAAGCCGCACAGCGACCGCTCCGGCAACGGCTCATCCATCACTTCACAGCGCACAATCAGACGGATCTCCGCCAAGATCTGCCCCAACAGCGACCGGATCGGCTCTTTCACTTTTAGTTGACATAACATTATTTCCCCTTGGAGGGTATCCAGTTTTCCCCGGAATCCGATTCTGGGGTGGGTTTTGTCCACCAGCGTCAGACCCTGCAAATGGGTCATGTGCTCCGGTTTTTCCCCAATCACCGCGCCGCTTAAAAGCCGATATTCCTGCACTGCTGCCTCCTGGGCACTTCGAATCTCGATTTTTTCAGTGCGCAAATAATCCCGGGCGCCCGGGGTCAGCGTATCCCCCGGGCCAAGGAAAAAGACTCGTTTTCCATCACGATTGCGGATATTATCCCGCACCGATTGCTCTGTATAAAGCATTAAGCCTTAGGCGCAGGAGGCGCTTTCCGATCTTTGGGCAAAATGGCGTCCACTTCTGCATGGGGACGAGCGATCACGTGCACGGAGATCAGTTCTCCCACCTTTTCCGCTGCGGCAGCACCCGCATCCGTGGCCGCTTTTACCGCACCCACATCGCCACGCACCATAACGGTCACCAGGCCGCCGCCCACCTGCTCCTTGCCCACCAGCTGCACATTGGCGGACTTGACCATTGCGTCCGCAGCCTCAATTGCGCCAATAAGCCCTTTTGTTTCGATCATACCGAGAGAGTTTGTATCCATTTCGTATAACATCCTTTCCATTTACTTTAATCGTTCCATAATTTTTGCTGCCAGCAACTCAATCAAGTCGCTGTCCACCGAGACCTGCTTTTTCATCTGTTCCTGCGTGCCCCACGCCACCCGACGAATATTGATCAGATCCAAAGGAGAAATATTATTAGACGATGAGCTTCCGCCCACCGCACCGCAGCCCAAGGTCAATGCCGGGAAAAGCGCCGTGGTTGCGCCAATACCACCCAGCGCCGCCGGGGTATTCACCAGAAACCGGGACACCGGGATCTGCAAGGCAAATTTACGCACCACCTGCGAATCCTGAGCATGAATGACAAAGGTGTGTCCGCTGCCCTCATGGGTCAGAACCTCAATGGCTTTACTGAGCACCGCATCCTCATCTTCCATCACAAAAAACGCCAGAACCGGGCAAAGCTTTTCCATGGAGTAGGGTCTGGTGGGCCCCGCTTCCTGCTCCCGGGCAACCAAAATTTTCGTATCCCGGGGAACTTCAAATCCGGCCATCTGCGCCAAAAGTTCTGCTTTTTTGCCCACAATTTGAGGATTTAAGCTCCCATCCGGGCGAAACAGCAGTTTTGCCAAACTGCCCGCCTCCTGGGTATTCATGAAATAAAAGCCCTGCTTTTGCGCCTCCTGACGCACCTGCTGCTCCATGCTTTTCTCCACGATAATGCTCTGCTCCGATGCGCACACCGTGCCGTAATCGAAGTTTTTTGACCGAGCAATACAAGAAACCGCCTTGGAAACATCCGCACTATGGTGAATATAGGCAGGTCCATTTCCCGCGCCCACGCCAATAGCCGGTTTTCCGGAAGAATAGGCAGCGCGCACCATACCGGGGCCACCGGTTGCCAGAATCAAGCGCACCTCCGGCGCTGCCATCAGTTCCTGGCAGCCGGCCATAGCCCCCATAGTAAGACACGCCACAGATCCGGGAGGCGCCCCTGCCTTTTCCGCTGCGCAGGAGACGATCCGTGCTGCTTTCAAAGTACATTGAAGCGCCTTGGGGTGCGGGGAAAACACAATGGAATTTCCCCCTTTCAAAGCGATCAGCGCCTTGTAGCACACGGTTGAGGTAGGGTTTGTACTGGGTACGATGGCAGCGATCACGCCCACCGGCACACCGACCTCCCATAGTTTCTGCTCCGCTGACTCTTTTAATACACCTACTGTCTTCATGCCGCGGATTGCCTCTGCCACTCGCTGGGAAGCGAATTGGTTTTTGGTAATTTTATCTTCCACATTTCCAAAACCCGTTTCCCGCACCGCCATCTCCGCCAATTCCACAGCCGAGGCGCTGAATGCTTTTGCCACCGCTTCCACAATCTCGTCCAGCTGCGCCTGGCTCATTTTTGCCAAAGCCCTTTGGGCCTGCTCTGCCTGCCGGCACAGAAGCCTCGCCTCCTGCCGTGCCGCCAAATCCTGATCAAACTGCATAAAATTCCCCCTTATCCTGTAAAGATCAATGTTTTGATCACCACGGGTATCGCAGGCCCTACCGGTATGCCCACATCCAGATAATTGCCCTCTTCCAGATGCAGCCCGTCAAGGCACAAGCACCCGATATTCTCCGGCAGCAAAAGCGCCATTATCTGACCCAACGCCTTCGCCATATCTTGGCACACCGCCAGATACATGGGCTCGTTTCCTTGCGCCTGCACCAGATTCTCCGCCAAGGCACGAATCTTCCGATAATCCATTTCCCGCTGCCCGGGAAGAAAGAAGATCCCGGTGCCGTCCAACTGTTTTTTCTTGGAAAGCATGATTTCTTTTAACTCCGAACCGGATAGCTCCGCTGCCTCTTGGGGCAAGCAAAGCACTTGCAGATTTTTAACGGGAAACGAAATGTTCCGATGAAACACCGTGCTTCCGGAAAGCTGTGTGCTGTGACACCCGGCACCGATCACCGTGGCGCGAATGGTCTCCTGCCCCAGCCGGTACTGTCCCTGACACAGACGGCTTTCCCGAATCTTCCGCCCCAACACGGGCCCCATATCACCAAATTCCAACCAGGGTCTGGACACCTCAATGCAATCCGCCACGCCCCCGGAAAAAGAGAGCACCACCGGCTCCCGTGGTATTTTCATAGCTGTGCCCGGTGTGGTCAACTGCTCTAAAAGTGCCGTTTCTTCCCGCAGACCTGCGGCCATTTCCAAGGCTGACACCAGGCTCTGGGCCAAATCCGCCACCTGCTCCTTGGAAGGTCTATCTCCCAAGGAGAACGGGCAAAGCCTTTGCAGTACCGGGGATATATAAAGAATTTCACCCTGCTCACCAAATTTCAAAAGCCGTCCGCCCACATTCAGGCAGCCGGTCTCCACAATGACGCCCTCCCGGATCAAAGCTAAGTTGGCTGTGCCGCCGCCGATATCCATGTGCAGCACCGTTTTCCCCGTATCCTCGGAAAACTTCACCGCCCCAGCGCCTTTTGCCGCCAGTACACTTTCCAAGTCCGGCCCGGCAGTTGCCACCACAAAGTCTCCCGCAAATTCGGACAATGCGGCCACCACTTCCCGGGCATTTTCTTTCCGGGAAGACTCTCCGGTGATGATCACCGCACCGGTATCCACCTGCTCCCGCCGCAGACCGGCAGCTTCATATTCTCTTTGTACGATCTGTTTCAGCGCCGGGGCATCTACCCGGCTTTCGTCCAGAAGCGGTGTAAAATATACCTTGCTTTGATAAAGGATCTTCCTTTCGGTAATCTGCATTTGGGGCACGGAAAAACTGCTTGCCTCATTTTGCACCGTCAAAGATGATACGATCATCTGGGTAGAGGTAGTTCCCACATCCAGTCCGACGCTGATCAAAGATTCAGCCATGACCCGTCACCGTTTCCAACACCTGATGCACCATAAGATCGTCCACCGCCATAGGGTTGGTGCAGCAGCAAGGATCGGATAACACCGCTTTTACGATATTGTCGGTATCATGCCGCACCTGCCGGGGATCCACCCCCGCCTCTTGCAGAGTGCCAGGCATATCCAACTCCCTGCGCAGACGAATCAAGGCATTTTTCAAATTTCTGACGGCCACTGAATCTGCACTGCCGCTGATTGCCGCTGCCCGGGCGATCTGGGCATACCGATTCGCTGCTGCATGGGCATTGCACCCGATCACCGCAGGAAGCAAAATGCCGTTTAACCGTCCGTGGGATACATGATACATGCCACCCAGCACATGCGCCATCGCGTGGCACAAGCCCAGCCCGGATCTGGTAAATGCCATACCCGCCATGGTCGCTGCCGTATGAATCTCCAACCGCACACTTTGCTGTCCTGCGTAAGAAGCGCTAAGCAAAGCATACGCCCGGCAAAAAGCCTCTTTTGCCAGGGCTTCGGTCACTAAACTTGCGCCCTTTGCCACAAAGCTTTCCAGCGCATGGGCAAGCACATCATAGCCTGCGTCAGCGATCAATTTTTTCGGTAATTGCTGCAACAGTTCATCGTCCAAAATCGCCAGATCCGGCGCTAAACGAGGATCCACCAAGGGGTGCTTTACATCGTCGTGAGTCAAGATGGCAAAATCCGTCACCTCAGAACCAGAACCGGAAGTGGTAGGGATCGCCACGAATTTGGCTTTCGTTTGGCTGAAATAGACCATCGCTTTGGCACAGTCCATGGCGCTGCCGCCACCTAACGCGACCACCAGATCCGGATCAAAAGCTTTGAGCTTTGCGGTGCCTGCCGCTGCCAGCGTTACCGACGGATCGGGCACGATGTCCGAAAAAACCTCCACCGCCTCTGCGCCGCTCAGCGCAGCCAGGCGATCTGCCGTTCCGTTCTGCTGAAAAAACGGATCGGAAATTAAAAACAGCCGCCCTGCTTGCAGATCTTTCAGCATCGATACCGCCCCGCTGCCGCAAACGATTTTGGTCTTACAGTAAAATTCTTTCATTGCCACACCGCCTTTTCAAAACCAGTATTCCCCAATATCAGAAATTCATGTAACAAGAAAATTCTCTTTTTCCCCCGGAAATTTGAAAAAATCACTAGGAAAAAGAGAACAAATGTGTTATGATACGCCTAAGAGGTGATTCAAATGGACGAGCAGCAAATGAATGTAGACGAAAGCCAGGAGACCCCGGTATACACCCCCCGTCCCGCATGGCAGCTTTGGGCAGCCAGAATCGGATTGGTGATCATGATTATTGCCGTGGCTCTTTACTATTATCACATTGCCACAGGAGGCAGATAATGCGTATTTTAGGCATTGACCCGGGCTACGGCACCACCGGCTTCGGTCTGATCGAGACCGAAAAAGGTCAAACCCGGCTGATCCAATGCGGTGCGATCACCACGCCGCCGGGCATGGATTTTTCGGCCCGATTGGAGATCATTTACGAAGATATGCGGCAGCTGCTTTCCGTTGCCAAGCCGGACGCAGTGGCCATTGAAGAACTGTTTTTCGGACAAAATGTGACTACCGGCATCGGTGTTGCGCAAAGCCGGGGCGTGATCTTACTGGCGGTGCGGCAGGCAGGTCTGGAAGTTACTTCCTACAAACCGATGCAGGTCAAGCAGGCCGTGGTCGGCTACGGCAACGCCACCAAGCATCAGGTGATGGACATGACCCGCCGCTTACTGAATTTAAGTGCCATGCCCAAGCCCGACGATGCGGCTGACGCCATCGCCATTGCCCTGTGCCACGCCCGATCCAGCACTTCCCTCATCGCAAAAGCGATGAAAAATTAAGGATTATTTACAAATTCAGGTAAATTTTTAATTAGACTCATTCTGCGAGGTATCTGATCATGTTGTACTATATTTCCGGAACTGTAACTGTTTTGGAGCCGGGTCTTGCAGTGATCGACTGCGGCGGCGTCGGCTA
The DNA here is from genome assembly GCA_045647845.1 of Faecousia sp. GTDB lineage: Bacteria > Bacillota > Clostridia > Oscillospirales > Oscillospiraceae > Faecousia. Next base: position 27,836 of record JAZRMV010000043.1, read on the forward strand.
CGGCTGCCACATCACCGCCTACACCGCCGGCCAGCTGAAATTGAATCAAAACGCCCGGCTTTACATCACCGAATCCATTCGGGAAGATGCTTTTGACCTTTACGGCTTTATCAGTCGGGAAGAACAGCGGTGCTACGAGCTGCTGGTATCCGTCAACGGCGTAGGTCCCAAGGCCGCCATGGCAATTTTGTCCTCCGGCGGACCGCAGAATTTCACGCTTGCCGTCATGACCGGCGATGAAAAGATCCTCACCGCTGCCCAGGGTATCGGCAAAAAGATCGCCCAGCGCATCATTCTGGAACTGAAAGACAAGGTGGGCGGCAGCAATGTGGAACTGGATTTCTCAGGCCCGGTCGCTGCTCCTGCCGTTCAAAACAGCAGCACAGTGGCTCTTGCTCACGCTGCATTGCAGGAATTGGGCTACTCCCCTGCGGAAATTTCCGCTGCCTTAAAGGGCGCAGATCCCAACGCTGCCACGGAAGACCTGATCCGCCACGCGCTGAAAGCCATGGTAATGAAAAACTAACCGGAGGATTTTATGAGTTTAGAATTTTCTGAGGAGCTGTCCGCTCCCATTATTTCCCCCAACTTTGCGCCGCTGGATGCAGGCGAAATCGGTCTGCGTCCCAAGCTTCTGTCCGATTACACCGGTCAGGAAAAAGCCAAGGGAAATCTTTCCGTGTACATTGAGGCCGCCCGGCGGCGTAATGAGCCGCTGGATCATGTGCTGCTTTACGGCCCTCCCGGCTTAGGTAAGACCACCCTTGCAGGCGTCATCGCCAACGAAATGGGTGTCAATATCCGGGTCACTTCCGGCCCTGCCATCGAAAAACCCGGTGATCTGGCCGCATTGCTGACCAACTTAAACCCCGGTGACATTTTGTTCATTGACGAAATCCACCGGCACAAACGGGTCGTATAAGAAATTTTGTACCCCGCTATGGAGGATTTTGCCATCGATATTACCGTAGGCAAAGGCCCTTCTGCCAATTCCATTCGGCTGGATCTTCCCAAATTCACGCTGGTTGGCGCTACCACCCGGGCAGGTCAGCTTTCCGCACCCTTGCGGGATCGCTTTGGTGTTTCGCTGCGGCTGGAACTTTACAC
>JAZRMV010000044.1:0-1597 GCA_045647845.1 Faecousia sp.
CTCTTCCAAGTGCGATGCCATGATGGACAAGGTTCACTGCGTCCAGCGGCAAAACAATGGCGGCCGAGTGATTATGGCTACCGGCACACCTATCACCAATTCCATTACCGATATTTTCGTGATGCAGAAGTATCTGCAGGACGGCGAATTGGAATTCTTGAACATCCACAATTTCGATTCCTGGGTTGCGATGTTTGGTAAGAAAACCACAGAATTTGAAATCGATGTGGATACCAATAGTTATCATTTGGCCACTCGCTTTTCTAAGTTTGGCAATGTGCCGGAACTGACTGCGATTCTCTCTTCCATTGCAGATTTCTACCATGTGGATCATGTAATGGGACTTCCGGAATTTGATGGATATACCGATTCTACCCAACCGGGTAGCGATGATTTTAAGGTGTTTTTGCAGGATATTTCTCGCCGTGCCGATGATGTGCGGCATAAGCGCGTTGATGCCCATGTGGACAACCTCCTGAAGATCACCACCGATGGCCGTAAAGCTGCGCTGGATATGCGCCTGATCGATATGGTATACGGCTTAGATCCGGACTCCAAGGTTTACCGCTGCGCAGAAAAAGTGGCGGAAATTTATGAAGCCACCCAGGACAGCAAGGCTATTCAAATGGTATTCTGTGATATTTCCACCCCAAAATCCGGATTTAATCTCTATGACGAACTCAAGAGCCTTTTGAAAGCTATGGGTATCCCGGAGCATGAAATCGCCTATATCCATGATGCGGATTCCGAAGAAAAGAAACGCCTTCTCTTCCGGGATCTGCGGGAAGGTCTTGTGCGAGTGGTAATTGGTTCTACTTTCAAAATGGGTCTGGGTGTGAATGTGCAGGAGCGGCTCGTTGCCTTGCATCACCTGGATGTACCCTGGAGACCTGCGGATATGGTGCAACGGGAGGGACGAATCCTGCGCCAAGGTAATACGTGCGACAGTGTGCAAATTTACCGTTATATCACCAAGGGAAGCTTTGACGCCTATTCCTGGCAGCTGTTAGAGACCAAGCAGCGATTTATTAGCCAGATTCTCTCTGGACATGTGGTTGAGCGTGAGGGTGACGATGTTGACAAGGCAGTTTTGAATTACGCTGAAGTCAAGGCACTGGCTGTAGGTAATCCCAAGATCAAGCGCCGGGTGGAAGTGATGAACGAGCTGGATAAGTACCGCCTGCTCCATCAGGACTTTATCGATCAGCAGCATAAAAAGAAGAAGCGGCTCAGCGATCTGCCGGACTTGATTGAAAAGCAGAAAGTACGCATTGCCAACACCCAGATCGATATGGATTATGTGGCGGCAACCCCCAACACTTATGGTGATATGAAGGTCGAGGAGCAGAAAGCCATTCGTGAGGCGGTATTTACGGCAGTTAAGACCCATATTAACCATCCGCTGGAGAAGAAGGTTCTGACTTTCCGTGGTTTTGATGTGGTAGTGCCTGCCCGTATGCAGCCGAAAGTACCCAAACCCAAGTACGACGAAAACGGCAAAGAGATTCCTATGAACAAAGACCCGATCCCGTATGTTTTTGTCAAGCGCACCGGTGCTTACTACATGGAAGTGGAAAGCCTTTCCGGTGTTACCAAG
>JAZRMV010000045.1:0-37077 GCA_045647845.1 Faecousia sp.
GATCGTGCATGCCGTTAACCGTCTCGGTTTCTGCAAAGCCCTTGACAAAGCTGACCTCATGGTCTGCGGTTCTGCCGTATGGCTGGCCGCACAGATCACAAATAGCTCTGTCAACACAAGTTGCCGTGCCGCCCTGGTGGCTTTCGTTGATGGTAATATTGTAGGTTGCGCGGAAGCGCTTGTGGTCGACCTTAACGGAAACCACACCTGCCTCAGTCATATCGGGTACTTGATAGTAAGTATCCTCCATGTCGATGAGTTCGGTGGTGCCGTCATAATAGTGAACCAGAATCTTATTGCCTTCCACGGAGAAGTTAGAGCCCTTAGCAAAGTTCACGCGAGAGGGGATCGCCTCGATGTAGAGGATCTCCTTATCGGGAATATTGTATTCCTTGGGGATCTCGCGGTCCACCAGCTTGCTCTTCTCGAAGCGATGAATGGTGCCGTGCAGCGTATTGTTGCCGGGAGCCCATTGCTCGTTTCTACCAAAGTTGGGGAACACATAGTCTTCACTGATGTCGATGTAGCAGTTGGTAGCATGGAACAACGAACGCATGCCATCACCGGATTCAGAATCCCAACGGTCCACATCGCACAGGAAGTTCCAGTTCAAACCGTCATAGCTGCGGAACAAGCTGATACGCAGACGGCAGTCACCGCCACCTTGGTGGCTGGGGTAGTTGTAGAACATACACATATAATATGTGCCGGGATTCCAGGGGTCCTCCTTCACAGCGAACGAACCCTGAGGTGTGGGCAGGTTGGGGATACAATAGTCGCCCTGCCAGGTTGCACCGCCATCGGTGGACATGGTATAGCTCAAACGGGTACGCTGAGTGTAGTTGGTGTAGTGAAGCATAGTGCCCTTCTTCACTTCGTTGCCGGCCAGGTCGGTGGTATCCTTGGTGACCATAACCACGAAGGTTTCACAGAACACGGTGGGGTTCATCACATCTTCTACATTATTTTTGGATGCAGTCCAGGTCATACCGCCGTCGTCACTGTACCAGACCCGGGACCAGGTACCCAGAGTTGCGTTGTTACCGGGCTGCTCGCCACGGTTTGCGGGTGCAGTCCAGAAGATCCGGTAAGTGCCATCGGGCATCAGATACTCGGTGGGCTGACGACCGGGCTGGGACATGATGATCTGCTCATCGTTGGGCAGCTGGCTGCCATCGACCCACAGATAGCTGCCATCGGGCTGCAAGATGCCTACACGCGCTTTGGGAATATTATAACGTTTGTTCTGTTCGGTGTAGAAATCCTGCACGGTGATGTACACAAAGTTACCATTGTGCAGAACCAAGCCGTTATCAATATTGATACCGTTGTACTTCGGATCGGTATTCAGCTCGAAGGTCTTGCCGTCGTCGGTGGAAATGTAACGACCGGAGGCAGAAACCATGATGTTGCCATCGTGCAGCACGAAGGGAGCGGTGATGGCAGTGGTGATACCGTAGGAGTAGTACAAGCTGTGTTGGAGGACACCGTCTTGCACATGGCTCTGGCCGCTGAGCAGATCCAGCTTCACATTGTCGATATCCACATCGCAGCGCTCTGCGAACACGCCAACACGGCCGGGACCGGGTTTATCGGCCACATCTGCGGTCATCATCAGGGTATTGCCCTTATACAGTTCCAAAGTGCTGCCGACTACCTTCACCCGAACGGTGACCCAGTTGGTGAAGTCTACCGCAGTATCCTGCTTATCATCATAGATGATCACCGGATCTACGTTGCCGAAGGCCTGGTACTCAACGAACCACTTCTTCAAGTACATATCGTAACCGGCACGGATATAGGAGTCAGCCATGACCAAGCGAGTGATCAGACCCAGAACGGGGTACTGGCCGGACTTGGAGATCCGCAGCTGCGCGGAATAGTCCACATTGGTCTCCAAAACGTGCAGCCAGGTGGTGGACTCGCTCTCGGTATTGCCCTTAGCGCCGTAGTACACATTATTGCCGCTGGTCTTTACGACCCACTTTTCGTTGATGTTGTTCTCGATCCAGTGGCTGGGATCCTTGCCCTTGTTGTTCTTCTCGTCCTGGAAGTCATCGGACCAGCTGGTTGCGGGCAGATCTTCGTTGATCTTGTCGAACTTATCGTATTCAACGACCTCACCGTAAACCAGCAGGTTGTCGAATGCGTGGTAGCCTTCTGCAGAGTAAAGGCCGATGGCGCCCTGGGTGGTGATATAGTCATAACCCATGGACGGTTTCTGCTGGGCTTCCAGATACATCTCGCCATTGACGTAGCAACGAACACGATCGCCATTGAAGATGATCTTCAAGTTGATCCAGTCGCCTTCCTTGAACCACTTATCCACATCGTCTTCCACATAGCTGGTGGTGGCGCCGTGGCCGTAGAAACGGATACGGTTGCCGCCATAACCGACTGTCTTGTCGGAGACCATGAAGTAGACCCGGTGGTTATCCATATCGTCACGGTTCAGAGTGATGCCGAACCAGGTGAGGGTGCCCTGCACCTGAACGTCCACAGAGATCATGTCGGGACGGATATGCTGCGCCATCTTTACCTGGCTCTCGGAGGACATGGTACGAACAGACTCATCTTCAAAGTACTGATAGAGTTTGCCGTTTTCCACATACCAGCAGCCTTCATTTCTGGTGGCGTTTTCCCATCTGCCCAAGAGGAAGTCATCCAGTGCAGCTTCGGTATCGAAGGACTGGTCGTAAACCACCTGGCTGTCTGCCAGCGCCGGGTGCAGTTTTACCAGCACCGCATGGCGAGCGTCCTTGATCTTGGTGTGATTTGCTTCGGAGATCTTCTCTTTTTCCACAGCGGAAAGGTCGTTATAGCGCTCGTAAAGTTCCTTATACTGCTCTTCGGTGACAGTATTCAGATTCAGCGCTTCGATGTCCTTATTCACCTTCTTGATGAAATCGGGACGCTCGACGACGGTGTAAGTAAAGTCGATCACAGAACCGTCAAATTCCACGGGGAAGGTAACGGTGCCGGTGGCGTTCTTGTCGAACTGGCTATCGTCCAGAACCATATCCAGCTCAACCTTTACGGGGTTGCCGTCGCCCTTGTCAGCGAGCAGCCAGTAATTCTTAATATCGGGAACCTTACCGACGTTGACTTTCAGGTTGGAAACTGTCTTGCCGTTCTGGTCCACGATCTTCAACGCGGTGTCCTTATAGGACTGACCGGTGGTCAGTGCATGCAGCTGCACATTCTTGGAAGCGGTCAGGCCGGCTACGCCGCTGCCCAGAGGGCTGCTGTCCTTTACCGCCAGAACCCGCTGGCCGTTGAGGAAGCCGCGGATGCTGCCGCTGTACATTTCCAGACGCAATGTGTATTCCTGGTTGGGCAGGAGCTTGATGCCCTGAATGTACAGCTTTTCCTTGGAAATGCTGCCGATCTGCTTGCCGTTACGGGTCAGGGTGATGCCCTTAGCCATATCCACGGTCAGAACATAACCCTTGGTACCACTGACTCTGCCCTGAACACCGAACACAGCGGTATCGCTGGTGGGCGTTACGGACAGTTCAGCAAAGTAGTTGGTAATGGGAGACTTGACGCGAAGCTCTGCCTTGCCGACACCGGAGCCGGTGTAGGACAAGATCCGGTCAGCCAGCTTCCAGTTGGCAACATTGTCAATGTTCCATACAGAGGTCAGTTCCTGAGCGGCAGTGCCGATGAACTTATAGCTGGTGAACTTCCGCAGGTCTGCGGACTGGTTGGGGTAAATGGCCAGGTTGTCAAAACGCACGTTGCAAACCGCCTGCAAGCCCACAGTGCCGCCGCTGGCGGAGCTGAGCGTATAGGTAGCGAGCAGCGAGCCGTTAACATAGATGTCCACGACCTTGCCGTCCACTTCCACCTTTACGAACTGCCATACGTTCAGTTCCATGGACACGTTCTTGGTCAGCAAAATTGCATCGGATTCGCTGTGTTGCAGATACATCTTGCTGCCGTCGAAGCTGACGGAGTAATAACCTGTCTTGGTGTAGTTGAAGATCAAAGCAGCGCGGGATTCAGAACCGGTGAGCATGAAGTCCACTTCGGCACTGTAATCCTTCCACTCCCGGGCGAAGTCCTTTTCGCCGTAGAGCTGCTGAATGATCCAGGGGTATTCGTCTGTGCCGCTCTTGAAGAGGTTGGCATCCACCACAGTCCAGTTGTTGATCAACGGCCGGGTATAGGCATCTACGATCACTCTGCCCTCGGGATAGAAAGCATTATTGGGAGCCTTGGTATCCAGAGGCGGCAGGTATGCCTTTTCAAGACGCAGGCCGTCTGCATCGAACGCGGTGTCGTAAAGAGCTGCATCTTCCTTGGAATAGTAGCCCTTAGTGACGGTCATACCGTCGGCATCGAATGCATTGTCATAGCCGCCTTCGGGAGCTGCGGGACGATATTCAGCACCGGTGAAATGATTAACGGAGTCAGCGAAATCTTCCACGAAGGCCACATTGCCATCGGACAAGATTACTGTGGGATTTTTGAAGGATGCAGCTGCAATAGCATCAGAAGTAGAGCCCACATCGATCAGACCCGCGGTACCGGAGGCATATACGGGAATCACATTGCCCTTGGAATCGGTCTTTGTTCCGTCGTCGGTAAAGGTGAATTCACCGCCCAGGTTGCCCTTGTTGCCATTTGCGTCAACCGCATAGACCCGGATGGTGATCTTTGCACCGACCACTTCCATTTCCATGTACTTCCAAGTGCCGCTGGGCAGCTTGGTGCCGGCAACGTTGGCAAACTTGGCAAGTTCAATGTTTTCAAACTTGTTGTTGGTGACGTTAAATACGTACTTACCGATTACAACGCCGCCGGAATTATTGTTGCTGGAAGCAACGTAATAATAGGTATAGCCCAGCAAGTTATCATTGCTATCGTACACGGGATTTGCCCGAGCGATCAGACCTGCATACTTCGCGCTGTAAGCGGTTTCTCTCATGACAAACGCGCCAACAGTGTAATTTTTCCAGCTTTCGCCACCGGTCAGGATCGCAGCATTCTGAATACGGCCGTTGCCCTTTTCAGCATTGGTCGGATCGGTGGTGTCAAACGTGGTGAGCTTATACACATCACCGGAAAGAACGCTCTTACCATTATACAGAATACCGCTCTTGGTGAAAGAGCCAAAGGTCTCTGCCCACTTATAAGTGGTGACGTTTGCCATGGGGCTGTTCACCGGATCATTATAAGCCACGGTACCGTCTGCCAGAGTCACCTTGATGTTATCTGCCCAAGCAGTCCACTCAGCGGTGCCGGTGGTCAGAATGCCGATGGTGCCGGCAGTGTAGGTGGTATCGGAAATAGCCAAAGTGGTCTCCTGCAATACGCCGGCGGCGTCATAACCGGAAACCTTAGCGATGATGGTCTTGCCGATCAGAGAGATCTCCACATGGACCTGATCGCCATAAGCAGCGTCGCCCAGGTTGGTATCTTTTTCCAGCTTGGAGGTGAAGGTGCCGTTGGCAGTAATGGTGCCCAGGGCTGCCTTATTGCCGGCAAAACGCAGTGCGTAACCGCCGGTCTCGCCCATACGAGCCATTACATAGATCACATCGTTAGCAGAAGCGGCCTCCACACGCTTGATGTCCATCTCAACGAAGTAGTTGAGCCAGGAATCACCAGCGACCTTGGTGCCAGCAAGGCCTTTGAGCAATGCCAGGTTGGAAGTGCCGGGCTTCATGGTGCTCTTATAAACGCCATTGTCTGCGCCTGCGGTGTTGCCGGCGCCCTGCGCCACGTTCCACTTATAGGTCACATCCTGACGCTTGTCAGCAGGTACGGTATCAAACTTATCTTCGTAAGCTACGGTGCCGTTGGGCAAAGTGACTTTCAGATTATCGAACCAGCCGATCCACGGACCGTCCTCGTCACCGGAATTTTCGGTCTTGTCGGGGCCCAGATCCGCATAGTAGCTATCCACACGCAGGCCGACACCGCCCTTGGTCAGGAAAGGTGTTGCGTCCGCGGTCTGGATATAGGTATGCTCTGCGGAATCGGGCGTGCCATCTTCTTTGGTGAAAGAACGGCCAAAACGAATGGTGTTGCCCTCGAAGGTCAGCCAAATATGCACCCAGCCGTCATACGCTCTGCTGGAAGTAGCGCCCTTGGCCACCAGTCTGGACTTTGCTTCCTTGCCATCCTGGTCAAGCCAGAAGCGATACAAGTCCAGGTTGTTACCGTTGTAGGCAACTGCGTAATAGCTGCCATCGGCATTGACTCTGCCCATGAGATACATGGGAGACTGCTCGTTGGCATTCTGACGCTTCATGTCCACTTCGACGGTGTAATCATACCACACGTCAAAGACATTCTCGCCATCTTCGTTCACACCCTGCAACAGAGCGGTGGAAACCTTAGTCTCCGTATGGGTCTTGAACTTTACCGCACCGTCTTCCAGCAGGATCTGAGTCCTGCCGTCGGGCTTCTTGTTCCAGCTGTAAGTTGCGGGAGTTGCTTCTTCATAAGCGGCCTCATTGAACGGATCGGTATAAACCACAGATCCATCTTCCAGCGTCACTTTGATGTTCTTGATATAAGCATCCCAGTCTGCGCCGTTGCCGCGCTCAACACCGAAGCCGATGCCGCCCAAAGAGAACTTTCTGTCAAATTTGATCTTGGTAGTGGGAATGGTATGGGTAACGACCTTCTCTTCACCGTCAACCACTGCGCTGAGCGTCAGGGTGATGTTTTCGTGCTTGAAGGTCATGGATACATGTACCCAGCCGGTATATTCCTGGCTGACACCACCCACGTTGAGGGGTCTTTCAAAGCTGGGCTTTGCCGCGTCATAGTCCGTGCCGTAGGTACGGAAGCTAAGCTCGCCATTGTACTCCAAGGCGTAGAAGCCTTCACCATTGACCTTGCCAAGCAGGTAAATTCGGTCAGCAGTGGACAGCGCATCGCCGACACGACGGAAATCCGCTTCAACGGTATAGTTATACCACTCAGCGTCCACGTCCACGCCGGTCTCGGACACACCGTTGAGGAAAGACCACTGCTTCACGCCCTTGGTGGTGGTGATCTTAAATGCACCATCTTCAAACTTTAAGGGATGGTTGGTGGTCCAGTTATAGGTCACATCTTCCCTAGTAGGATCTTCGGTGGAGACCAACTGGTACATCACACCGTCAAAATAACGACGATCGGAGAAATCATCAAAGAAAGAAGTGACGTCGCCCTGCTGGGTGACCTGGAAATTATCGAAAGATGCTGCCCAACCACGGGCCTGTATATACATACCGGCAGTACCGGAGGTCAGGGGCGCGCCATAGGTGCCGTCATCCACATAATCGTAGACATGCTCACCATCCACATAGCAGCGAATGGTATCGTCCACAAACTCCATCTTCAAATGGCGGACTTCGCCTCTGGGGCCGCTGCCGCCGCCCTGCATCAAAACAGCAGAAACCCTTTTACCGCCTTCGTTGTAATAGATCTTATAAAGAATAATTCTGTCCTTCTTGGAGGCAAGCAAATAGTAAGATCTGATACCGGTCGCATTGGGTCCGCAGGTCACGCGGCCTACAACACCGGCCATGGGGTTATCCGATGTAAGCAAACGGGTAACATCCGCTTCCACAGAATAGTTCTCCCAGGACTGGGACAAGTCTACATTCTTTCTGGTAACGGAGTTATAGGACTCGGCAGACAGCAGCACGTAGCTGTCGTAAGCACCGACGCGGCCTTCTTCGTCCTTCTCGCCATCCGGAGGACCGGAGTGAATGACGAACTGTCCACCGGTGTCGGAGAAGTTGTCCTTATTGGTTTCGGCCTCTTCCCAGGAGCAGGTGATGCCGTTGATGGTACGGGAATTCACCAGGTCGATCGGTCCAGAGAAGGCAACAGTGCCATCGGACAAAGTGACCTTAACATTCTTGTACCGACCGGTCCAGTTCTGGCCGCTGCTGGTGGCACGCACTGTCCACAGACCGACACCGCCCTTGGAATAGGTGCTGTCGGTAAACTCGTGGACGGTCTCAACGGAAGTTCCGTCCTCTTTTTTACCGGTCAGGATGATGGAAATCTTATTTCCACGGAACGTCATCTTGATATGAGCCCAACCCTGGAAATCACGGTTACCGATACCAGATCCCTTATCGGCAAGACGGGTCTCAAAACCGTCCTTATCCACTTTCCACAGGGTAAAGTTGTTACCACACCACATCATGGCATAGTAACCGGCTGCGCTCTTTCGGCCAACTAAGTACACACGGTCAGCGGTGGTCAAGCCGCCATCACGCTGTACGTCCGCTTCGATGGTATAGTTGGTCCATGAAGCAGAGGGGTCAGAGCCGTTGGCGCCGACAGTTTTCAGACTCAGCATGGTCTTGGTGCCGCCGGTAACGTATGCGCTGTAAACACCTTCTTCGGTTATGTAGTTCTTGTAGGTGCTTGTGGCATACTGATACTTGACGCCATCCAGATACTGGGTGCTGCCAAAGTCATCCGCCAAATAGTTGGGGGGGTAGATCTTGGAGAGCTCTTGCTCTGCGGCCGCAACACTGTCCGGGAATTGGACAGGAATTACGACCATAGAAAGCACCAAAACCGCCGCGATCAGGCGACGGATCCAGCTTGCTCCCCGTGCGTTTTCGTGCACTTGGTTCATAAATATCCCTTCCTTTCAAAACCGATATCGGTTTGCGTTTCATTATATAGGCAAAACCCAGAAAAATCAACGATTTTTTGCGTTTTTTCTATGTTTCGTGCACACCTGTTTTCGCTTTGTGAATAGTACACAAAACGCCCCCCCATTTTTGTACATCTTGCCGAAATTTGTCGTCACTTTTTTTCGAGTGCGCCAGACTTCTTCTGTTTTTCTGTTCCAAATGGGCAGAGCGTCACGCCCAGCGGGCGTCTTTCCTGTAAACTTTTTGTAAATTCCTTCCAAAAGGCGGGTAAACTAGGTAGTAAACGACTCGGACTCGGTTGCAACAAACCCATTTGTGTATTATACTGTCAGCAGAAAAATGATATGAACTTACCCCCCACAGGAAAGGAAATGTTTAAATGCTGGAACTCAAACAAATTCACAAGGTCTATCCCGCCGGCGCCGGAAGTGTAAAAGCGCTGCGGGGCATCGATCTGCAATTTCGCAAAAACGAATTCGTGTCCATTTTAGGACCCTCCGGCTGCGGCAAGACCACCATGCTCAACATCATTGGCGGTCTGGATCAGTACACCTCCGGTGATCTGGTGATCAACGGCTGCTCCACCCGGCATTTTAAGGACCGGGATTGGGACGCTTATCGGAATCACTCGGTTGGTTTTGTGTTCCAAAGCTACAACCTGATCCCCCACCAAAGCGTTCTGCAAAATGTGGAACTGGCGCTGACGCTGTCCGGTGTTTCCAAAGCCCAGCGGCGCAAGCGCGCCATCGCTGCGCTGGAAGAAGTAGGTCTGGGTGATCAAATCAAGAAAAAACCCAGCCAGCTTTCCGGCGGTCAGATGCAGCGGGTGGCCATCGCCCGGGCACTGGTGAACAACCCGGAGATCATTCTGGCAGACGAGCCCACCGGCGCTCTGGATACCGAAACCAGCGTGCAGGTGATGGAACTTTTAAAGGAAGTGGCCAAGGACCGGCTGGTGATCATGGTCACGCACAATCCGGATCTGGCAAATCAGTACTCCACCCGGATCATTCGGATGCTGGACGGTCTGATCACCGACGATTCCGCTCCTTTGACGGAAGAAGAATTGGCTGATCTCCAAGCCCCCGCAGCGGAAAAGAAGAAAAAAGACCGCAAGCCCTCCATGTCCCCTTTCACTTCCTTTGGTTTGAGCCTGAAAAATCTGCTCTCCAAGAAGGGCCGCTCCACCCTGACCAGCTTTGCCGGATCTATCGGCATCATCGGCATCGCGCTGATCTATGCGGTATCCCAGGGCATGACCACCTATATCAACATTTTGCAGGAAGATACCCTGTCTTCGTATCCGCTGACCATTCAGGCCACCCATGTGGATATGAGTTCGCTGATGATGGCCTTTATGGAAAGCGCCCAATCTGCCCACGATCACGACAAAGACGCAGTCTACTCCAAACCCGCCATTTACGAGATCATCAACGCCATCAACAATCTGGACGCCACGGAAAATGACCTGGCGGCATTCAAGGACTTTATTGAAGCCCAGCGGAGCGATCCGGAAAGTCCCTTGTTCCAGGCGGTTTCCGGTGTGCAGTACTCCTATGATCTGAACCTGGTGATCTACACCAAAGACGCCGACGGCAACATCATCGCTTCGGACACCACTGCGCTGATGCAGGAAATTATGGGCGATTTTATGGGCATGGATTCGAGCGCCATGGAAAACATGAAGGACATGGCCGAAAGCAATCCCCTTTACTCTATGATGTCCGGCTCCGGCATGGCTGCGGGCGCGATGAATCTATGGCAGGAGATCCTGCCCGGTGACAATGGCGAACTGATCAACCCCCTGCTGAAAAAGCAGTACGATCTGATCGACGGCCGCTGGCCCAGCCGCTACGACGAAGTGGTTCTGGTGGTAGACGAGAACAACGAGCTGGACGATATGACCTTGTATGCCCTGGGTCTGAAAAGCAAGGCAGACATTGACGCTATTTTGGAAGCCGCTGCCAACAAGACCCAGCTGGAAGTGGACACCTCCCGCTGGACTTACGAGGAAATTCTCAGCATGACCTTCCGCACGGTGCTTCCCTCTGAGTGCTTTACCTATGACGAAATTTCCGGCACTTACACAGATCTGCGCAACTCCGAAGCCGGACTTCGTTATCTGTACACCCAGGGCACGGAACTGAAAGTTACCGGCATTATCCGCCCCAACGAGGAAGCGGTATCCGCCATGCTCTCCGGTTCCATCGGTTACACCAATGCACTGACCAAATTCATCATCACCCAGGCCGGCTCTTCCCCGGTGGTGCAATCGCAGCAAAACAACCCCACCACAGATATTTTCACCGGACTTCCCTTTAAGGAGAACACCGGCAACATGAGCGCTGCCGACAAGGAAACCGCTTTCCGGCAGCACATCGAATCTCTGGACTTAAACGGCAAGGCCGAGGCCTATATTAAGATCAGCTCCATTCCCCCTGCCGACAAGCTGGACGCAATGGTCGCCCAGGCTATGGCAGGCGTCACGAAAGAACAGATGGTGCAGACCATGATGGGCGTTCTGGCAGAGCAGACCGGCATGGACGAAAGCAAGCTCCAAGCGTATCTGGAAGACATGGACGAACAAGAGCTGGCCGAGCTTTACAAAGAGCTGGTGGTGCAGGGCGTCAAAATGCAGTATGCCGCCCAGGTAAAGGCACAAATGAGCGCCCTTTCCTCCCAGCAGCTGGCTGCCATGCTGGCTATGGATCTGCCCCAGTATACCACCGAGCAATGCGCTCAGTATTACGACGAAGTGCTCACCTTCTCCGACGCCTCCTATGAGGACAATCTGATCGCGCTGGGTTGTCTGGATTTGAACGATCCGGCTGCCATCAATCTGTTCGCCACCACCTTCGAAAGCAAGGACGATATCGAAGCGGTGATCGCCCAATACAACCAGGACAAGGACGAACTGTCCCAGATCCGGTACACGGATTACATGGGTCTGATGATGTCCTCCATCACCTCCATCATCAACGCGGTAACCTATGTTTTGATCGCATTTGTGGCGATCTCTCTGGTGGTTTCCTCCATTATGATCGGCGTGATCACGCTGATCTCCGTCCAGGAGCGCACCAAGGAGATCGGCATTCTCCGGGCCATCGGTGCATCGAAACGGAATGTTTCCAGTATGTTTATTGCAGAAACGGTGATCATCGGCTGCGCCTCCGGCTTGACCGGTGTGCTCACCACCTATCTGCTGTGCATCCCGATCAACGCCATCATCTTCGCGCTGACGGATATTGCAGCGCTGAAAGCCTATCTGCCCCTGCCCGTTGCGGCAATTCTGGTGGGCATCAGCATGCTGCTGACTGTATTTGCAGGCATTATCCCCTCCCGCAGCGCAGCCAAGAAAGATCCGGTCGTTGCTTTGCGGACAGAATAAAAGAAGAAAAACACACCTCGTGATGAGGTGTGTTTTTTTACAGATTTACTCAATGGCGCCGCTGGGGCCGGTGGCTGTAACTGCGTGACCCACATTGGCTGCCCGATCGCCCAAAGCCTTGCGCACATAGTCCGAAATGATCTGGCCCTGCATTGCAACAGCATCTTCCCGGAAATGATGGGTATCTTTCCAGTTTTGCGCTCTGTCCAGCGCATCCATGGGTGTAAACAGATCGATCACCGGCAAACCCTTTTCCTTGGCTACTTCCAGCGTATATTGGTTCAGTTCAGCACTCTGGGCTGTCCATTCCGGAACAGTCAAAGGCGTACTCAGCACCAAGTACAGTTTGGCTTTCAATTTGTTCTGAATGAAGGTCACCGCTGCCCGATAGGCTTTGATCCACTCTTCCCGATTGGTGGTCAAGCTGTGCAGGCCGTTGTTGAAGGTGATCACATCATAGTCATATGCGCTCAAAATAAAGTCCAGCTCCCGGAAATAATCCGGGTCGGTGACACATTTGGAAGATGCCCAGAAGGTTACATTACAAGCATTTTCCAGATTCTTCCTTACCGGGACCTGATAGGCGTTGCAGATGGAGTCGCCAATGAGCAAAACCCGGGGATTTTTCTTGTCCGTTGCGTTAAATGTATAGGAAATGCTCCACTCGATGCCTTCCCGCTCCCGGGTGGTCTCCTTAGGTTGATAATCCTGATAATTTACCATAGCTGTTCCTCTTTCCGCGATTTATTTGTGATCGTCAGTCGGTCACAGACCCAACTGATCCAAAAATTCCTGCATTTGGACGGCTTTTTGATCCGCCACATGGGCATTCGCACTCAGTTCATGCTTTGCCCGCTTTGCCATGTCCGGTTTCAGCAACCACAGCCAGCGACGAACTTGCATGACCGGCGCAAGATACCAATGCTTTTCCAAAACGGGAAAATACCGTTTCAGCTTGGAGTAGGGCAGGAACACCCGGGAGAAGAAATATCCCAGCCGGCCGCCCCGCCGTTTTTGTTGCAGCGACACACGATTGCCCGTCGTGCCGAAGGCACCGCCCCGCAGAACGAAATCTTCCATCTTCGCGGACAGCGCGTCGTGTTCCTCGCCGCCAAACCAGACCCGGCTCAGCTTCCGGGCAGCATTCGCAAATTGAAGCAAATTTCCCTGGTCTAAAAGAGCGTTGCGGTTTACATAACACTCATTTGAAACCTGATCCAAAAACCACAAATCCATAAACGGACGAACGCCGCAGCCACCGGTTTCAAAATGCTTCACCATGTGGGCAATGTGATAAAAATAGAAGTACGGGTCGGACATTTCGTACCAATATTCACTGCCGGGACTCACGGTCGAATGACTCCAAACGTCCTGCAAAATTAAAATAGCTTGGTTTGCACGACCCTCTTCCACCAGGTCGTAATGCAGCTCCACATACACGCCGTTGGGGGCTAAATAGCTGATATCATGGGTTCCGCGGCCATTTTCGGTAAATTGCAAGGTCTGGCAAAGGCACTGTCCCGCCCGGTCCAGATCCTGGCGATGGACTAAAATATCGATATCACAGCTGGTGCGCATCCAGGGCTCCGGGTACAGCGAGCGGATCACCGAGCCTTTCAAGGGAAGAAACGGGATCTGTGCTTTTTCCAGCTGTTCGCAGACTTGATCCTGCACCGTTTTCTGCTGCTCCTGCCGATACGCTGTGGTTAACATAATTTTTTTAGTTGTTTCAGCATTGCGGTCTGCGCCCAGCGCCACAAGATGGGCAAGATTATGGCGTTTTGCCAGCTTCATGATTTCTTGCAGCTGCTCCGGCGCGACTGTCTGCGCCAACGCTTCCTTTGCGCCACAAAGTCCGGAACGCAACAAAGCAAACAATATTTGAATGGTTCCTTGATCCATGGCGACCTCTTTTCTTTATCCGGTGATGCCTCGATACTCCGATTTCACCCGCTCATAACTTTCCAAATTGCCGATGTCATAACGCTTGCCGGGCATTTCCATGGCATGAACCACCGTCTGGGTGCAAAGCCACGCGATATAACTGCCCGGTGCATCGGTGCCGCAGCCGGAATCGATTCCCTTTTGCAGCAATTTTGCATCTTCTTTTGTATAGTAATAGAAAGGCGGACAACACCAGTTGGATTCGGGGTTCGGAGACTTTTCCGTCATTTTCAGTACCCGATCATCGTCATCCACGATAACAACACCGCTTTTCAGCAATTTTTTCTGCTCCGGCTCAAAATAGCGCATGACGCAGGTAGTTTTCTTCTCCTGTGCGTATGACACAAATTTTGTCAGGCTGAAATCCAACACGTTATCACCGGCAATAACCAGCATGTCATTGTGCAGACCCAACTGATCTATGGCAAACTGAATATCCTTCACTGCGCCCAAACGGGTCTCATTGGTTCTGGTTCCGTCGTCTACCACGGTAACTTTTTGCTCTTTGGTGGCTGCCCAGGCGGCAAAATGATGGGCAAATTTATGGTTGGAAATCACCACATATTCATCCACTGCACCAGAGGCGTCAATATCGTCCACCAACCAGTCGAGAATGGTCTTTTCCCTCACCACCAACAGCGGCTTGGGGAAATTTTCCGTCAAAGGATAAAGTCTTGTGGCATAACCTGCCGCCAAAATCAAACATTTCATAGCTTTACTCCGTCTGCGCTTTCACAAATATGCACTGAATACTTCCCTTCCAAGTGGGGGAAAGCTTTCAAATATTCCTCGGTCACTTTTTTAACGATACTCTGCTCATAAGCTGGGTCGATGATTGCCAAACAGCAGCCTTTGAAGCCTGCACCGGAGAATCGACCACCATAAATGCCCGGCGTGTCAGTCATGATTTCATAAAGCTTAATCAGTTCCGGAGAGCCGGTCTCCCATAAATGAACAGAAGAATAGCCACTTTCAAAGGAAAGCTTGCCGAAGGCTTCGATGTCACCACGGCGCCATGCTTCCGCGCCCTTTTGCACCCGATCAAATTCCGTGTACCAATGCTCTGCCCGCTTTTTCCAGTTTTCCGGCAAACGGTCGCCATATCGATCAAAAACTTCCCGGGGCACATCCCGAAGATTCGTCTCCTCAAATTTGCCATAAGGCAAACCGGCATAGGCTTTCAGCGCGTAGGCAGCGCTGCGGCACTCATCCACCCGCATATTAAAGGCGGAATTTGCCAGGCTGCGTTCCAAACCGCTAAAAAAGATTGCGAATTTATAAGGCTTCATATTAGGATTCTGGGGGATCAGTTCGTAACTGTCGTCCCTAGTGTCCAGATACAAAATATGACCTTTTTTACAGTACACTTCGCAGGACTGATCCAGCTTTCCACAAGACACGCCCACATACTGATTTTCTGCCTCTTTGGAAATATAAATCAGCTCCTGCGGTGTCAGATCAATCCGGTTCAACTTGCACAAAGCGGACAAAAAAGTAATAATCACAGCAGCAGAAGAAGACAAACCGCCAATGGGCAGCTCACCGCTGATCACCGCAGACAAACCTACTCTCAAATTATACCGGGAATTTAACGCGATGGTCGCTCCCCGAAGAGGATCCGCCCAATCGCCCTCTGGTCGATCGGGCGTAGAAGACACGTGCCATTGCGCCCGTTTTTCAAACTGCAACGACTGAATCTCCACCACGCCGTTTTGCTTAGGTCCATAGGCGATATGAATACCCTTGTCGATAGCAAAGCCAGTGATTTTACCCAACTGATGATCAGAGTGCGCGCCGATCGGGCACACCCGATAAGGTGTAAACGCTGTATGTTGGGGCACTTTTTTATAAACACTTTCGAAAGCTTCGTATGCAGTCATAAATTCCCTCACTTTTTCGCCAAAAATTTATTTTTCTTGATAAAAAGCGTGATACCACTGAGCAAATTTACGCAGACCTTCTCGCAAAGACGTGCCGGGCTTAAAGCCAAAATCCCGTTCCAAAGCGGTGGTGTCCGCATAGGTTACCGGCACATCACCGGGCTGCATAGGCATCAATTTTTTATGCGATTCAAAATCATAATCTGCCGGCAGCACCTTGGCGCGCACCAGTTCTTCCTGCAAAATCGTCACGAAATCCAGCAAATTCTCCGGACTGTTATTGCCTATGTTGTACACCGCATAAGGCGGTTCGGGCAGACCATCTTCACCAGTCTTTTTCTCCGGTGCGTGCTGCATCACCCGCTTCACGCCCTCCACAATATCGTCCACGTAAGTAAAGTCCCGTTTGCAGTTGCCATAGTTGAAAATTTCAATGGTCTGGCCGTTTAATAGCTTGTTAGTAAAGCCAAAATAGGCCATATCCGGCCGGCCCGCAGGCCCGTAAACAGTAAAAAACCGCAGTCCGGTGGAGGGGATGTTGTACAGCTTGGAATAAGAATGTGCAAACAGCTCGTTGCTCTTTTTTGTTGCAGCATAAAGAGATACCGGGTTATCCACCTTGTCATCGGTGGAATAGGGAATCTTCTTATTGCTACCGTAAACAGAGGAAGAAGATGCGTAAACCAGATGCTCCACCGGATAACGACGGCAGGCTTCCAGAATGTTGTAAAATCCAACAACATTGGACTCAATGTACACATCAGGATTCGTAATAGAATAGCGCACTCCTGCCTGGGCGGCCAGATTTACTACCACGGCAAAAGCATATTTCTCAAAGAGAGAATCGATCAGCGCCCGATCAGCCAGATTTCCCCGGACAAACGTCCATGTGCAATCCGGATGCGCAGAAACCAATTTTTCAATTTCCGCCAAGCGGAAATCCTTGATGGACACGTCATAATAAGGATTCATGTTGTCAAGGCCCACCACATGGATCCCGGGAGCCGTTCTGAACAGTTCCTTCACCAGATTGGAACCAATAAAGCCCGCTGCACCGGTAACAAGCACAGTTTTATTAGCCAAATTCACATTCGATTGGAGCATCACGATACCTCTTTCGGATTGATTTTTTGGAGTCGGTTCGCCAACCCGGAATCTTCCAAGTTTTACGTCAGGTTTACACATATATTCTATCAATTTTAAAGTATACAAGATACTACGAGAAAAATCAAGCCAATGGAGGTGAAACCGTAAATGGAGCAGCGGCTATGCTTACAATTTTCTACCTTACAGCAGAAATTGATCTTGCTGTTTTCTTAATTGCAAACGGTGTCGAACCGGAACGAGAGAAAGGTGTTGACAAGGGGCGGCTAGTGTGTTATACTAGCCAAGCATTCAAGATATCGCGGGATAGAGCAGTTGGAAGCTCGTCGGGCTCATAACCCGGAGGTCGGAGGTTCGAGTCCTCCTCCCGCAACCATAAAAAGCACCGGATTTCGAATGAAATCCGGTGCTTTTCTGACTTTTTCTGTGAATTAAATATATCAAACTTTGTTTGACACCAATTTTGACACCAACGCTTATGTCAGGATTGGTGTTATTATTTACAATTATCAGGAAATATGATACACTTAAAATAATAGTAGTATACTTGTAGAGTGGTGTTGACTGACACTATAGAGAAGAGAAACATGAGGGGTATAGAAAAATGAAAATAACCTTTTTGATAGGAAACGGTTTTGA
This sequence comes from Faecousia sp., assembly GCA_045647845.1. GTDB lineage: Bacteria > Bacillota > Clostridia > Oscillospirales > Oscillospiraceae > Faecousia. The sequence goes on from JAZRMV010000045.1 coordinate 17,580, forward strand.
TGTAAGTATGGGGATTGAAAGCTCATATTCCAAGTTTTATAAATGGTACTGTAAACAACCATCCATTCTTAAATACATAAATGACTTCAAAACCAACATCCAACGGGATATGAATCAAGATGTTCCCGATGAAGAAAAAACATGGGCTGATTTCGAAGTTGGCTTAGGTAAGTATACTGCTGAATTTTCGGCAGAACAGGCATCTCAGTTTTTGGATTGTTACGAGGATGCTCAGAATGGTATTATTCAGTACTTAAAGGGACAGGAAGCAAAGTGTGATGTGAGTGCTATTTCTGAGAGCAGTTTAAGTGAGTTCGCAAATACAGTCCTTAATTTTTATGAAGAGCTTCCGGATTTAGAACGTATTGCTGTAAATGCAGTTTGTAGTGATGTAAAGACTGATGACAGAGAAATGTCTTTTGTTTCTTTTAACTACACAGGTATTCTTGAAGAGATTTTAAAAAGGTTACCAACTACGACACTAAAAAAGTGGAAGAATGGAGACACCGATCACGCATGTAAGCTGAATACAAATGTCATTCATGTACATGGTACAATTTCTGAATTCCCAATTATAGGGGTCGATGAAGATGGGCAGATAGTAAATAAAGAGCTGCTGTCCACGCCTCAGTTTAGAGAGATTATGATAAAGGCTGAGTGTGTTAATGCGCTGGGGCGTCTATGGCATAGACAAGCGGAGGAATTGATATCGCATAGCAGAATTGTTTGTGTGTTTGGAATGTCGTTGGGCGAAACGGATGCAAAATGGTGGAGGAAACTTGCGCAATGGTTAAAGGCGGACGGAAATAGACATATTGTTGTCTATTGGTACGATAGAAATCCACCTAATGGCGTGTCTGTAAGAAAACAATTGGAAGGTAAAAATAATGTAATTGAAAAGCTTCTTTCGTACTCACAGTTGACTGATAAGGAAAAAGATACGATAAGAAAGCGAATCCATGTCATTATTAATACAAGCAAGTTTTTAAGAATACCTAAATCAGAAATCGTTAAAGAAGAACAAGAAGACATAGCTCCTGTTAAGGATGGCGCATTGGTCTAGTAAAATGAATTAAGGGCACCGGATTTTGAAAGAAATCCGGTGCTTTTTTACTTTTTTATTTTGCGTTCTTATAGTTTTTTAAGATTTTTGCCAGAAGCAACAGGGCCGAAGAATTCGTCCAGGGCGGTTAAGTATGCGCTCTCGTCTACCGGGAAAGCAAGGCCGTGGCCGGCGCCGGGAACGGTCACCAGCTTTTTCCGGGTGTTGCAGGCATCATACAGCGCCTGGCTCATCCGACAGGGCACGAAATCGTCCGTTTCTCCATGAAAGAAGATCGTCGGCACCTGAATATTTGCAACCGCTTCCAACGGGCTGAATTGATCCAAATCAAAACCGCCATAGAGTTTTGCTCCCAATTTCACAAACGGATACACCAGCGCAGGGGGCAAGCCCATCTGCCGAATTACCTGCCCCATGATCTCCCGGGCGGAGGTAAAGCCGCAGTCAGCCAGCACGCCGATCACATTTTTCGGCAGCGGTTTGGCCGCCGCCATCAAAACCGTGGACGCGCCCATAGAAACGCCCGTCAAAATAATTTTACAATCCGGGCCAAAGCGCTCTATCGCAAAATCCACCCAACGCAGGCAATCCAGGTGCTCATAGATGCCGAAGGTGATGGTTTTGCCATCACTTTCCCCGCAACTGCGCTGATCCACCATCAGCACGCTGCGCCCCAAAGCAAAGCAGCGGGCAACGCCACCGGACAGATCCCGCTCCGCGTTTCCCCGATAGCCGTGGAACATCAGCTCCATGGGCGCACCGGGGGCGTATTCATAGAATTTTCCCCGCAAGGTCAGCCCGTCGTGGCTGGTAATCGCCACTTTTTCGCAAGGCAAGCTCCGGGTCCAGCGAACCCACGCCTCCATCTGCGGCCGAAAGGGCTCATAGATCTCCCCCTCGGGAATGTCGATCTGCTCCGGATCTATGTTTTTCGCTTTTGGATTATAGAAAGCCATTCGATAGCAGATCCACGAGATCAGCGCAGCTGCCGCCAGGATCGCGGGCACAACAAGCAACAAAATCCATTCAAAATCCATAACCAAACTCCATGTTCAGAATGGTTTGATTATACCATTCTCAGAAAATTCTTGCAATACATTCACAAATCGTTTACAATTACTGCGGAGGAATCGATATGGATATAGAAGTAAATTACAAAAACAAAAAACGATATAACACTGCCAAAACGCCCTTGCATCAGACAAAATTCTGGACCGGTCTAATCTGGATCCTCTCCAAGATGATGCTCATTGGCAAAGATTATAAGGTAGAAAAAATCAACATGGAAGGATTGCAGGCACCCTATCTGATGCTCAGCAACCACATGCATTTTATTGATTTTGAGTTGGCCGCCATGGGCACTTGGCCCAACCCAGTCAGCAACGTGGTAAATATCGACGGCTACTACCACATGCCGTTCCTGCTGGAATGGATCGGTTCCATCTGCACCCGGAAATTCACTATGGACTTGGGTCTGGTGCGGTCGATTCGAAAGGTCCTTGCCCGGGGTGACGTGCTGGGTCTGTACCCGGAAGCCCGCTATACCCCCTGCGGAACCACCTCTTACCTGCCGGAATCCCTTGGCAAGCTTGTGAAAATGAACAAAGTGCCCGTGGTGGTCGTGCTGCACCGGGGCAACCATTTGTACGCCCCCTTCTGGAATTTCCGCAAGAAAAGAAAAGTGCCGCTGCGCACCACTTTGACTCAGGTTCTGACGGCAGAGCAAGTGCAGGAAATGTCTGTGCAGGAAATCAACCGGGTTCTGGCAGAAGCGTTTCAATATGACGACTACCGCTATCAAAAAGAGAACGGCATTCGCATCCGGGAGCCTTACCGGGCAGAGGGACTGCACAAGGTTTTATATCAATGCCCCCACTGCCTGACCGAATCCCAGATGGGTTCGGAAGGCGCAGAACTTTTCTGCAAGGCTTGCGGCAAGCGTTGGTTTTGGGAAGAGACCGGCGACCTCCGGGCGCTGGACGGCGAAACGGAATTTACCCACATTCCCGACTGGTTCGAATGGGAACGGCAGCAAGTACGCGCGCAAGTGGAAGCCGGTACATACCGCTTTGAAGACGAAGTGGAAGTTTACTCTATGCCCCGGGAATGGACGTTCTTCCCCCTGGGCAAAGGCAAACTCTGCCACGATAAAGAAAACGGCCTGGTGCTGACCGGATTTTACCGGGGGCAGGATTACAGAATCCACCGCCGCCCAGAACAGAACAACAGCCTGCACATCGAATACGATTGCCCTAAAATCAAGCCCTACGACTGCGTAGACGTTTCCACAGAAAACGACACCTTCTACTGCTTCCCGGTCAATCAGCGAGACGTGGTAACCAAAATGGCATTTGCCACCGAGGAAATTTACAATTTGACCCGCTCCGAAAGCAAGGCAAAAGCCAAAGTATAACCGCTGCAACAATAACCCCCGGTATTCGCAACGAACACCGGGGGTTTTATTTTAGCTCCGTAATTTACTTTCAAAGCCTGAGGTCATAAATTCTCTTCCGTCCCGGTCTACCCACAACACTTCCGCGCCACATTCCGAAGCCAAGGCCTTACCCTGTTCCAGATCCATCAGAAACAGGCCCGTGGAAAGGGCGTCCGCCAAACCGGAGTCCTGGCAGATGATGCTGACAGAACGCCAGCGCTGGGTCGGCATTTGGGTTGCCGGATCAATGATGTGGTGATATTTTTGCCCCTCTGCCACAAAATAGCGCTGATAATCACCACTGGTGACGACCGAGCCTTTCGTTAAGTAAAGAGTGTGCAGATTTTTCTCCGCTTCATTGGGGTCCTGGATGCCGATGACCCAGGAAGTGCCGTCCTGCGTTTTCGGGCCGGTGGCGCACACATTGCCGCCCACGCTGATCAGTAACCCCGTCGGGGCGGACTCTGCTACCCGCTGGGTCGCCCAGCCTTTGGCCACAGCACCCACATCCAGCCGCATATCCGGATCTGTGAGAAACACCGTGGACGCGGCCTCGTCGATGACGACACAGTTCATGTCCATATGCTCAGCAGCTTTTTGCAGCGCTTGGATGTCCGGCAACTGGGCGTTGAGCGGATCCCGAATGCCGTCGTTTCGGGCGATGTGCCACAGATGCAATACGCTTCCCATGGCCACATTGACCTTACCGTCGGTCAGTTCATAGTAACGCTTGCAGTCCAGCAGCAGATCGATTACCACCCGATCCACGGTCACCGGTTGGACTCCCGCATTGTCGTTGATGGTTTTGATGTTCGCAACGCCTTCATAATCGTTATAGATATCAAACAACCGGTGGTAAAACTGCAAATCATCGTGAATCTGCTGCGCCACAATTTGAAAGCTTTCTTCACTGTCTGCCCGTCCGATTACCGTGGTTACCGTGTCAAACAGATCTAGGTACGTGGCGGTATACTGCTTTTTCCCCGACTGCGTTATATTTGCACAGCCCGCGGTAAGCAACGCAACCAGCAAAAGCCCGATCATCAACCGCTTTATTTTCATGATTTTGCTCCTCTTACTCTATTCCTTTTTGGATGTTTGCGACTTTCAGCGCGGCCAAAACCCCTGCACAGGCGGCACCGGTGGCAAAGCCGGCGAAAACGCCAATGAGCAGCAAATAGGGCAGATACGCACCCACATAAACGGACATCATCAAGCCCATCGCGGCCAGAATCTGGCCGATGTTGTGAGCAGCTGCGCCCAGAATGCTGATACCATAAACGGAAAATGCGGTGGTTTTTTTGCAAATAGCCATGACGGTCAAGGAAAGCAAGCCTCCGGCCAAAGAAAACAGCAGGCCGGTCAAACTGCCAAACAGCGCGCCTAAAACGCACCGGATCAAAACAATAGGCAGCGTCCGTTTCCAGCCCAGCAGGTAAAGTGCTACCAAGGTAACCACATTGGCAAGGCCCAGCTTCACACCCGGCAAGGGGATCAGCAGCTGCAACGGGATAAACCGCTCCGTATAGGAAAGCGCCAGCGCCAGTGCGATCAGAACGGCGCCTTGGGTGATGGTTCTTACTTTCTTCATGCCGATCACCCCACCACAAAATCCACGTCCGAAGATTCGGACACCACACGGATCTCCAACCGGTTGGGCAGACAAACCAGGCTGCGGCCGGTTTGATGAATGCTGCCGCTGTGAACGCAGTCTTTGCCGGGGCAGTTGGATTCCGTAATGGCGATAGCGCCATCGGAAACGGTGATCTGATTGCAATAAATATTTTTGATCTCAAAAGTCTGATCCTGATCCAGGGCTACGGTTTTCACAAGCTCTCCGTTCACATAGATCTGGGCATAAGCCGCAGGAGCGGAGTCCGTAGGCAAAAAGCACAACAAAACGGCAACCGCCAGCACGATCACAAGCCCGATGGCCAGCCAGTCGCCTTTACAAAAACGCAGTTTGTTCTTTTGCGCCATATTCTCCCCTCCTTAATCGGCATCATTATATTAAAACCTCGGATATGATAGCAAATGACCTTGATTTCGTCAAGAATCTAAATTTTCCTGCATTGCAGAATTTTCCTGAGTCTCACTGCACAGTGCGCAAAAAACAAATGCAGAAATTAGGGAACATTGGGGATAGGTGCGGAATAACCTGTGTTAGGCGAAGCATCTGTTTCGCCAAAATGAATGGTCAGGAGTGAACGTTATGCACGAATATCAATACGTTACCACCAACGAATGCAGCAGCTGCCCCGTAACCCAAAGAACAGAAAATATTCAGATCAAATGCCGCACCTACGGCACGGTTACGATCCCCGCGGAGACCGAAATAGGCACCGCTTTTGCCTTGGTCAACTTGAATGTGGACACCGCCGGCTACAAAAAACCCTACATTAAGGTAGAATTTTTAAGCAACATCCTCACCGACACCGCCACCGCTACGCTGAACTTCCAGGTGTTCCGTCAATGCAACGGCCAGCTCACCGCTGTTCCGGCGAGCCCCATCTGGACCTTTGCCCGAGCCGTCGCCACCGCCAACGAAGCCAACACCTTTGGCTTTGACGTGTGTGACTGCGACAACTGCAACTGCGGCTGCTGCAATTACAGCGTAGTGGTCACTGTTGTAGGCGCTGCCACTACCGGCACAGTAGCCATCAACAACGCCACGCTGATCGCAACCGTTGCTGAGGATGCCGTTTGCTAAAAACACTTTTTCCCCAGTTATACAAGCGCAATAAGGGCTGAATGCCCCAGCCGTCCGGTTCTTCCGGACGGCTGTTCTTTTCTTTTTGTTGAATTTTGAGTGAAAAACTGTTATACTGACAGCAAACAAAAAGAAATGAGTTGCCGCTATGTATTATCGACACAATTTAGACTACCAATATCCCCAGCGCTGCGACGAGCACATGATCGAAGTCAAGCATCTGCGGGATGTGAACTTAGACACCAATTACCCCTATCTGCAAAAAAGCTTTTGGTTTAAGTGCCAGCGGGGGCTGCTCCGGGTGTGCCAATACACGGTGCTGCCTTTGGTAATGTGGGTACGCCACGGACTGCACATCCACGGAAAAGAAAAGCTGAAAGAAAACAAAGAACTGTTCAAAAACGGACTGCTGACCGTTTCCAACCACATCTGTATGTGGGACTTTATTTGCATTATGGTGGCGATGCGCCCCCGGCTGGGCTTTTTCCCCGCCTGGAAGATCAACCTGGAAGGCCCCAACGGCCCGCTGATCCGCATGGCCGGCGGCATCCCCATTCCCACGGACAATCTGCGCTCCATGGTCAAATTCAAAGAAGCCATGGAAGAAGTGTTCACCCGGGGCGATTGGATGCATTTCTTCCCGGAAGGCTCCATGTGGTTTTACTATCCGGACATTCGCCCGCTGAAAAAGGCGGTATTTAAATATGCGGTGACCTTTGACCGCCCCATCCTCCCCATCACTTTCTCTTTCCGACCCAGAACCGGTCTGTGGAAGCTTCTGGGCAAGAGCCCACTGCTGGATCTGAACATCGGCGATCCCATCTTCCACGACAAGACCCTTTCCAAGGTGGAAGCCACTAAAAAATTGCAGCAGGACGCCTACCGGATCATGCAGGAAATGAATGGGATCTTCCCCGGGGATCCTACTTACAACGAAGACCAGACCCCGGAGAACTACCAAAAGACCATGTAATACAAAAACGAGGCGTTACAAAACGCCTCGTTTTTTAGTCTAACACTTCCATCTGCTTGCCGCAGCAGCGGGGGATCACCTGATCTTTTTCCAAGTGGAGAAGCTTATGACAGATGGGGCAGTACACATCACATTCTTTTTCTGCCCGAACCACCTGGATCAGGCCGCTTTTCAGTTCCACGGTCTCACCTCTTTTGCCAAATTCCCACGGCCGCTTGCGCAGCCGTGGGAACTTTCTTTGTCAGTCGTCGATTTCCTTTTCCCAATCCAGGATCTTGCCGGTGGTTGCATCGATCTCATAATCATACTCCCAGCGGCCTACCCGGAACTGGACCTCATAGACCCAGACGCCATCGTCCCGGTCTTTTTCCACTTCCACACGGGTGGCTTCCTCGGCCGTTACCTTTGCGTGAGCAAAAGCGATGGCCTTGGGATCTACTTCTTTTTCCGGCTCGGCAGGCTCATTGACTACGACCTTTTTGGGCTCGTACTCTTTGTTCCACTCCCGAACGGCACCGGTGGTGGCATGAATCTCATAATCATACTCCCAATCACCGGAAACAAATTCCACATCATAGACCCAGATACCGTCGTCCAAGTCTTTTTCCACTTTTACCCAAGTTACCTGATCAGCGGTCAGGTTTGCATGAGCAAGGGCAACAGCCTTGGGATCCACTTCTTTTTCCGGTGCAACGCTCTGCGTTGTGACCGGAGGCTCTGTCTTTACCGGGTCATATTCCTTATTCCAGGAAAGAACCGCGCCAGTGACTTCATGAATATCAAAATCATACTCCCAGTCACCATGCCGGAATTCCACTTCCCACTCCGGAACGCCATTTTCGGTATCCCGTTCTGTCCGGGAGAATTGCACCTGCTCCCGGGTCAGTTCTGCCTTTTGCAAGGCAATTTCTTCCGCCTGCTGGGCGGTGATCCGCACCGGCTCAGCGTTGTTTTCGACGGGCGGCAGGGTTTCCTGCTCCGTCACAAGGGCGCTCGCATTTGCGACTTCCGGAGAGGTATTCGTGGGTAATACCTCCACGGGATTCAGCTGCGCGGGGATCGTCCCCACGGTCAGCACTACAGTCAGCAAAGCGGCAAAAAGTTTGGTTGACATAACTCTTACTCCTTTCTGTCGAGTCGTTGGCTGTTATATAAAAACAGGGAAGCCCGAAAGCCTCCCTGCATTTTTTTACCTATCCGCATTTGGCAGGGACTTGGCGATGACAAATGCCTATCTTATTGAATTACTTGAAGTAACGCTCCAACAGGCCTTGCAGAGCCTTGCCGTGGCGAGCCTCGTCGCGAGCCATTTCGTGGACGGTATCGTGGATCGCATCCAGACCATTCTTCTTGGCGCAGGAGGCCAGCTCGAACTTGCCGTTGGTCGCACCGAACTCGCAGTCTACGCGCCATGCCAGATTGTCCTTGGTGGTGGCCTTCTTGTTGGGCTCCAGGTCTTCGCCCAGCAGCTCAGCAAACTTGGCTGCATGCTCAGCCTCTTCATAAGCTGCCTTCTCCCAGTACAAGCCGATCTCGGGATAGCCTTCCCGGTGGGCGATGCGAGCCATGCACAGATACATGCCCACTTCGGAGCACTCACCGTTGAAGTTCGCCATCAGCTGCTCGAAGATATACTTCTTATCCTCGGCGGAGATGTCGGGATTGTTCTTCACAGTCTGTGCGTAAACACCGTACTCGTGAACGGCGGCCAATTTCTGCTCGCCCTTCTGCTCCTCAAACTTGCTGGCAGGAACTCTGCAAACGGGGCAGCGGAAATCATCGGCCAACTCTTCGGCAGTGTGAACATAACCACAAACAGAACATACAAACTTTTTCATTTTCATTTCCTCCAAATTTTGATTTTCATTTTGTTTTTAATTTTTATTTTTTAAGCAATTGCCGCAGATACCGGAAAAACTCAAATGACACCCGGTAACCTGACCACCTGCTTCGGCAGCGGCGGCTTGGTTCAGTTCCTCGGGAACATGGATCCCGTAAAGATCCAACACCGATCCGCAGTCGGTACAGATGAAATGAACATGGGGTGCGGCGTTGCCATCAAACCGCTCTATGCCGTTGACCGTGCCCACGCTGATGATCAGCCCCTGCTCCTTAAAAAGAGCCAGATTCCGATAAACTGTGCCAAGGGAAAGGTCTTCGATTTCCGGTTTCAGCTGCCCGTAAACCCATTCCGCAGAAGGGTGGACATCCGTCTGCCGCAAGCAATTTAAGATCGCTTCACGTTTTCGAAAATGCTTGGTCGCTTTCTCCATGTCTACCTCCTGAATTTTGTTATAAATGAGAACCGTTCTCATTTACAACAACAATATAGCACACCATTTTTAATTTGTCAATAGGAATTATTCGCATTTAGAAAAAATTTTTTACGGCCGAAACTGCCGTCTTACATATAAAAAAAGCAGGGAGTCAAGCGACTCCCTGCTTTGTATTTTATTCAGCGGCAACTTGCTTTGCCTTCTTTTCCTTATACCGCACCACTGCATACCAAGCGACACCTGCCGCACCCACGACCGCAGTCACGATGCACATTACAAGGATCGGTGTATACATGCTGCCGATGGCCCATTCAGGCCGAACCAGGAAGCTGTAAGTACCGTAGCCACCCAGGAACAGCGCCAGGCCGGATGCCATGGGTACCATCTGATGCCACAGACTCAAAAGACCCAGGCCAATACCCATCGCCAGGAACAGCACCGGCATGGTGACCATATCGTTGATCCAGAAATAATCCTTATCGCCGTAAAGGTCTTCATACATGTTCTCGATGATCTTGGTCATGTCCTTATGCTCCTTGGGGAACCAGACATAATCATTAATGGAGATCACCTTTGTTACGTCGACACGCTTACCGTCTACCTTTTCCTTGGTCTCATAGGTCCAGTTGGGCAAAAACAGCAAGACCACAGTAACCAAAATCATCAGCAAGGCAACCCAGTTGATCACACGAGTGCCAGTCAATTTAATCTTCATAAAGGTGCGCTCCTTTACATTCTCTAAGTTATAACATAGTAACAGAATAATCACCCCAAATTGTGAACAAATTGTGAACTTTTAAGAAAAACCCCGGTTCGCCAAGGTTTTTTTCCAGGTTTGTTTTTCTGCTGCGGAAATATTCCAAAAACATATTGCGATATATATAAAATTTTTGTATAATGATGGTCGAGCTTTTGTTTATTACCACCCAGGAGTGGGAGGTTTTTCTATGCAAGACATATTCATCCGGCTTTTAGGCATCGGCGGACTGATCCTGTGCGTGGTCCCTTTTCAATTCAAAAAGCACAAGCAGATCGTCCTTTTTAAAATGACCTCGGAACTTTTGTTCTCTGCCCAATATTTTCTGATGGGTGCCTACACCGGCGCTGTGCTGGATCTGATCTCCGGTCTGCGGAACTTTCTGTTTTATAAATTCGTAGATAAAAAGCGCTCCACCACACCGATCATTGTGGCATTTGGTCTGCTGGTCCTGGTGCTGGGCATTTTGTCCTGGAACAGCTGGCTGAGCCTGCTGCCCATTGGCGCGAAGCTTTTGACCACCATATCCTACGGCATGAAAAAAGAGCGGCTGCTGCGCTTCATCACCTTACCGTCCTGCCTCTTATGGCTCAGCTATAACGCTCTGGTTGGCGCTTGGGAAGCCATGATTGGCGACTCGCTGACGCTGGTCTCCATTTTGATCGCCATTTATAAATTTGACATGCTGCAAAAAGCACAGGAGGAACATACATGAAAACGTTGCTGGGCGTAGATGTGGGTACCACATCTTTAAAAATGGTTCTTTTCGACACAAACGGCAATCCCTTAAAAACCGTTTCCAAATCCTACACCCTGGAAACCTCCGGCGACCGGGTGGAATTTGACCCGGAGAATTACTGGCAAATGTTTTCCGAAGGCTACCGGGAGATCAAGGCGGAATATCCCGTCACCGCGCTGGCCATCGACACCCAGTGCGAAACGCTGATCGTCACAGACGGTGAGGGAAAGGCTCTGTATAACGCCATCGTCTGGCTGGACAACCGGGCAACGGAGCAGGCAGAAAAGATCGACAAAAAATTCGGTGTCAAGACCGTTTATGAAGTCACCGGCCAGCCGGAGATCACCGCCACCTGGCCCGCCTGCAAACTGATGTGGCTGAAAGAAAACGAAGCGGAGATTTTCAGCAAGATCGAAAAGATCTTCCTGCTGGAAGATTACCTGATCTACCGGCTCACCGGGCAGTTTGTAACGGAAAAGACCTTGCAGTCTTCCAGCTTATATCTGGACATTCGCCAGGGCGCCTGGTGGAAGGAAATGCTGGACTTTATCGGCGTTCGGCCCGGCCAGCTGCCCGAGCTTTGGGACAGCGGCAAGGTCATCGGTACTTATGACGGCACCGTCGTGGTCACCGGTATCATGGATCAGATCGCCGGTGCCATCGGCGCAGGTGTCACCGACAGCTCCGTTACCAGCGAAATGACCGGCACCACCATGGCCATCGTGGCTCCCACCGATGCGATGCCCGCTTACCAAGAGGGAAGCCGTGTGCCCTGTCATGTGAATTACGACGGAAAATACTGCCTGCTCACCTGGACGCCCACCGCAGGCATCGCCCAGAAATGGTTCAAAGAAAACTTCTGCGAGGGCATGAGCTTCAACGACCTGAACGCGCTGGCGGCAAAAGTGCCGGCCGGTTGCAGCGGCCTGACCTTTATGCCCTATCTATGCGGCAGTATCATTCCCAAATACAACCCCGATGCCCGGGGCGCATTTCTGGGACTGACCATGGAGCACACCCGGGGTCACTTCGTCCGGGCCATTCAGGAATCCGTAGCATTTATGCTCCGGGAGCACCTGGAATACCTGGGTGTCAACTGCGCCCAGATCCGCTCCACCGGCGGCGGCGCAGCCAGCGATCTGTGGTGCCAGATCAAGGCAGATGTAACGGGCAAAACAATCGTGACCCTGAAAAATGCCGAAGCGGCTTGCCTGGGCACGGCCATCGTGGCCGGTGTAGGCGCAGGGATCTACGAGAGTGTTTGCGACGCCAGCCGCCTTTTGGTGCAGACCGACCGGATCTTTACCCCCAGCGGTGAAAGCTATGAAGAAGCATTTGCCCGGTACTTAAAGTACGTGGAAGAAATGGTATGATCCAAAACCGCCGGAAAATTCCGGCGGTTTTCTTTCAATCATAAACATTCCGTGAACATTTTGTCCCAACGGTTGAAATCGTGGGTTTTTTCCATATAATAATAGTAATCATGGGAAAAGGCGGTGGCCGCAGGTATGTTCCGAAGTCTTTGGGCAAACATCAAAGCCGGTTTGCAGCGATTTATGATGGGTCGCTACGGCACGGATAAACTGAATATGTATATCCTCGGCACGGGCGTGGTGCTTTGTCTGCTGACGATCCTGACCCCCTGGGTCATGGTGGACCTTATTCTGACATTCGCTTCTTATGTGCTCATGTTCTGGGCGTTGGGGCGCACCTTCTCCCGGAACACCTACAAGCGCTATCAGGAAAACCGGAAATTCCTGATGCTGCTGGAACGGCTGAAAGACCGGGAGCACCGGCATTACAGCTGCCCCAAGTGCCGCCAGCCGGTTCGCGTACCCAGAGGCAAAGGCAAAATCGCCATCACCTGCCCCAAATGCAGCGAGAAATTTATTCGCAAGACCTAAAACAAAAGCGTCGCCAAAAGGCGACGCTTTTCTTATTTTAATGTAGCTTTGATTGCGGCAAAGGTCTCGCTGCTGATCACATGCTCGATCTTGCAGGCATCGTCCGCGGCAGTTTCCGGGCTGACGCCCATGGTAGTCAGAAAACGGGTCAGCACCGTATGGCGCTCGAAGATCTCCCGGGCCACCGCTTTGCCCTCTTCCGTCAAAGTCAGAAGGCCGTCCTTATCCATGACCACATAACCGCCCTGTTTCAGCAGTCCCACCGCACGGCTGACACTGGGTTTGGAATAGCCCATATGCTCCGCCACGTCCACACTGCGCACAGCACCGGACTTCTCAGCCAGAACATATATGGTTTCCAGATACATTTCACCGGATTCCTGCAAGTGCATACGATCCCTCCAAACGGACTCTTTTCAATCTAAGGATACCACAAGGCAAAAGCCTTGTCAATCAAGCCGCGCCGCAGCCATCAACGCCTGCTTTTCATTGGGCACGGCCTCGTCCAGCACCAATTCCAGCAGCCGATCCAACTCCTTGCCGATGGCTTTGCCCGAATAACCCAAGGCCATCAGATCGTGGCCGTTCACCGCCAGATCCGCCACTCGCAGGCAGGCCTTTTCTGCCAGAACCTCTTCCAAAACCCGCTCAATTTCCGCAAATTCCGAGGATCGGTCGTCCACGCCTTTGCTGCTGTCGTCCGCTTTTTGCAGAGCGATCATCTGGCGCACCGCCTCCAAGCCAAACTGACTCAAACGACGACGGAGCAGCTTATGTTCCGGGGCAAACTCGGTCATGTGGTGCTCGATCAGCAGCGTCACCCGCTCCCGCAGCGCCGTGGGCGCTTTCAGCCGGAGTAAGGCCACATCCGCCAGCTGGGCGCTTTTCCTGGCATGGCCGTAAAAATGCCCATGCCCCGACTCATCCAAGGAAAATGTTGCCGCCTTGCCCGTATCATGTAAAAGAGCTGCCCAACGCACCGCCAGATCTGCCGGCGCAGCAGCCACGGTATGCGCAGTATGGGTATAGACATCGTACTTATGATGCCGGCTATGCTGGCAGAACCCCACCACGGGGGCAAGCTCCGGCAGCACCTGAGTCAAAACAGGTTGATAGCGAAGCAGATCCTCCGCAGATACCGCCACGATCAGTTTACATAACTCATCAAACACCCGTTCCTTTGCCAATTTGTCCAGTCGGGGTGCCTGAGCGAGCATGGCTTGCAAAGTGCGATCTTCGGGGGTAAGCTGCAACCGGGCTGCAAAGCGAACGCCACGCAGGATCCGCAGCGCATCTTCCTCGAAGCGAACCGTCGGATCTCCCACCGCGCGCAAAATGCCGTTTTTCAGATCCTCCCTGCCGCCAAAGGGATCTACGATCCCCGTTTCCGGGGCGTAGGCCATGGCGTTGACGGTAAAATCCCGTCGGGACAGATCCTGCTCAATGTCGCTGACGAACTCCACCCACTGGGGGTGACGGCTGTCGGAATAGCCCCCTTCCCGACGGAAGGTGGTGATCTCCACCACACCCTCGGGGGTAATAACGCCCACGGTGCCGTGCTTTTCTCCCGCCAGAACCAAGTCCCGATGGGCAAACACCTGACGCATCTGCTCCGGCAGGGCGTTGGTGCACAAATCATAATCCTTAGGAGTCTGGCCAAGGCAGAAATCCCGGACGCAGCCGCCCACGGCATAACACGCCCAACCGGCTTCCTGCAAGGCAGAAAAACACTCCGCCACATACTGGGGCAATTTCATGACGCTCACCCCTTTTCCTCTTGCACAAGACCGAAATTGCAGGAGTTTGCGCCCAGCCACAGAACCAGCGCCAGATAAAACAGCGGCCGATCTCCATAGGGCAGGCTTGCCAGGCAGAAAAACATCGCTGCGCTCTGGAAAAAGGTATAGCGCCGACGGTTGCCCTGCCGCAGGCAGAAGGCTGCCGACTCATAGGCAAAGAGCATCAAAAACACCGACGCCAGCAGCGCAAAACCATACAACTGTGTCTGAGCCACTGCGCTCCACCGACGATAAAGGCACACCAGATCCAGCATCAAAGACAGACAAACCACCATATAGGCATAACTGCTGGGGCGGCCGCCCCCTTTCCGGCAGAAATAAACGAACACAAAAACCGCCACGCAGGAAATTTTCAGCAGCGCATTGATGGCCGCCATAAAATCCGGAGCGGAAAACGCTTCCACCAAGCCGGTTACGCCAAAGCCTACGGCCGCTGCCAACGCACCCCACGCACCAATTTGAGAAGCGGGGAAATTAAAGCCGTATTGATTGCCCTGACGCAAACGCCAGGCACGATAGCCAAAATAGGCCAATGCCGCCACCGTCACCAACCCCAACATCCAGGTAAGGAAGTGGCCGCTGATCAAAAGGCCTTTTTTATCCCGGCAGAACGCAAAAAGCAGCCACCGCAGCAGCCCAGCCGTTAAGCCCATTCCCACTGCGACAAAGGGCAAATATGCAGTTTGCAAATATTTTTTCATAAGCCCTCCAACACTATTGCTGCTGCACAATTATGCCAAAGACCAAGCTCAACACCGGCTGATGCAGCAAATAGATCCACAAAGAACACTTTCCGCACACCGTCAAGAAACGAATGGGCAAAAACTTTTCGTTGACCTTGGGAAGCAGCGACTGCTTGTTCTTATAGATCAGTTTTCCCAGTGCTGCGCCAAACAGGAAAAAACCAAAATTGGGCAGTAGGGGGAAATAATCCGATGTCTTAAAATTGTGGATCACCAAGCCGAAGGGTGTCAGCCAGGGGTGGGGCAGGGTGGGCATATTCCGAATGTCCAGACCCAGCATCACCAGCACAAATCCCACCGGGATCAAAATCCACCAAGGCAGCTTCTTAAACAGAACCCACAGAATCATGCAAGCGCCCAAGCAATGGAGCACGCCAAAATAAATGATCATGCCCCGATCCGCAAAACCGTAATGATACATACCGTAGGTGACCGCAGAGCAAAGCATACCTGCGCCAAAGACGATCAGTCCCCGACGGATATGATGCCGACCCAACGTCACGCAAATACCGGAGATCAGCAAAAACAACACGCCGCCCCAGTTCTGAACAAAAGCAAACCACTGAGGGCATTCCCACTGCACAAGTTTATAAAGCACTACCAGGTCGTACGTCACGTGTACGGCGATCATACCCAGCACACACAACCCCCGCAGGGCATCTAATTCCCAAATCCGTTTCTTCATTTTGCTGCCCCCTTCCGGATTTTTTCTTTATTATAACAATGAATCGCAACAATTTCCACCCCCCTTGAAGATTTTCCCTTGTATCCACAGAAAAAAAGGAGTATAATGGTAAAAACGCCACGATTTTGGAGGTAAATCCATGCTTCTACTGTCTCTTGCGGTGCTTTCCGCCGCCACTGCCGGATGCATCTGCTATTTTTCCGGCGCATTTTTAGGTCTCGGCTGGCTGCTTTGGCTGCCCCTGAGCTTCTTGGGAAGCTTTGTTGTTTTAGCGGCGCTGACCTTTTTCGCCATCTGGTTTTTGTGCGCCATTGTGGATCTGAACAAGCCCCAGGAAAAGGCAAACAAGTTCTACCGGCTGCTGGTAAGTCTGCTGGCGAAAGCCGCCATGAAGATCCTGCGCATGAAGGTTCACACCCGGGGTCTGGAACTGACCCCCAAGTCCGGTCGATTCTTCCTGGTGTGCAACCACATCAACGACATGGACCCGGTGACTCTGATGGCATATTTTTCCCAATGTCAGCTGGCTTTTATCACAAAACGGGAAAATATGAGCATGTTTTTGGTTGGCAAGCTGATGCACAAGATCCTATGCCAGCCCATTAACCGGGAAAACGACCGAGAAGCCCTGAAAACCATCTTAAAATGCATTGATGTTTTGAACAACGACCTGGCCTCCGTGGCCGCTTTCCCCGAAGGCTACACCAGCCTGGACGGCAAACTGCACCACTTCCGCCACGGTATCTTCAAGATCGCCCAGCGCTCAAAAGTTCCCGTGGTGGTCTGCACCCTGCAAAACACCAACAAGGTATTTAAAAACGCTGCCAAGCTGCGCTCTACGGAAGTGCACCTGCATCTGCTGCGGGTGATCCAGCCGGAAGAATATGCGGGCATGACCACCGTGCAGCTGGGTGAATGGATCCACACCATGATGGCAGAGGATCTGGGCCCGGATCTGGTGCTCCAAGAACCGGAAGAAAAGGCTTGATTTACCCCGTGACCTTGGGTATAATGGAAAAATCAATGAATTAGGGATTTTTTAGGAGGATGCTTCCATGAAAAACTGCGAAAAAACGCTGGATATGATCGTAACCCTTTGCAAAAACCGGGGTTATGTGTATGCCGGCTCTGAAATCTACGGCGGTCTTGCCAACTCTTGGGACTACGGCCCTCTGGGTGTGGAATTTAAGAACAACGTAAAAAAGGCCTGGCTGAAAAAATTCGTGCAGGAATCAGACTATAATGTGGGTCTGGACGCTGCCATCATCATGAACCCCACCACCTGGGTCACCACCGGCCACGTGGGCTCTTTCTCCGATCCGCTGGTGGACTGCAAGGGCTGCGGCGCTCGTCACCGGGCGGACAAGCTCATTGAAGAAGCCGAGTCCGGCAAGGGCGTGAATGTAGATGCCATGAAGCCCGCGGAGATGAACGACTTCATTGCCGAGCACGAAGATGTGGTCTGTCCCAACTGCGGCAAGCATCACTTCACCTCCATTCGGAACTTCAACCTGATGTTCCAGACCAAGATTGGCGTGACCGAGGACTCCTCCTCCATCGCTTATCTGCGGCCTGAAACCGCCCAGGGCATTTTCGTCAACTTCGACAACATTCAGCGCACCACCCGGAAAAAGCTGCCCTTTGGCGTTTGCCAGGTAGGTAAAGCGTTCCGCAACGAGATCACTCCCGGCAACTTCACCTTCCGTACCCGGGAATTTGAACAGATGGAATGTGAGTTCTTCTGCCAGCCGGGCACTGATCTGGAATGGTTCGCCTACTGGAAGGATTTCTGCAAGAACTGGCTGCTGAGCCTGGGCATCAAGGAGGATTCCCTGCGCCTGCGTGACCACGATCCCGCAGAGCTGGCCTTCTATTCCCGTGCTCCTACTGACATCGAGTATCAGTTGCCCTTCGGCTCCGGCTGGGGCGAGCTGTGGGGCATCGCTGACCGTACTGACTACGACCTGGGTCGCCATCAGGAAGCTTCCGGCAAGAAGCTGACCTATTTCGATCAGGAGCGTAACGAGCATTACATTCCCTATGTTATCGAGCCTTCTCTGGGCTGCGATCGTGTTGCTCTGGCATTCCTGTGCGAAGCTTACGACGAAGAGGTCGTTGGTGTTGACAAGAACGGCAAGGAAGATGTCCGTACCGTACTGCGTCTGCATCCTGCACTGGCACCCTTCAAGGCTGCAATCCTGCCTCTGTCCAAGAAGCTGGCGCCTAAGGCGGAGGAAATCTACCGCGAGCTGCGTAAGGACTTCATGGTGGACTATGACGACGCCGGCTCTATCGGCAAGCGCTACCGCCGTGAGGACGAGATTGGCACTCCCTTGTGCATCACCGTTGACTTCCAGACTGTTGGCGACGAGACCACCGAGGCTGATGATTGTGTCACTGTCCGTGATCGTGATACCATGGAGCAGGTTCGTATTCCCGTCAGCGAGCTGAAGGCATATATTGCTGAAAAGTGCCGCTTCTAAGAACATAAAGACAAACCGCCTTGGTTTTTTCCAAGGCGGTTATTTTTTTATAATGCAGGTGTGGGCAAGCCTTCCGGACCTTCTTCCGGAGGCGGCGCATCGGAATCTGTGCCGGCAGGCGGCAAATCCGGCGGTACGGGGTAATCCGTTTCCGGCGGAACAATATCATCCGTTTCCGGCGGTGTCTGCTGTTCTGTGAAAGTGTCCTGCGGAATGGTTTGCTCTGCAGGAACTTTGCAGCCGCCCAGCAGCATACAAATCGTGAATAGGATTACAATAAAATATTTCAAGAAAATTCTCCTTTAGGGTTCGTTTACGATGCCTGCAAACAGCGGCAGACCGTCTCTGCTTTCCACGCAGAAGAGGAAAGGTCTGTCCAGTGTGAAATCCACGCTGTCCTCCGGCGGCATGACTGCGCCATAACGAAGGATAACGGTGAAAGCTACAGCGGTCACACCTTTTTCGTCGATCAGCACCCGGGTAGCGTGCCGTACGCTGCTGACAGCGCCGCCATCATCTTCCGGAAGAATAGGAGAAAAGTCTGCGATTCCGGATTTGAAAACATCGGTAATTCCCAATGTCTTTAGTTTTTGCGAAAGCTCCAGCTCACCGCTGACATCAAATCTGGGCAAAGACAGATTGACGATCACCTGCTTCTTGTTCTCGTAGCTGCTGGATGTCTGTCGCAGAAATGCTGCAACTTCTTCTGTAATGGATTCCGGGCTGACACCTTCATCGGGCAGGAACAGCCACATGACGCTGCCGTCTTTCAGGGGAAGGGCGGTGGCACCGAAGTTATCGCTCCAGTAGTAATAGCCTTCCAGCGCTTGATGCATAAAAAGCTCTGCGGTGTCGCCGTTAGCGCCGTGGAAATAACCGGCAGAGGTTTTGCGGTCAGGAAATTCGTTCAGCCATTGCACCTGATAATTAAT
>JAZRMV010000046.1:0-19479 GCA_045647845.1 Faecousia sp.
TGGACGATGCGCCGGGGGTCCGGGGGCTGGGGGCGGTTATGGGGGGTATCGATGATCATGGCGTTACCGGTCATGGTCAAAGTGGGGATCTGGCAGAAGGGGTCGATCATTGCCGTGTCCGGGTCGGGAATGAAGACCATATCGCTCTTTTCCACCACAGCGTAGCCGTAGTTAGAGGCGTCAAAGCCGACACCGTATTTCATGGTATCTTCGCTGAAATTTTCCGCCAGAATGGTTACATGGCGATACTGGCCGGTGATGTCCACCATCTTGAAATCCACCAGTTTGATATCGTTCTCACGGATCATATCCAGAATATCCTGCACTGTCTTTGCCATAAGATCACTCCTTGTGCTTTTTTATATAAAGATAATAGCAATTTTTGCACCGGAAGTCAATATATTCCGAACGGGGCGGAATTGTTGACTTTTTTTGGGGGATATGGTATGGTGACGGGGAAGATTTTTTGCGAGGTTGCCGCTATGGATAAAGAAAAATTAGAAGCTGCGCTGGCGCAGCTGCCGCTATATACTTACCACTTCGTCACGCCCGGAGATCTGGAATTTTCCGATCGGATCCGGTGGATCTGCGAACACGAGTGCCCCATGTACGGCAAGACCTGGGCATGCCCGCCCGGTGTGGGCAGCGTGGGTGCCTGCCGGGAAAAATGCATGGGTTATAAAGAGTGTCTGGTGATCTCCACCATTACGGAAGTGGCAGATATTGGGGATATTGAGGAGACTCTTGCCACCCGTCCCGGTCACGAAGCGGTTACCAATCAGGTGCGGGATCTGATGCGCGGGCTGGGCGTTGAGCCTTATGTGCTTTCCACCGAGGCTTGCGCCTTGTGTGATCGGTGCGCATATCTGGATGGTCTTCCCTGCCGTTACCCTGAAAAAATGCACCCCTGCGTGGAAAGCCACGGCATTAACATTCTGGGATTGCTTGACGAATGGGGACTTTCGTTCCAGTATGGGGAAAATATCGTCACCTGGTTTTCGCTGCTGTTTTTTTGAAATAAACGCTTTTTGCCCCCAACATGACGAAAATACCAGCCGCCGACCTGATGGTCGGCGGCTGTTTTCATATCACAAATCGTATGCATCGCACATAAACAGTAGAAGGAAAAAGGCATCAACACCAAACAGTATAGCGAAAAGAACAATGAAACCTACTGAATGATATGCTATTGATGTGATTAAGGCTGCAAGGAATGGAATTAATAAGTGCCAAGCAGCAGATCGCAATCCTTTGGGTATATAAGGCCGTTTTGTGCTATGTTGCTTTATGGAAGCAACCATATCATCCAACAAATCGTACACGTACAAAATCAAAAACATTTCCCAACCAGCAGCTAAAATTGAGGCAAACAACAATAATGGCCAAGAGAAAACAAGGGAAACAATGAAAGCCGCAAGAATAGGGAAAGCCAACAGTACTATATACTCACGAATTGCAGCGTGTCTTTCGCGCCGCTTATTTGCTTTGTGACACTTTTGAATTTCTGCAAATTCTTCCGTAGTGCTCATTTCTGTTTTTGCAAATAGATGTACTTGCTTCAACTTTTCTTTCCATACTGGCGTTAGAGCATCGGGTTCTTTCTTTTTGGCTTCTATTTCTAAATTTATATACTTAGCAAAACTCGCAAGAACTTTTGGCGAAGTGGGAAGAGGGTAGTTCAGTATTAATTGTTTCTTGTCCTCTAACTTTTGTTCTTCAAAACTATCATTAAAAAATCCTAATCCCGAGGCAGCCGCTTCCTCTCTAATAGTTTCTTTCAAAGATTCAAATGCTGATTTAACCACTCCGCTTTTCTTAGTAGTAGGCCTTTTGCGGCTGTCGATTTCTCTAAGTTTTCTCCGAAGGTCCTCCACAGCATCAAAAGATGATTGTTGTACTGGTGCAGGAGTGGGTTTAGCCTCTTCTTCTACAGGGCAACCACAATTACTGCAGAATTTTGATTTTTCTGAAAGTTCTTTACCACATTGGCTGCAATACATAGTGTTATCCTCCCAATAAAAAAGTGCGTGACCTAAGCCACGCACCGAAAAACGCATAGCTCCGATTGCTGCGACACAATTCCAGACACACCGAAAGTATGTTAAATGAGCGTGCATTTTTACCAAAGTAAAAATGCACACTTTCGGCCAATGTCAGACATATAGAGTTGTGTCGCACAAATATTTTATCACACTCTTTTTCTCATTGCAATACAAAAATTGTCCTTGACCCGCTACCCACCCATATCTGCAAAAGCAGCTATGTTAATGGCGTAACTCTTGCCGACGGGACGAGCTGGTATCTCCCATTGGTTGCAATCCCCCGTTTTCTATGCTATAATACCTCAAAAGAAAGCGAGGAATGGCTATGAAGAAAATTTTATTTGTTTGCCATGGCAATATTTGCCGCAGTCCTATGGCGGAATTTATCATGAAAGATCTGGTGCGCAAGGCCGGACGGGAAAAGGAATTTGAGATCGCTTCCGTGGCGGCAAGCCGGGAAGAAGTGG
The DNA here is from genome assembly GCA_045647845.1 of Faecousia sp. Lineage (GTDB taxonomy): Bacteria > Bacillota > Clostridia > Oscillospirales > Oscillospiraceae > Faecousia. Next base: position 2,510 of record JAZRMV010000046.1, read on the forward strand.
GTAATCCCATCTATCCCCCTGCCCGGGAAGAACTGAGCAAGCATGGCGTTCCTTTTGATCGCCGGCAAGCTCGGCAGATCACCGCTGCGGATCTTCGCTATTTCGACCAGATCTACTATATGGACGGTCGAAATGAACGCCATCTGCGGCAAATGTTTGGCGACGATGCCAAAAAATGCCAGCCGCTGCTGACCCACGATGTGGCCGACCCCTGGTGGACCGGAGATTTCGCCGCTACCTGGGACGATCTGCTCCTGGGCTGCACCCAAATTTTAGAGAACAACCCCTAAACACAAAACCCCGGAAAGGACTTGCCTTTCCGGGGTTTTTCTCACTTGGTGAAGCGGTAGCGGGTGCCGCCGTCTTCGTTATAATATTCCAGCTCAAAACCGAAACCGCAGCCTTCCGCAATGGCGGCATAGAGGGTTCTGGTCTCTTCGATGTAGTAATCGCTGGGCTCTTGGTTCAAAGTATGCATGAACTCGATCACCGGGCTCTTATCCACAGTGACGGTCAGGCTGTTCTCCGTCAGCTCGGTGTGCAGCAGCTCGGGGCACTCTTCCACTTCGTAGATCTTTTCCAGCCACTCTTTCAGCACGACCAAGCCCCGCTCCTTGGCATCGGCAATGACGGGAGAGAAATAGGCCAGCGCAAAATCGTGGACAAAGTCCACTACTGCGTCCGCACCAAACTGGTCTGCGCAGTATTTCAGCGCATTATCGCCCAGCAGGTGGAAATCCCGGTGCAGATATTTCTTGCCCTCGCGCTTCATTCGCTTGACTTCGCGGCCCTCTTTGGGTTCTTTGTAATCCGGGCCGGGTCTATGCCCCTCTTCGTACAAAATATCGCAGCACTTGGCCTCGTGAACCAGAGAATGATCCCGCTCATAGACCACACCGTACTTTTCCAGAACACGGCTGTAAATGACCTTGCAGTGCTCGCAATAATTTTCGTAAGGGGTAATGTGGGTAAAGGAATTGAGCATACCACGGGAGGGGCAATAGCGCATTTCACCATAGGAATACCGCTCCGGTATGGACAAAACGCTGTATGTATCGCAGGCTTCCTCGGAAGTGGTATGTCCCCAGTATGCCAGCGCACCTTCAAAGCCGCCCAGCCGGTCGCAATGGTAGGCCATGCTATGAGGGTTGGTCTTGTCGCCAATGCTAGTATCGGAAATATGGTACCAATATTTCAGCACTTCATCATAGCCGCCACGCTTGTCCAGATATTTAAAAAATTCGCTATAAAGAGGAATAAATTCAGTGCAGGAAATCATAATGTACACTCCTTATATTTGTTCCGCACAGATCAGAAGGTCTGTGCGGAATTTCATTATTTAAAGAATTTATACTGGGTGCCGCCGTCTTCGTTATAGTATTCCAGCTGGAAGCCAAAGCCGCAGCCCTCTGCAATGGCAGCATAGAGAGTCCTTGTCTCTTCGATATAGTAATCGCTGGGTTTCTGGTTCAGAGAGTGCATATACTCGATGACAGGGCTCTTATCCACGGTGACGGTCAGGCAATCGTCGGTCAGCTCGGTGTGCAGAAGTTCGGGGCGCTCCTCTACTGTGTAGATTCTTTCCAACCACTCTTTCAGCACGATCAAGCCCCGCTCTTTGGCATCGGCAATCACGGGAGAGAAATAGGCCAGCGCAAAATCGTGGACAAAGTCCACCACTGCATCCGCGCCAAACTGGTCTGCGCAGTATTTCAGCGCATTGTCGCCCAGCAGGTGGAAATCCCGGTGCAGGTACTTCTTGCCCTCGCGCTTGCAGCCGCCCACCACGCGACCCTCTTTGGGTTCTTTATAGTCTGCGGGAGGGGGGTTGCCTGCCTCATACAGCACAGAAGAGCACTTGGCCTCGTGAACCAGAGAATGATCCCGCTCATAAACTGCGCCATACTTTTCCAGCACACGGCTGTAAATGATCTTACAATGCTCACAATAATTTTCGTAGGGGGTAATGTGAGTAAAGGAATTGAGCATACCCCGGGAGGGGCAATAGCGCATTTCGCCATAGGAATACCGTTCCGGTATGGACAAAACGCTGTATGTATCGCAGGCTTCCTCGGAAGTGGTATGTCCCCAATAAGCCAGCGCACCTTCAAAACCGCCCAGCCGATCGCAATGATAAGCCATGCTGTGAGGATTGGTCTTGTCGCCAATGCTGGTATCGGAAATGTGATACCAATATTTCAATACCTCATCATAACCGCCGCGCTTATCCAGATATTTGAAAAACTCACTGTATAAAGGAATAAATTCAGTACAGGAAATCATAAGCATTCCGCTCCCTTTTCTATATTCACGGGTTCATTATGGCATGACAAAAATGCTTTGTCAAGACTGTGCAATCAATATATTTTCCGATTTCAGCCGATCGCTCCGAGAACCAAGATTCCCAGATTATCCCGGTAAATTTGGTCGAACTGATTTAGGGGCAGCGGGTTGATCCCCTCCCCTACTTCTATGGTATAACCGGGCCGACGAAACACCTTGATAAACCAGTCTTTATACCCCGCAAAAGAGGATTCGTAGGGCGTATCCGCCACCCGGTAACCGCTGACCTGCGCAAACCGATCTGCCAGTTCCCTGGCACCGGGAACCTCAATATCCCGGAACTGCCAATAGATCTCTTTTCCCTGGGAGTGATATGCCAGCACCAGCTCCGGAACGATGGTCTCCGTATAGCCAGCCAATGCCCGGGTTTCCATCTGATCCAGAGGCGCGCGGCCTACAAAATCTCTGGGGCCGGGACGGGTATAGCCCTGAGCATATTTGATCTCCCGGGCTTGTAACCAACCGGCAGGATAGTTCAGATTCAGATCCACACCCAAAAGATTGGCTTTCCAGCCGTCCGGGAATGGGATGTTGGGATACCCTTGCGCCAGCGCCTGAGCCGCTTCGTACTGAAACTGCCCCGGTGCAAGCTCCCCCGTTACCAGTGCCACCCCGTCGGGATTGACCATGGGCACAGTGTAAATGGTCACATTTTGCGCCAACCGGTTGGCATCTTCCCCGAAAATTTCTCCCCCGGTTTCCATGGCCTGCGCCAATTCTTCCACAAATTTCAGCAAGATCGGTGCTGTGATCCACTCGTTGGCATGGTGGGCGGCGGTATAAAGCACCTTGCGAGGGCCACTGCCAATGACCAATGTTCTGACCGGCCGCTGGAACACTGTATAAATCAGCACTTCGCTGCGGCAGGCGGGGTATGCATCAATCAACCGCTGAATGGTTGCATTGCAAAGCGACGGAGTCATGGGCACATCCGTTCTGACTATGGACATAAAAAATCACCTCCGGCTATTGTATGCCGGAGGTGGAGATTATGCCATTTGCAATGTCAGAGGTTTTCCGCCCAGAATATGGAAGTGCAGATGGTGCACCGTCTGTCCTGCGTGGTCTCCGCAATTGGATACCACCCGATAGCCCTCTGTCAAGCCTTCTCTTTCCGCGATCATCGGAATCACAGTAAAAATATGGCCGATCAGTGCGCTGTTTTCTTCCGTGATCTGAGCCACGGAAGCGATGTGGGTTTTCGGAATCACCAGAATATGGGTCGGTGCCTGGGGCTGAATATCCCGGAAAGCCAAAACTTTATCGTCTTCGTAAACCTTTGTGGAAGGAATTTCACCCGCAACGATGCGGCAAAACAAGCAATCCATAATTACACTCCTTAAAATCCGATCATATTAAATACGCCCATGCTGGCAAGACCCATGATCAATCCCGCAAGCAAAACACCCAGCGAAACCGCTGCGGCAGTGGATTTGATACCCATATCCAAAAAACTGGCAGCCAATGTACCCGTCCATGCGCCGGTGCCCGGCAGCGGAATGCCCACAAAAAGCATCAGTGCCAAAAACAGGCCTCCCCGACCGGTTCTGGCGGTAAGCTTTTGGCCGGCTCTTGTGCCTTTTTCCAAGCAAAAACGGAAGAATTTACCGATGTGCTTTTTATCAGCGCCCCAAACAAGGACCTTCCTGGCGAAAAAGTAGATAATCGGCACGGGAAGCATATTGCCCAGAACGCACACAGCAAGGGCAGTTAAATAGTCCATGCCCATGCCCACTGCGATGACGATGCCGCCACGCAATTCCACCAAGGGAATCATGGATATGAGAAAAACCAAAAGAAGCTTCATCTTGCCTCCTATGATTACCGAACAGTTTCCTTAACGATCACGAATCCGTCCACCAGATTGGCACTGACCAGTTCGCCCTCAACGCAGACCGTCCGATCCATCAGATCCGTCAGGATCACGCAGCCATCTTTACATTCCAGCTGCATAACGTTTTTCATAATCACCGCTTCGGGTGTTTTTTCGTTCTTATAAACGGTAGAAAGACACATAGAAATCCCCTCGCTTTATTTCAAGCTGCTGAGCACTGCGGTCAAACGCAGATTGCCCTTTTCAAAATCGGACACCGCTGCCATCACCTGCTCGTAAGCGCTGTGATTGCCCACCTTTTCCAGCTGAGCTGCCAGATCTGCCAATTCCCGGGCATGGGCGGCATTGTGGTTGGCCATATACTGCATCAGCGCCATCAACTCTTCCATGGGGGTATGATTGCAACTGCTCTGGCAGCTGCCGCACTGGCCTGCACAATCGTGGGAATGGGTATGCTCTGCGCCCTCATCATGCAGATGGTCATGGTCGTGGGGGTGCTGATGGTCATGCTCATGGGCATGGCTATGGGCATGGGAATGGGTCACACCATCATGGGTGTGCTCATGAGAATGGATATGTTCGTGGTCGTGGCTATGGCCGCCAACGTGATCGTGATGAATATGCATAAATATAACACTCCTTCGTTTTTTCTTATTATAAACGCTCCTATGCGGATTGTCAAACAAAGCTTATATACAAAAAGAGGGACGGCAAAAGCCGCCCCTCTTTCATTTTATTATTGCACCGGTACAAGTTCGAACGACAACACCTCGTCGGTATCGTTGGCCGCCACAATAGTCACCGTTGCGATCCGCACCAGATTCTTATCCTTGCTTGCGGGTGTCTTTTTATAGCTCCACATTTTGTCTGTAATTTCTGCGCCTTCCACAGCCTGATAAAGAGCTACCGTATAGGTGGTTTCTTTGCCCCAGAAAGGCTTGGACGCATACTCGATGACCGCCACGGTATTGTCTTCCGGAACGGTATTGTCCTGATCCAGGATCATCGTATGAACCGCTTTGTTCCGCTCCACCACCTGTTCTGTGGTATAGTCCTTGGTAACGGAGTTGGTATCATAGTAGTAAGTAAGGTATCCGGCTGCGCTACCGGCACCAACGGCCACCAACAGCACCAGTGCGGCGATCTGCTTCTTGGTAAATTCCAAGCCGGTGCTGCCGCCATAGGTCAGTTTCATACGAGAAGTAATGGGAATCAGAACTTTCAGGAACAAAGTAATGACTACCGTTTCAATGGGGAAGAAGAACAGGTTCTTGAAGATGCGGGCCACGGTGGTGATGCCCATAATGGCATCTTTTGCCTTGTCGGGATTGCCCATGTAAGTATACTGCCACGCAAAGATCAGCTGCTGCAACACCACGTTGACCACGAAGCAGATCAGGAACCGGGCGATCATCACGCGAGTGGCATTGGGCTTTGCCCGATACAGACAAAGGGCGTAGAACATGGTGCTTGCGATCTCCGTGAGCATAAACGGCAGGAAATAATCACCCGTGGGGAAGATCATAAAACCGATGGTGTCGGAGATTATGGCGGCAGGGATCGCCACCACAGGTCCGAAAATCATTGCGCCCAGGGCAGTTGCCAAGGTGGCAGTCTGGATCGCCATCTGCGGTCCGATGTAAATTGCAAAAGGTTTCAGCGCGATCCGCAATGCGATCAGCAATGCGCTGATGACCAGCATCTTCACATCTTTGAGTTCCGCTGCGGCATCTTTCCAATAGGCCTTGGAGAAAGGAGACGAGTAAAGGGCTGTGCTTTTCTGTGTTTTGGACATAACAAATCCTCCTTTAATGTTTGCAGCGAATTGCCGACACTTTCTGCCGCCCGGTCCGTAAAAAAACAAATCCCCCTGCGCCAAAACGCAAGGGAGTTTCATTCGATACGGTTCACCCGGGAAAAGGCAGCGAAACAGCCGACCATTCGCCCGACCGAGTATCGTTGCTACATAAAGGAGGTTGAGTCCTATATGCAACAGCGGGTGCGGTAACCCCATCGTGGAAAAATCCTTCGTCCTCCGGACAACTCCCCGTTCCAGTGGCACTTAACGCGAGGTTCCTACTCTGTTCCCCCTAATCATACTAAAAAAGAATTGAAAAGTAAATAGCTTTTGCAAAAAAGTTTTTCGCAAGACGGCTTTCGCTATGTTTCCCTTTTTTGCGGTCGTACAATATAGAAACAACGCACAAAGGAGGACGGGCTATGCAATGCCAGAAACTGAAAACCTACATGGAGACCGGAAGATTGGTGTTCCTGCCCTTTCGCGCCATTCGCCCAAATCCTGCGCAGCCCCGAACCATTTTTCAGGAAGAATCTCTGGCGGAATTGGCTGAATCCATTCGTCAGCACGGGATCTTGCAGCCTCTGTCGGTGCGCAGAAAAGAAAACGGTTACGAGTTGATCGCAGGCGAGCGGCGGCTTCGGGCTGCCCAGTTGGCCGGGCTGACGGATATCCCCTGCATCGTCATGACCATGGACGACAAAGAATCAGGCGTGGCGGCAATTATTGAAAATCTGCAACGGCAGGATCTGGACTTTATCGAAGAAGCAACGGGAATCGCACAGCTAATGGAACTCTGGTCCATGAGCCAGGAGCAGGCCGCAAGGCTCCTGGGAAAAAGTCAAAGTGCCATTGCCAACAAATTACGGATCCTGCGCCACTCTCCCCCGGTTCTGAACGCCTTGCGGAACGCGAATCTGACCGAACGCCACGCCCGGGCGCTGCTGAAATTGCCCACGGAAGCGGAAAAATTAGCGGCCATCGGTGTCATCTCCCGATTGGATATGAGCGTCGCCAAAACCGAGGCATACATAGAAAATCTGCTGGCGGGGGAAAACCGGAAAAATAACCGGATCAATCTCAGACTATTTCTGAACAATTTAAACCAGACTCTGCAAAAAATTCAGCTTTCCGGGATCCCGGCCGTTTCCGAGCAAAAAGAAACGGACAGTCAGATCGTTCTGACCATCACCATTCCCAAATAACACAAGGGCGTGTTGCCAAGCAACACGCCCTTTCACTTTTAAATTTCCCGATCCAGGATAAAAGTGTATTTATCCGTCCGGTAATAGCCCTTTTTGTATTCGACGGGCTGCATATCCTTATCCAGAATCACCGATTCCAGCACCAAAACCGCATCCCCTTCGTTTAAATTCAGGGTTCTTGCGATATCCAAAGGCGCATTCACCGCCACCACCTGCTGCCGGATCTTGCCGATCCGGATTCCAAGCTTGTGGTACAGATCAAAGGTAGAAAAGGGAGTCCCCTCTTTTTCCAGCACCCGTGCCTGCTCGTACATTCTTGTGCCGTAAGGGTGGCGGATCACCGAATGATACACCACCACCGGTTCATTTTCCGAATAGCCGGTCAGATGCATATTGCTGGTCTGCGTCCAGTCCCAGCCATGAACCAGGCGATCCATATCGCTGGATTTATTTTCTTCGTAAAGGTCGATCCGTGTATAACCCTTGTAACCCATGCTTGCCAGCATATCGCCGAAAGAGCGGACTTTTTGCAAGTGGGAGTCCATCTTCGTGGTTTTCACAAACGTACCTTTTCCATGCACAGGCACAGTCAAGCCCTTGATTTCCAGCATCTCCAAGGCCTGGCGAATGGTGATACGGCTGACGCTGTATTCATCGCACAATTCCTTTTCTGACGGAAGCTTCGTCCCCTCGGGATAAACACCGGACAAGATCATCTGCTCCAAACTCTCCTGCACCTGCAAGTACAGCGGTTTTGCCATATTTTTCGATACCATTGGCATTTCAAGCCTTTCTATAAACTGTTTGTATTCTCATTATAACATATCATAATCTAAAACGCAACTCTGGTAACGAAATTTGAAAAATCCGCTTACTGCAAGATCTTTTCCCGATCTTGCAGCATATAACCAGTCGCCATAACAAGTGCGCAAACGCCCACGCCCGCAAAAAGCGGATCAAAAGGAAGCACCTTCCACAAGCCAAACAGCAGCACTGTCAGCGGGCCGGAAATGATCGCCCCCATAGCATATCCGCTTTTGATTTTTCCGGAAAGCCAAAAGGCGCAGCACAGAGGAACGAACACCGTTGCGCCCCGCAAACCCATGGACAAAAAGGCAAAAGAAAGGATCATATCCCCCAGCTGTCCCATGGAAAGGGCCACCGCTGCCGCCAGGATCACCACAATAAGCAGTCGGTCTGTGTAAACATTGATCTTGACGCCCTTGATCCTTGGCAAAATATCGTTGCGGATCACCGCAGCGATCCCCATGGCAAGACCCGCACCGGTGCCCACCACCGCAATAAACAGCGCACCCAACGCAATGCCTCCCGCAAAGGGTGGCAAATACTCCGTAATGAAGCCGGTCAAAGCGGTCTTTGCCACAATATCCGGGTGGGTAGCGCGCATATAAAGGCCTACCAAAATGCCACCGATTCCCACGGGCGGCACAATGGCTGCGCTCAGGAGCGCGCCTTTTTTTGCTTCTTTTGTGCTCCGGGCCATTAAGATGGGCTGGGCATAGGCCTGGGTGGTGATCACGCCCAGGATCAACGACAGACAAGCGCCCAGATCCGTTCCGACGCCCCGGGCAAACAGATTATAGAAGTTGATCCCATTTTCCGTCTGTACGGAATTCACCAAATCAAAAAATCCGCCAAAGCCCCCGGTCAGAACGATCACCAAAATGCCGCACAGAAGCATGGTTGCGTAAAGCAGCAGCATTTTGAAAATGCCAACCACACCGCTGCCCTTTGTGCCTCCGAAGATCACATAAAGTGCCATGAAAATACCACTGCACAAGAGTGAAAGCGCCAGCGGAAGTTTCGGAAAAATCACTGCAATAATGGCAGTGGCAGCGATCAACTGAGAAATAATATTGATAAAACTGCCCAGAGAGGACAATACCGATGCAGCCACACCGCAGCTTTCCCCGTATTCTTTTTTCACCATCTGGGTCAAAGTCTTGCAGCCGCTGTTTCGCATAGGCGCAACATAGAGCAGCGCCAAGATCAGGCAAGCAATGCCGCTGCCAAGGGTAAACCACCAGGCACTCATGCCGTAATGGTACGCCAGTTGGGCTGTGCCCACCGTAGACGAACCGCCAACCAAAGTGCCGATGATTGAGCCGGAGACCAACCAGGAGCTTAAAAGCTTTTCTTTTTTTGCAAAACGGCCGGAATAAATGCTCATGGCCACGATACCGACCAACGCAAGCACGATGCCGATTATATGTCCGACTTCCAAAAAAATCAGTCCTCTCACCGAATGTTCCGAACAAAAGGCAATATGGGCAGCAGCGCTTTTCAACATCTGTTGCCCATACTGTTTACTTACCTTAATTAGTCCTCAACGGGGATCTCAATGTCATAAAGCGGAGGATACTGCTGGCAGCCGAAAATGTCGCCCTCACCGAAAGAGCCGGAGGGTCTGATCCGGTTGATGGTGAACTTAATGGCCAAAGCCGGGTCAAATTCCACAAAATCGGCAACCCGATCCTCGGAAATGCCGTAAATGCGGCAAACAGACTCTTTGGTCAGCGCACCGGACTTCTTGACCAACTCGTAATTTTCCTTCTCACGGAAGATGATATCGAAAGTGATCCGGTCGGTACCGGCATTCTTGCTGCGAATGGTCTTCGCCAAATCCACTAATTTCTTCGTTGCCATAATTATTCTCCAATCTCAATCATAGTAATCGGGAACAGTTCCAGAGGATCGTCCACTTCCACAGTGTGGTCCATGGTCCAGGTATAAGCGGGAGAGATCTCCACCACTTCGTCGATGACGAAAGCAGCGGTGCCGGCAGTACCCTTAACCTCGGGCAGACGAGCGTAGAAAATCTGACGGGTACCCACCAGAGCCACTTCTTCTGCTACTTCCTTGGTCTTGGCGATGCCTTCGACTACGACCAGCAGCTCATGGGACTTGGTCTCCTTAATGGGTTCCAAGTCGCCCATAACACCGTTCTTACCGAATACACGGTAGCTCAGCTCATACCAATCGTTGGGACGGCGCTCCTTGACCTGGGACTTGGCCCAATCCAGCACCTTATCAATGTTCTTGATGGTATAGGGGTCACGGATACCGGCCATGCCCATGTAACGATAGCCAACGAAGCCGGAACCTTCCAGCTTCACCTTGACTCTGCCATCAATGGGAACGAACTTGGCACCGGTGATACGGCAGGTCTTCTCGTCGTACTGCTCGTAAACACACTCTCTCATGTCCATCATGCCGCCGGCAACATACTCATAGTAAGGATTGGTACGCTCGTACATGGCGTGACCGGCAACGGAAGCGGGAGTACATCTCTGGAAAGGAGCCATAGCGGTAACCTTCACATCGTCCTTAGTGACAGTACCGATAACGCTCTCCTTTGCGCCGTAAGGCTCGCAGCAGAAAGAAGCGCATTCCAGCACCTTGCCGGTGTAGTAAGCCACGTTCTCGGGCATACCCTCATAAATGCAGGGAGCTGCAAACACACAAGCGTCGGAGGTTCTGCCGCCAATGATCACATCAGCGCCCATTTCCAGAGCCTTGATGAAAGGATGTACGCCGGCAACGGCAACGATCCGTTCGGTCTGATCCAGTTCTTCGATGGTCAGATTCGTACGGCCATCCAGACCTTCGATGGTCTCGCCGTTGTTCATCTTATTGCGCAGATATTCCTTATCCACCTCGGAGTAGAAGTATGCCAGCTTAAAGGGGGGCAGATTGTGCTTCTTGGCCATGTCCTTGATGAAGCCCACATACATATCCACGCGGCTGTTGGTACCGGTGTCGCCGGCAGAGCCGATGATCATGGGCACGCCCTGCTCCCGAGCTTTGAGCAGCATCAGTTCCAGGTCGTGGTACTGATGGGCGGGGTGACTGGCGCACTTATCAGCGCCCAGAGGCACGGGGCCAATATCGTCACTGCCGCTGTCGCAGCAGTAGTAGTCCGGCTTTGTAGCAGCACCGATATAGAAGCTTTCTTCCTTGGTGGGTGCGAAACCAAGGTGTCCGTTGGGGGAAATAATTCTGATCGTATCCTTCGCCATTTCTCATTCTCCTTGTTGCATTACTTGATATAACAAGATATATCATTTGTATTATAACTCTGCTGATCCGATTGTCAATAGGGTTTCTGAAAATTTTCAAAAGAAAAATTCCCGGCTCTGAAACAAGAGCCGGGAATATCACATAAGTTTTATACTTTTCCGGAAAAACGCCCCTTAACATCTGTTAAACCGCAAATATAATCCATGCTGACATTATACAATTTAGCCAGCATAATCAAACTGTCCACCGGGATCCTGGTTCTCCCCAGTTCATAATCGCAATAGGTTCTCTGCCCAACTTTTAAAAGTTCAGCGATTTCGGTTTGTGTTTTATCGTGATCTTCACGCAACGCGCGAATCCGCTCCGCATAATGCATAATATCACCTCGCAAAAATCATAACATAGAGTTTTAAACTCTATTGACATTTAGAGTTATAAACTCTATAATTATAACAGAGGTGATTTTATGTCCGACCATATATGCAACGAGTGCCAGCACTATTTACAGCACTATGCTTTAAATACGCATAAAATTTTTCAAGTCTACTGTGGGCACTGTACATTTAAAACTCCGAAAAGAAAACGACCCGACACAAAAGCTTGTGATCATTTTACCCCCGGAACCACGCAGGTGGATTTTTTTGTAACGAAAGAATATTTAAGCAAGGAATTACTGCACTATTTACTAAACTTAGAATTGCTCCCGGAAATTGAAGATGGCAAATAAAAAAGCCAAACACAAATGTGGTTGGCATCCTTTATTGTGCAAAATCGATTGCCGTTCAGACCCCTATGGGGTGCGCCCGGCTATCAATGGATTCTCCCACGGACTAAAAAGTGCCCACCGGACACTTTTTACCTTGCCTGCGGCAAGGCCGCCCTTTCGAATCCCGATCCGATGTTAAAAAATCGCCAACCACAAATGTGGTTGGCGATTTTTTGGCAGAGGATGAGGGATTCGAACCCCCGCAAACGGAGTCAGAGTCCGGTGTGCTACCGTTACACTAATCCTCTGTATCCTTGACTCCGCGTTAGGCACGGATATTATTATACCCACAAGAGATAAAATGTCAAGAAGTATTTTCCTCTTTTTTCCCTTTTGCCTTACAACATTTTCATTATGCCCCGGTTCTGCGGGTCTATTCCTGCTCCCAAGGGAACGCTGCGCCCTTTAACAGCTCTTTCCGCAAGTAACGGAAGGTTTCCTTCTCTCCCCGGTCTTGCAGCATGGTCAGCAGGTATTCGATCTCCCGACGGTTCTGCGGGTGCATCAATTCCCGCTCCCGGCTTCCCATAAAATACGCAAGGGGCGATGCAGAGGTATAATTCTTTCCCTGGTAGACCACGCAAGCCGCCCGACGGTCAATCAGCTGCTCCACCAGATATTTTCTGGGCATAGCCACCGGCTCATACCGACGGCTTTCCATATTCATATCCGTCCAATATTCATAATGATGTCGGTTGCGACCTTTATGGTGCATCCAGGCTTCACTGTACCCTTTCTCCTGCCGCTCCGCTGCATTTGGACTGCGGACACCTTGATAATATTTTGCGCCCACAAAAAATTCCGTGGGAGAATATTTGGAAAGGTCATGGGTCAAGCCCTGCCAATAAAGACCCACCCGGAAGCAATCCGTCATCACGATCCATCGATGCTTTGTGATGGTCTTAAAATGCTGCCATATCTTCATATCGCACTTCCCCATTGGTCATGATACCTTATTATATGCCAAATTCTGCCCCATTGCAAGAAAAAAGAGCTTCCCGCAGGAAGCTCTTTTTATTCTGTTTAGATGGACAAGCCAGCCTTGTCCAAAATGGTGGGGACATTCTTCTCTGCGCCGATGGCCATAATGTGCACGCCATCGCCCAGATGCTCGTCCTTGATCTTAGCGATCATCTCGGCAGCCATTTCAATACCCAGTTTCATGGGAAGACCCTTGACACCCTTCTCCTTGCCCTCTGCGGCAGCGGCAGCCAGGCGGTCGATCATGTGCTGAGGCACATCAATACCGGGAACATTCTCGTTCATGTACTTTGCCATGCCGGCAGCCTTCAAAGGAATGATGCCTGCCATGATATGTACCTTGATGCCGGCCTTGTCCACGGCTTCCAGAAAGCGCTTATAATGATCCAGGTCGAAAATGCCCTGGGTCTGGACATACATTGCACCGGCTTCCACCTTCTGGCGCAACTTGTTGATCTGCAAGAACATAGGCTCGTAAACGGGAGTCACCGCAGCGCCCTTGTAGAAGCTAGGTGCGCCGCCGGCCAGCTCATTACCGCCGCAATCGCAGTTGGTCTGCTCCATTTTGGAGAGCATCTTCAAAATGCCCACAGAGTCCAGATCGTAAACGGGCTTGGAATCCCGGCAGTCGCCCACAACGGGATGGTCACCGGTCAGAGCCAGCATGGTGTCGATGCCGAAGCTGGCAGCAGCCAGAGCATCGCCCATCAGAGCCATACGGTTACGGTCACGACCGGTCATCTGCAAGATCGGCTCTACGCCAGCCTGCTTCAACTTAATGCACAGGCCCAGGCCGGTAGCCTTCAAGCTGGCAGACTGCATATCGGTAACGTTCACGCCGTGAACCTTGCCGTTCAGCAGCTCAGCAGCTTCCATCTGCTCGGTAAAGTCATAACCCTTGGGGGGCGCCATTTCAGCGGTAATACCAAATTTGCCGGATTCCAGCGCGTCTTTCAGTAAACTCATTATTTCTTCCCCCTCAAACTAATGGTTCTGGGATAGGCAAAATCGCCATGACCCTTGTCTTCTCTTGTCTTGGTCAGCTTATCCAGCTCACCGGTGGCTTCCAGGCGGTGATAGATCTTGATCCATGCGCAGTCATTTTCGGGATTGACTTCGCACTTGCCGTTCTTCTGGCCGCCGCAGGGGCCGTTGACCAGGCTCTTTGCGCACTGGGTAATGGGGCAAACCGCACCGGTCTGACCCAGGACACACTCACCGCAGAAACGGCAAGCCTCTTCCCAAACGCCAAACTTCACAGCTTCGCCCAGGTACATCGTATTGTTGGAGGGATACACCGGCTTATCAGCCGCATTCTTGGCAACGCACTGCACACCGTCGCCACAGGACATGCAAACCACGCAATCCGGGTTGGCGGCAATGATGGGCTTCATTTTAGCCTTAACGCCCAGGTTCATGCAGCAGTAATCGCAAATTGTAGTAGCTACCACTTTCTTACCGGCAGCTTCCAGCACCTGTGTCAGCTCAGCGATCTGTGCTTCGCCACCGGTCTGGCAGGCAGTTGCACAGCTTCCGCAACCCACAAGCGCAACAGTTTTGGCATTGCCTACCATTGCCATAACTTCTTCAACGGGTTTCTTTTGCGTAATAATCATGTACAATTTCTCCTTTTATGTTGAACGGCAGCGCATACTCTGCCGCGCCGGCAGGCCAATCCTGCCATTTTTCAATAACATTATATCGAAATCACAGAAAAAATCAACCGCTATCTGCCAAATCGATGAATATTTTTTATTTGCGCCATGGAACAATTTTCCGAAATTGTGTCACCTACTGCCGAAAAGTTCGGAAAACGCCTTTTTGACACAATCTGTTTATTGCTTTTTTTCAAAAATATGATATGATACCATTGAAAAAATGTACAAATAGGAGGTACTGAAATCGTGCGAACTATCGTAAATATCAACCGCAAGTGGGCCTTCACCAAGCAGGCCACCCAGATCCCCACCGCCATCGACAATACCTGGGACTTCGTAAACGTTCCCCACTGCTGGAACGCCATCGATGGTCAGGACGGTGACAACGACTACTATCGCGGCACCGGCTACTATGCCAAAACCTTGAACAAGACCGCTTTGCCAGCGGCAGACCGCTACTATCTGGAAATTCAGGGCGCAAACTCCTCTGCTGATGTATACATGAACGGCAAGAAGCTGGCTCATCACGACGGTGGCTACTCCACCTGGCGTGTGGACATCACCGAGGAGCTGGGCGTGGGCAGTCTGCTGGTCATCGCTGTGGACAACTCCGCCAATGAGACGGTATATCCCCAGATGGCAGACTTCACCTTCTACGGCGGTCTTTACCGGAATGTGAATCTGATCTGCGTTAAGGAAAGCCACTTCGATCTGGACTACTACGGCGCTCCCGGCATCAAGGTCACGCCCATTGTGGACGGTGCCAATGCGCAGGTTGAGGCCGAAGTATTCGTCACCAACGGCAAGCTGGGTCAGACCATTCGCTACACCATCTATGACGCAGAGGAAAATGTGGTGGCTCAGGCCGAGACCAACGACACCACTGCCAATTTCACCATTGAAAATGTGCACTTGTGGCATGGCCGCAAGGATCCTTATCTGTACTGCTGCGAAGCAGAACTTCTGGAAAACGGTGAAGTGATCGACAATGTTTGCACCCGTTTCGGCTGCCGCAGCTTTAAGATCGATCCGGACAACGGCTTCATCCTCAATGGCGAAGAGTATCCCCTGCGGGGCGTGAGCCGACACCAGGATCGCTGGGGCATCGGCAACGCGCTGCTGCCGGAGCACCACGAAGAAGACATTGACCTGATCATGAAAATGGGCGCTACCACCATTCGTCTTGCCCACTATCAGCACGATCAGTATTTCTACGATCTGTGCGACGAAAAGGGTCTTGTGATCTGGGCAGAGATTCCCTACATTTCCAAGCATATGCCCACCGGCCGGGAAAACACCATCAGCCAGATGAAAGAGCTGGTCTGCCAGAACTACAACCATCCCTCCATCGTGGTTTGGGGTCTGTCCAATGAGATCTCCATTGGCGGCAGCAGCGAAGATCTGCTGGAAAACCACCGGATCCTCAACGATCTGTGCCACGAGATGGATAAGACCCGTCTGACCACCATTGCCGCAGTTTCCATGTGCAAGATGGACGATCCTTACCTGCAAATTCCGGACGTAGTATCTTACAACCACTACTTCGGCTGGTATGGCGGCGACACCGCCATGAACGGTCCCTGGTTCGATAAATTCCACGCTATGCACCCCAACATTCCCATCGGCTGCTCCGAGTACGGCTGCGAGGCCCTCAACTGGCACAACTCCGATCCCCGCCAGGGCGACTACACCGAGGAATACCAGGCTTACTACCACGAGGAGCTGATCAAGCAGCTGTTCACCCGCAAGTATATGTGGGCGACCCACGTGTGGAATATGTTCGACTTTGGCGCGGATGCCCGTGCTGAGGGCGGTGAAAACGGCCAGAACCACAAGGGTCTTGTCACCTTTGACCGCTCCTATAAGAAGGACTCCTTCTACGCTTACAAGGCCTGGCTCTCCGATGAACCCTTCGTCCATCTGTGCGGCAAGCGCTATGTAGACCGGGTGGAAGATGTGACCAAGGTTACCGTCTACTCTAACCAGGCATCCGTGGAGCTGTTTGCCAACGGCGTGAGCCTGGGTGTGAAGGAAGCGGCCGATCACTTCTTCTATTTCGACGTGCCGAATGTCGGTGAGACCAAGCTGGAAGCCGTTGCCGGCGAGCTGCGGGATGAAAGCGTCATCCGCAAGGTCGACACCTTCAACGAGGATTACCGGCTGAAGGAAGAGGGCGCTGTCCTCAACTGGTTTGACATCGTGGAGAAGCCGGACAGACTGTCCCTGAACTCCAAGATGGGCGACGTGATCTCTACCTTCCGGGGCAAGCTGCTCTTCATGCGGATTATGGCCAAGGCTCTGGGCGGCAAAAAGAAGGGCGGTAAGAAGGGCGGCAAGACCAAGG
>JAZRMV010000047.1:0-9805 GCA_045647845.1 Faecousia sp.
TACCCCCTTGCAATTAGACAGTATTTGCAGTAAAATATAGGTGTAAAAATTTGGCGAAAACCGCCACGAAAATAAGGAGTGTACATACTATGTCTATGGAAGTTTTGGTTGAAACCTCTGCCCGCCATGCCCACATCACCCAGGAGCATCTGGAAATTCTGTTCGGCAAGGGCTATGAACTGACCAAGAAGAAAGATCTGTCCCAGCCCGGTCAGTACGCCTGCGCTGAGCGTGTTGACGTTGTTGGCCCCAAGAAGACCCTGGCCGGTGTTTCCATTCTCGGACCCGTCCGTCCCTCCACCCAGGTGGAGCTGTCCCTCACCGACGCTCGTTCCATCGGTATTTCCGCTCCCGTCCGTGAGTCCGGTGATATTGCCGGTTCCGGCGCTTGCAAGCTGGTTGGCCCCTGCGGTGAAGTTGAGATCTCCGAAGGTGTCATCGCTGCCAAGCGTCACATTCACATGACCACTGCCGACGCTGACCGCATGGGTCTGGAAGACAAGCAGGTGGTTTCCGTAAAGATCCCCTCTGCCAACGGCCGTGAGCTGATCTTTGGCGATGTGGTCGTTCGTGTCAGCGACAAGTTCGCTCTGGCTATGCACATCGACACCGACGAAAGCAATGCCGCTGCTCCCTCCGGCATGGGTGAGATCATTAAGTAATCAAACCGACTTAACGAAGCCGCTGTAAATTCAGCGGCTTCTTTCATTATGTAAAAAGCGGTGTGGCAAAAGCCACACCGCTTTACTTGAATTATTCTTCTTCCTTCTTTGCGTCGTCGATGATCTTCTGCTGGTTTGCCTTAGGAACTTCTTCGTAACGCTCAAAGTGCAGAGTGAAGGAACCTCTTGCCTGGGTCATGGCGCGCAGATCAATGGCATAGCTGCCCATTTCTGCCATAGGAACTTCCGCCTCGATGACGGTATTGCCGTCGGAGTCGGGGTTCATGCCCAAGGGACGGCCGCGGCGCTTACTCAGGTCGCCCATTACATCGCCCACGTAATCCTCAGGAACAGAAACTGCCAGAGTGCCGATGGGCTCCAACAGAGTGGGAGCAGCATTGGGCATTGCTTCCTTAAACGCCAGGATCGCAGCCAGCTTAAATGCCATTTCGTTGGAGTCAACAGGGTGGTAAGAACCATCGTACAGAACGGCTTTCAGACCAACCATGGGATAACCGGCCAGCGGGCCCTTCTGGACCGCTTCCTGGATACCCTTTTCAACTGCGGGATAGAAGTTCTTGGGAACGGAGCCGCCAAACACTTCCTCGGCGAAGATCATCTCGTCCTGCTCTTCCTGGGGCTCGAAGCGAACCCAAACATCACCGAACTGGCCGCTGCCGCCGGTCTGCTTCTTGTGACGGCCATGCGCCTGGACAGTCTTTTTGATCTTCTCACGATAAGCAACCTTTGCGGGGGACAACACTGCATCCACACCAAAGCGGGTCTTCAACTTGGAAACCAACACATCCAGCTGCTGGTCACCGGAGCCGGAAAGCACCAGCTGATGGGTCTCTGCATTATTCACCAGAGTGAAGGAAGGATCTTCTTCGTTCAGACGGTTCAGGCCAGCGCCCACCTTTTCTTCCTGACCCTTGACCTTGGGCGCAATGGCCACGGAGTAGCAGGGCTCTGCATAAGGAATGGCCTTCAAAGAAACCACCTTGCGAGGATCGCAAAGGGTATCGCCGGTCTTAACTTTATCCATCTTACCGATGGCACCAATGTCACCGCAAGTCAAAGACTTAACTTCGGTGTTCTTCTTGCCGCACATACTGTACAGACGGCCCAACTTTTCTGTTTCACCGGTACGGGAGTTGACCAACGTGGTATCGGAAGTGATCTCACCAGAGAGCACCTTCACGTAAGAATACTTGCCGTACTGATCGGAAACGGTCTTCCACACGAATGCGGAGGGAACGCCGCCGGCAGAAACAACGAACTCTTCCACCTTGCCATCGGCAGTGGTAGCCTTATGGTAGTTACCCTGCTCCGGATTGGGCAGCAGGCTGATGATATGATCCATCAACATCAAAGAACCCAGGCAGTTGACACCGGAACCGCAAAGCACCGGGAACAGGCTCAGATCCTCAACGCCCTGATGCAGGCCGTTGATCATTTCAGCGTATGTAAAATCATCGCCCTCGAAGAAACGATCCATCAAAGCTTCGTCAGTCTCTGCCACAGCTTCTTTCAAAGCATCGTTGAATTCCTCGATCACAGACACCTTATCAGCGGGAACCTCGATCTCAACCCGCTTCAGCTTCTGCATTTCGTAAGCGCGCTTATTCAGCACGTCGATAATGCCGGTAACCTTCTTGGCGCTGTCCCAAATGGGAATCACAACGGGAGCAATTTTATTGCCGTACTTTTCACGCAGAGCTTCAAAGGTTGCGTTATAGTCGGAGTTTTCTTCGTCAACCTTGGAGATGTAAATGAAGCGGGGCATATTTCTTTCTTCGCAGTACTTCCAAGCCTTCTCGAAACCGACGGTAATGCCGTCCTTAGCAGAGCAGACGATGATGGCTGCGTCAGCAGCACGCAGTGCTTCCATCACAGCACCGGAAAAGTCGAATGCACCGGGAGTATCCAGAACGTTAATCTTGCAGTTATTATATTCCAAAGGCACAACTGCCGTAGAAATAGAAATATTGCGGCGAATTTCTTCCGGGTCATAGTCGCAAACGGTGTTGCCGTCGGCATTTTTGCCCATACGGTCAATGGCACCGGTCATATAAAGCAAGCTCTCTGCAAGAGCAGACTTACCGCTTCCACTGTGTCCCAACAGACAGATATTACGAATGGAATTAACTGTGTACATAATTTTGACTCCTTTCGGGAAGGATATTTCCTTCCGCAGCTTACCATTGGGTGCATCGCACCACATAAGTACATTATAAACGAAACAAAACCATTTTTCAATGCTTTTTTTCGTCAAAATGTAGAAAGCCAAGAAAAAATCGGGCTTGCCAAACAAGCCCGATTTTCTGTTTTAAATCAATCGTGATCCCGATACAACAAAACATCTCCATAGGTGAATGTAAATACCGCTGTGCTGTATGACGAAGGCGCAGCGATCTGTCCCATCTGTTCACCGCTTCGGAAAATTTTATCTCCGTAAGTAACGGTATTGCTGATTAGTTTCCCTTCCTCATCGCATTGGTAATCGTGAAGGTTCTCCTGATCCCACCAAAGGTAACGCAGGACTTCTCCATCTTCATCTGCAAACATATCCTCAGGCGCCCACGCCTCATAACGGTACACACCCTGGAGCAAATAACCGTTTTCGTCGTAAGTATATTCCATGGTCTTAACATATCGGATATTACGCACCAGTTCCAAATATGTTTTTTCTTCTTTCAGCACACGCCCCTGATCGTCATAGGTGTAACAAATAGTAAGCTGATCGGGTCGGTTGGCTTGGATCGTTGTCAGTCTTCCTGCTTCATCATAACTATAATCCACATAGACCAGATTGACTTTTTGCTGCACTTCTTCCCGGATCACCCTGCCCAATTCATCGTAAACAGGTGTGACCAATGCTTCCACATTGCCATAGGTCAGCTCCACATACTTGATTTGGGTCACTTTCCCCTCTTCGTCCCGATAATAAGTCCGATATCCACCGATTTCCAACGGATTGGTCTCGATTTGCTCGAAGAAGTTATTGGCATCACTTTCCTGCTGGATATTGCCATTCTTTTCATAGACCCAGGAGCACTCCGCATTTCTGTTGATGTTACCAAACTTATCCCAAGCCACACGGGTCTCTTTGATCTTCATGTCTTCCAAAGCGAAAAATCTTCGGATCACAGCATGTCGATCCCAATTGACGTTCTCGTAAAAGTACTCCCGAATGTAGCCCTTTACATCATCTCTCGCTACCAGTTCATCAAAGCCTTTTTCTTCCAGTCCCTTGAAATATTCATGGTAGCGAACCAATGCCTCCGTATCATAATAGACCCGATCTTTTCCATAAAACTTGGCAAAGCCGTACTTGACATAGTTATTCAGCATGCACATGGCTTCATAGTACTCACGAAGCATAATGCGCTCCGGATCCGTCACCGGCAAAGTGTTCGGCACCGGTCGATCCGCAAACAATTCGCTGCAACCGAATTGACTCAATATTAAACTGAAAATCAAGACAATTAAAGCAAATCGTTTCATTTTACTTTGTCATCCTTTTCTGTTTATACGGATCTGGTCCACTCGGTGATCAGAACACCGGGGATCATCCACAAGAACACATACAAAAGCATATTGGTGGGAGTGAGCAGATAATGGGCATTTACCAGCGCCAGCACCAGCATGATCACCAGTCCCAGAATGCCGCCCAACATATGTACCGCCACACCGGCACGCATCGCCGTGCGCAGTGCCCGCGCTCCGGTTGCCGCATATGCAGCGCTTAACAGACCATCTTGGGTCATGAGCGCCAAAGCTTTGGCTTCTTCCTGAGGTTTTTTCTCCCGCAACTGCTGGCGAACGCCCCAATTAGGGAACACCATACGGCGGGTATTAACACCGAACTTGCTGCGCAGAAAACTCTCTGTCAGCATGAAATCGCCACCGATCAGCACCGGTGTCAGACCCCGGTATGCACACAAGGTGGTCAAGCCCACCGTAGCTGTCTTTACCTTAGCATAGGAGAAAGCAAAAACGCCGCTCAGACTGCCGTTGATCGCCACATAAACCGCCTGGCTGACCCGGGTGCCCTCAGGCATATCCACACCCATATCCTGCATAAAGGAAAGGGTGCCTGCCAGGACTGCCTCGTCATTGATCACCGCGCCGATACCGCCTACATAACTTTTCAGCTGTTCGGTTTCATAATGATAGCCGTTCCGGCTTTCCAAAAGCTGGGTAAACAGCGGCTCCATAGTACCGCCGCAGGCAGAAACCAAGGCTGCTGCGTATGCCACGACCTCGTCCGGATCCCGCTTGCCGTAAAATTTAACACCATTCATCTTCACCGTACAGTTGGGGAACAAATCCTCATCACTGACGGGGAACACCACACGCTCGCACAAACCCTTGACACCGTCCCAGCCGCAGAGGACTGTTCCCTGCTTATGGAAACGACGCTCCAAAACAGCCATCGGACGGCTGAGGGTAATATACGCAGATGCAGGCACAGATACCAGCAGCGCTGCCGCAAAGAACTGCAATCCCACGCTCAATTCATAAATATATCCGGCAGCGACACCAATCGCAACGCTCACCAGCAATGCCACCAACGCATAGACCGACAGCACTTTTTCCGGGCCGGAAACTTGCTGATAGGTATCCATGAAGTCCTCTACCTGTCCTTCGCTGCGAAGCAGGCCGGGGGCTTCCTCGTAATAATCCGGGACTGATGCCAATTTATCCAGGCAAGTAGCCTTTCGCAGAGTGTCCATCTGCCCCATCTCTGTATTTCTTTTTTGATACGCGCTCCAAAGAGACATCAGCATATTCAAGCTAAATGCAGCGCAGCAAGGAATCCGCTCCTGTTTCAGGCACAGCATGCCGTCAATCAAGCAGGCAAGCAAGCTGAAAATCAGCAAACTATTCAACGAGAATCGCTTTTTGAAAATATCCGCAAAGCCTTCCATCAGCTGATAACTGCCCAAAGCCGCGGACAGCAGCAACGTCAGAAACAAAGTAAACACCGCAAAACGGATCCGATCCGGGCCAATGACGCCGGTGCTATACAACGCTGTGACTGCCACGCTCACCGCTGCTACCAGGAAATTGCCCAAAATGGCCAGCTGCAATTTGCCCAAGCCTTGCTCCGCCAGTTCATAGTAACGTTTTTCCGGACCTGCGATCAATTTACGCTTCAATTCACGCAAACGGGACTTCGGTCTGAACACGATGGGCTCCGGAGGCACATACTCGCCAATGGGCTGCTCATAATCCGGCTCCCATTCGGAAGAATAAGGTTCTACCTGGGGTTCTTCCGGCACGGGAACGGGCGCTTGCTCCCATTGTTCTCCCACGGGCGTAAAGGCGATGGTAGCATCATCTTTCCAGTCTGTTGCGAAAGACAGCTTATCGGAAAGGTCATCAAGCCGGAGTGTCTCCTGCGTTACCGACTCCGCCACGGGCAGCGGCCGGGAAAGCGTGCCCTCCCAGACGGGAAGCTCTTCCAATTCTTTCAGCTGCTGGGGATCTTGTTCTTCATCTTTGGAAAATTCTTTCAGAATATCTTCCAATTCCAGATCTTCAACCTGCTTCTCGTCCACTATGGTTCCTCCTTATCCGTTAATACGCTGACGCACCGCTTCATAAAGCAAAATCGATGCGGCAGCAGAAGCATTCAGCGAAGAAATCTTGCCGGACATGGGAATATGCACCGTCACATCGCAATTTTTCTTCACCAACTGGCTCATGCCTTCTCCTTCATTTCCGATTACAATGGCAGTAGGACCTTTCAAGTCTGCCTGATACATAGGGATCGAACCCTCCGCGGCAGTTCCGAATATCCAAACGCCCTTCTCTTTCAGTTCCGAAATGGCTTGGTTAATATTAGTCACCCGCGCCACCTTCATATACTCCACCGCTCCGGCAGAGGCCTTTGCCACCGTAGCAGTAAGGCCAACGCTCCGACGCTTGGGTATGATCACACCGTGAGCACCAGCACACTCTGCGCTTCGGATAATTGCACCCAAATTATGCGGGTCGGACAGCTCGTCGCAAATTACGATCAACGGGCATTGACCCCGCTGTGCCGCTTCCTCCAAAATATCATCCACAGAATAATATATATGCGCCGCTGCCAAAGCAATGACACCCTGGTGCGCCCGAGTGGTGCTCATGGCGTCCAACTTTCTGCGGTCTACGGGAACTACCACCGCACCGGCATCTTTGGCCTGGGCTGCAAGGCGCTGCAAAGCCCGGTCGGTATCGCCCGCGGCAATAAACACTTTATCAATCGTCCGTCCGCTGCGAAGCGCTTCGGTCAAAGCATTACGGCCTTCCAGCTGACCTTCAATTTCTTCTACCGGTGCCTTCTCGGCTGCCCGATATTTCCGCTCGTTCATATTTTCATCCTCACTTTTTGCAAAAGGTTACACTTCTCATAATAGTAAATTCATTATAGCAGATAATTTCATTTCCGACAACTGGAATTTTATGAAACTGTGCTTTTTTCCTTTGTTGATTTTTTCCGTTTTTATGCTTATAATAAAACCAATTCAGAAACAAGGTCAGGTCGCTTTATGAAGAACGAAACATGGATCCATATTTTCCGGAAAGTCAGAAATGCCGTTGGTTTGATTCTGCTTTCCCTTCTGCTTCTGTTTTCTGCCGTCTGCTTTTTTGCCGCCATATGGTATGTGAATGTATACGGTCGAATTGGCTTTGATGCGGTGCTTTTCACCCTCACTTCCAGTCTCAGTGGTGTACAGTCCGGTCTGCTTTCCCGGTTTTTAACCGAAGCGGCAGTGCCCGCAGCAATCACCACGGCAATTGTGCTGCTGATCCTTTTTCTGCCCTGGAAAAGAATGGGGCTTCACTGGAAAATTTTCCCCTTTGACAAATGCTTGTCCGCACTGATCGCAAGCGTGCTTTCTCTGGTTTTTTTGGTGCACGCTGCTTTTAATGTAGAGTTGATAGACTATATCGTCCACATCAACCAAAACACCGAACTATATCAGCAGTATTATCGGGATCCGGAGGATGTGAACATCACGTTCCCGGAGCAAAAAAGAAACCTGATTTATATCATGCTGGAATCTATGGAGACCAGCTACCTGGATCAAAGTCAAGGCGGTGCCATCGACTATAACCTGATCCCGGAACTGACTGATCTGGCAAAAGAGAACATCAATTTCTCTCACAACGAGAATGTGGGCGGTTTCCGCATGGTAACCGGTGCCAGCTGGACCATCGGCTCCATGGTAGCCCAGACCGGTGGTATCCCGCTGAAAATGCCCGAGGGGATCACCGACCACAACGGTTACGGAAAAGACGGTATTTTTCTTCCGGGACTGAAAAACATCAACACCATTTTAGCAAACAATGGTTACAACCAGGCGCTGATGGTTGGTTCTGATGCCAACTTTGGCGGCAGAAAGCCATACTATGCCACCCATGGTGTAAACGATATTTATGACATTTACACCGCCCGGACTGATCAGATTGTGCCCTCCAACTACTTTGTCTGGTGGGGCATGGAAGATCTGCACCTTTTTGATTACGCCAAGCGGGTGATCCCCCAAATGGCCGCCCAGGACGAGCCTTTCGCATTTACCATGCTTACAGTGGATACCCACCACATCGGCGGCTACACCTGCGCCCTATGCGGTGATGAATACGAGGAAAGCTATGAAAATGTGATCTCTTGTTCCAGTCGACAAGTATCTGATTTTATCCGCTGGCTGCAACTGCAACCGTTCTACGAAAACACCACGGTCATTATTACAGGTGACCACTGCTCTATGGACAACGGCTACTTCACCCGCAACACAGAAGAAGGCTACGAACGGCACGTTTACAACTGTTTTATCAATGCCGCAGCCACACCCAGCTTTACAAAAAATCGGGATTTTTGCGCATTTGATATGTTCCCCACCACGTTGGCAGCCATGGGTTGTCAAATTGAGGGCGAGCGTTTGGGCCTGGGTGTCAATTTATTCTCCAACCAGCCGACGCTGATGGAACGTATGGGAAGATCTGTATTTGATAACGAGATCGCCAAAGCCTCCACCTACTATGAAGAAAATTTCTTCAACATAAAAACAGATTAACTTGAAGCCGTCGGAGCAATCCGGCGGCTTTGCAAATTTACAGAAATTTAACGGCCAATTTAAGAATCATTCATTGCGGCAAGCGGAAAAATGTGATATGATATGCTTGCAAATTCGGTGCAAGGAGGTACAATATGGAACCAAACCGAAACAATCCCAAAAAATCCGGTGACAATAAGCGCCCGAAGAACAGTATCTGGCTGGCGCTGATCATTACCGTTGCCATCATTATCGTAATCAGCCTGGTTTATAACGCCATTACGGGCAGTCAGTACACCCAGACCAGCTACTCAGATTTCCGAACCGCTATGGAAGAAGGAAATCTTTCCGAAGTAGAGCTGCAATACGACCGGATCATTTATCTGACCAAGGAAGAAGCGGAAAAGCCCGCTGCGCAGCAGAAAGCATTTTATACCGGTATGCCCGCCTATGCGGACACCTTGGAGCTGATGAACGAGCTCAACGACATGGGCGTCAAGGTCAATCAGCAGATCGTGGAGGACAATTCCACCATTCTCATGATCCTCTACTATGTATTCATGTTTGCCATCATTTTCTTCACCATGCGTATGCTGTTCAAGCGTATGAGCGGTGATGGTGTCATGGGCGGTTTTGGCCACAGCAAAGCCAAAATGTATATGGAAAAGCAAACCGGCATTACGTTCAAGGACGTGGCCGGTCAGGACGAGGCAAAGGAATCTTTGCAGGAGATCATCGATTTTCTGCACAACCCCAAAAAATATACCGATGTGGGCGCAAAAATGCCCAAAGGTGCGCTTTTGGTGGGCTCTCCCGGCACGGGCAAGACCCTGCTTGCAAAGGCGGTTGCCGGAGAAGCAGGTGTCCCCTTCTTCTCCATCTCCGGTTCGGATTTTGAAGAAATGTTCGTGGGCGTGGGCGCAAGCCGTGTCCGTGATTTGTTCCAGCAGGCAACGAAGGTGGCGCCCTCTATCGTGTTCATTGACGAGATCGACGCAGTTGGTCGCACCCGTGATTCCCGTCTGGGCGGCAACGACCAGACCCTCAACCAGCTTCTGAGCGAACTGGACGGTTTTGATTCCTCCAAGGGTG
>JAZRMV010000048.1:0-2858 GCA_045647845.1 Faecousia sp.
GCTTTGATCCCTACGAGATCGTCAAGAACATTCAGCCCATCGCATTCGAAGATGCTGCATGGTCTTACTGCGTTGGCGCTGCCATCGCTCTGAAAAAAGGTGTAAAAAATGCTGCCGAGGCTGCTGAGGCCATCGGTATCGGCTTGCAGGCATTCTGCATTCCCGGTTCTGTTGCCGAAGATCGCAAGGTCGGTCTGGGTCACGGCAATCTGGGCGCAATGCTGCTGCGTGACGAGACCAAGTGCTTCGCATTCCTGGCCGGTCACGAATCCTTTGCTGCCGCAGAAGGCGCAATCGGCATTGCCCGCAGCGCCAACAAGGCTCGTAAAGAGCCCCTGCGTGTCATTCTGAACGGTCTGGGCAAGGATGCCGCACAGATCATCTCCCGTATCAACGGTTTCACCTATGTGAAGACTCAGTTTGACTACTACACCGGCGAGTTGAAGATCGTCGAGCGGATCCCCTACTCCAAGGGCGAGCGCGCTGCCGTTAACTGCTACGGCTGCGACGACGTGCGTGAAGGCGTTGCCGTCATGCGTCATGAAGGCGTTGACGTTTCCATCACCGGTAACTCCACCAACCCCACCCGCTTCCAGCACCCCGTTGCCGGCACCTACAAGAAAGAGTGCATGGAGCAGGGCAAGAAGTACTTCTCCGTTGCTTCCGGCGGCGGCACCGGCCGTACCCTGCACCCGGACAACATGGCAGCAGGTCCTGCTTGCTACGGCATGACCGATACCATGGGCCGTATGCATGGTGACGCACAGTTTGCCGGTTCTTCCTCCGTCCCCGCCCACGTGGAAATGATGGGCTTCCTGGGCGCAGGTAACAACCCCATGGTCGGTATGACCGTTTCCGTGGCTGTTGCTGTTGAGGAATCTTTGAAGTAAGATATTCTTAAACCTTTTATCCCCCGGCTCTTCTGAGCCGGGGGCTTCTTTACAGACCTCACTTTTTTGTTTTGCAGTCCATGCGGGTTGTACTTGCATTTTTTCCTTCAAGGATGTATGATAAAGAAAAGCAACAGAAAGAAGGCATGCTTATGAAAAAACCTCTTGCTCTTTTACTGGCGTTGGTCCTCACTTTGTGTCTATGCGCCTGCGAAAAAGACGCCGAAACACCTAACGCCTCCGATCCTACCGGAAATTCCTCTGTTTCTTCCAACCCCACCAGCAATTCTTCCATACCTTCTCATACCCACGCATACACCCAGGAAGTTATAGCGCCGGCTTGCACCGCCAACGGCTATACCCTGAATACCTGCGAATGCGGCGACAGCTACATTTCCGACGAAGTGGCCGCCCCGGGACACACTTGGTCGCCTGCAACCTGCACCACCCCCAAGACCTGCACGGCCTGCGAAGCAACCGAAGGTCATTTGGCAGACCACGACTTTAACAACGGCAAATGCTCTGTCTGCGAAGTACCCGACCCAGATTACAGAGCCTACAACACCGGTAAATGGGTACGCAAAGCAATGGTGGAAGTCAGGGGCGAAGAGTATCTGATGATCCAAACCTTATGTTTTGATTCCACCAAGGGCTTAACTTGGAGTGTACGCTACTTTGAACACCAGGAAGAACCCGATCCGGATTTCATGGAAGATCTGCTGAATGACGGCTATATGGTAAAATACAAGAATGAATACTACCAGCACTTTGGCATGGGCGAAGCGGGTGAATTGGATCTGGGCAACAGCAATGACACCCAAATCAGAGCCGAAATGCTCTATTACGATTCCTATATCGTCTTAAAGCGCAGCGCCGGAAACAAGCTGAAAGTCACCACTGTCGGCGGCGATGCCGCCTCCTTTATCGGAAAATTGGCCTCCGGCAACGAATTTACCTGGGAAGAATAAAAACCGCAAAACGCTTCCGGGGAGTAGTATGATACTCCCCGGAATTTTTCTGATATTTTGCCAAAATATGCAACTTCCCTCTTGTAAAATTCCCTGATCTGGCGTATACTTAACTATATTTTAAAGCAAGAAAGAAGGTTTTTGATATGGAACTCATTTCTGTGCGCGAGCTTTGTAAGAACACTGCCGCTTACGCAAATCAGGAAATCGAGATCGGTGGCTGGGTTCGTAATCGCCGCCCCAGCAAGCAATTTGGCATTATCGTCCTGAACGACGGCACATATTTTAACCCCGTTCAGGTAGTTTATAACGACACCATCGAAAATTTTCAAGAGATCTCCAAGATCAACATTGGTGCTGCACTGATCGTCAAGGGCACCGTGGTTCTGACCCCCGATTCCAAACAGCCTTTTGAGATTCAGGCCAGCACCATCACCGTCGAAGGACCGTCCACCGGTGATTTTCCTTTGCAGCCCAAACGGCATACCATGGAATTTTTGCGTACCATCACCCACCTGCGCCCCCGTACCAACACCTTCCAGGCGGTATTCCGTGTCCGCAGCTTGGCGGCTATGGCGATTCACCAATTCTTCCAGGATCGAGACTTTGTATATGTCCACACGCCCCTGATCACCGGTTCTGACTGTGAAGGCGCGGGAGAAATGTTCCAGGTCACCACGCTGGATCTGACCAATGTGCCCATGACCGAGGACGGCAAAGTAGACTTCTCCCAGGACTTCTACGGCAAACCCACCAACCTGACCGTTTCCGGTCAGCTCAACGGTGAAACCTTTGCCATGGCATTCCGTAACATCTACACCTTCGGCCCCACTTTCCGTGCTGAAAACTCCAATACCACCCGCCATGCGGCTGAGTTTTGGATGATCGAGCCGGAAATCGCCTTTGCCGACCTTTCCGACGATATGCGCCTTGCCGAGGATATGATCAAATACATCATTTCCTACGTTTTGGAACGAGCACCGGAAGAAATGGCATTCTT
>JAZRMV010000049.1:0-2707 GCA_045647845.1 Faecousia sp.
AACATCGGCAACGGCACCGTCGATTTGCAGGCCGTTGTTGTCGATGATGGCGCAGAAGTTGTCCAGCTTGTAGTGAGCGGCGAACATGCAAGCCTCCCACACCTGGCCTTCCTGGATCTCGCCGTCACCCAGCAGGGTGTAAACACGGCAGGACTTGCCCTGATACTTGGCAGCCAGAGCCATGCCGGCAGCGGCGGAGATGCCCTGACCCAGAGAACCGGTGGACATATCCACGCCGGGGGTCTCGTTCATGTTGGGGTGGCCCTGCAGATAGCTGCCGATGTGGCGCAGGGTGGGCAGATCTTCCACGGGGAAGAAGCCCTTATGAGCCAGAGCGGCGTACAGGCCGGGGGCGGTGTGGCCCTTGGACAGGACGAACCGGTCACGGTCGGCCCACTTGGGGTTCTTGGGATCGACATTCATCTCCTTGTGATACAGGTAGGTGAACGCCTCGGTGGCGGACAGGCTGCCGCCGGGATGGCCGGCCTTGGCGCCATAGGTACCTTCGATGATACCCATACGCACCTTGCAGGCGGTGGCCATCAGCTGCTTTTTCTCGCTGATTGTCATGCGATATGCTCCCTTCGGTGTGAATTGATAGAATGCTCACAGGCCATACGGCCGCAGTATGACAACATTATAAAACATTTGAACGCAAAGTGCAAGAGCGCACAGGGGGATGTTGGAAGAAAAATGTCGTTAAGAAATTGTATGGGGATGCGTGTCGATGTAGTTTGCGATGGGAATGTGCGGATCCGTTGGTCTAACGACAACTTGCGTCGGGGATGGTTGTGTGGTATGATAACACAAATTGTGATATAACAAGGGGGATGCATTATGAGAAAGTGGATCGCAGCGGTGCTGATGCTGGTGCTGGTGCTGTCTTTAACTGCTTGCGGAACAAATGCGGATCGTTCTGACCGTGGGGGTTTCGGTAAAAATAAGCAGGTGTTCCGGGATGAGATGTTTGAGCTGCCGAAAGAAAAGGCTGCCCCCGCATACACTTTTATGGAGAGCGATAGTTCAAAGCCGGTAAAGGTTCAAAAAGGCAAGTTGCAGGCCTTTCGTCGGATGTTGGCCGAAACGGTGGAATATGGCTATCCGGAATTGTTTAACTACGAGCAGGCAATGGCGGGTTTTGTAGATCGTCCCGTTACAGAGCATGCGTATTCGGCGTTAGACGGGCAAGGCGTGTTAACGGCGGAGCATCTTTGTGAAATTGTGATGGCCAATAACGCTGTGTACCTGGAAGAGCACACGTTCGGGTATAAAGCATTGGGGCGGGCGGATGTGCTCCGCTTTTGTCGTATTGTGACGGACACGATCAATGAGCTGCTGATGCGATACCCCCAAGTGGATAAGAGTCGGGTGTATTGCAATTTGGGCAACCTAAAGATACTGGAGAGGACCGGTGCCCTGGATTTTGCGGCCATTGAAGCGGATATGGTCTTCCATGTAAATGGCAATACCGCTACTTCGGCAATGCTGCTTACCACAGGAAATATGTATTTGGTTACGGTGCATGAAACGGTACACATCATGCAGTACGGATGTGTTTGCGAGACAGTGGAAAACCGTGTCCGACGTTGCGGAATGGCCAATGCTTATTCAAATGTGGAGCAGGATCACAGCGATTGGCTGTGGGTCCAAGAGGCGGCTGCCGAACGGATAAGCAATCTGCATCTTAACACAGAACCCATGACCTACAATGCGATGGTCAATTATTTGCTGACCCTGGATCTGGTCACCATGTTGCAAGAAAATGTACCTGCAAACTATGTAGAACAGCTGTGCTTTCAGGGTGATCCCGAAAAACTGTTTGCATTGTTTGGCGCGAAGACGGACGAGGAAAAGCAGGAGATATACCACATGATCTATGCGTTGGAGATCATGCAGAGGGAGCCTTTGGATGTAAAGGAGGCTTACGAGCGACTGTACGGACAGGCGTGGTCCAGCGATATTCGCGATGTGGTAAATCACGAAATAAAAAGACCGATCGTGAAGACGCTCACCAAATGCTTCTTTCGCAACTTGATCGAGACAATAGAAAAGAACACCTTGACCCAAAACGATGTGCTGTTTTTGCTGAATCTCTATGAGAGCACCATCAACTATCATTTGGGCATGGATCAAGAGCAATACGATGACTATAATCGAGAGTTTATGGCATGGTACAGCCAGGTGCAAGATGCCTTTTTCGGGTGCATGGACGATGTGACCAAAGAAGACTACATGGCCTATGTTGCGTCCGACGGCGTATCTATGATCAACGCGACTTTGTCCTGGCTCGGTGCGGAGAAAAAAGACCTTTTGCTCGAAAAATTTGAGGATACCCTCTGCGCATACAAAGTTGCGTAAAACGTTGCATTGGAATGGGCGAGGCTGCACAGATAACAGTGACACGTTTCGGTGAGTTTTATCTTGCGATACATAGGGAAGAAGAAAACAGCGGAGTGGATCTCACTCCGCTGTTTTCTTGATATATGTATTGATTTTTGCAAGGGCGAGATTTTGATTCGGACTTACAAGGCGCATATTGACCGTTCCACGCTCGATATCTGCATAGGTGCGGCCGGACGAGCTGGCAGCGCTTGCAAATGGACGATAATTTGTTTCCAATGGCATGAAGATCAAACAAAAGCGAGTTGCTCCCACACCCATTGTGCATAGGGGGATCATACCGCCCCTTTTTGTTGACAAACAGGAA
>JAZRMV010000050.1:0-1737 GCA_045647845.1 Faecousia sp.
CACCAAAGAAATTAAATACGGGATCCAATAATCCTTAATAAAGATTTCCAGCAGTGCAAAGGAGCCAATCTGAATCACACCGGCAGATACGGAAAACAGAGTAAACTTTACCGCCTGCCATAATTGTTTCTTATCTTTCATCTCAACATTCTCCCCATTTGTTAAAAGAACAATTTTCGTTCCATCGTTTCACGAGCGGCACGATTGATTGCAAAGTAAATCAACAAGCCACCGAATAAAAGAAGTACGCAAAACGGATAAATAGACCAGCCAATGAACCGCAAATGGAATGTTACACCCATCAAGAACTCTACCAGCAGCATAAATGCGCCTAATGCCATGAAGGCACCGCCAATAATATACAATCTGCCCTTACGCAAATAATACAGCAGTGTAACCACTGTGCAAGTAATCAGGCAAAGGCCAACACTAATCGGTAGCGCAAAGCTCAAAAACCAGCCGCCGCTTGTTGCTAAATCTATATACAGCAGATAAAGGGCTGTAGCGGCGAAATTGCACGGCACGAAGATGACTGGGTTAGGTCTTTGGAACCATAGTGGCAAAGCAAATGCAATATAGCCAACCACCAAAGCACCGGCAACATAGCCAAACCAACCCAAGTGCCCATCCAGGTGCAAATCGGCTGCTAAGCAAACGACCAGCGGTATCAAAAACAAAAGGATCACTGCACCGTTTAACGCCTTCGATCCGGAAGTGCTCTTAGGCAGCTTATCACTTGGATATAATGTCCGGTCTGACTTATTCTCAAAATCCGGATGACAAACGACCGTATTGCAAAGGGGACATTTCTTTTCCGTATCTGCCAGCTGCACGCCGCATTTTATACAGTACATGCCGTTCACCTCTCATTCTGGTTGCTTTCTACCATAGCGGAAAGCCCCAATTTCTGCAGGACCGCGAAGAAGTGTCGTTCTAGTTCCGGATCCTGAATATTACGAATAAAGTTGATATAGATCGTATCTCCGTAAGACAGCATCCCGCAATTGTACGGAGCCGCTGCCTGCACACCCAGAATAAAATCAAAGCGTTTTATATACCCCGCCATCACATCCGGGACTTTCACCTGGCCCAGATTGGACAGCGTCAAGCATGATTTTTTCTCTCCCACGCTATCAAAGATCGCCTTCATAACCATATTCTTCAGGGGCAAAGGGATCAGTCGCACCAAGGGATTCCTTTCGTCATTCACATTGGTGGCGATCACTGTGCTCATATGCTTTGATGTGATCTCCGTTCCCATCTTGTGATGAATCACCTTGCAGATCTCCTCGAATGTATATTCGCCAAGCCGGGGATCCAACTCAGGAATCGTGTACATTGCAAAATTTCGCAGCGTATTACTGGGAAACAACTGCCGCAAATTGACTGGGATCAGAAGCTTTATGCGCTTCTGTCGTTTTATGTTTGGATTCTTTTCGTTTTGCAGATTTAGCAGCGCCTGCATCATCACAGCGCTCATAAACACCGTTAAGGTGGCATCGTACTTATGGGCCAAGGCCAAAGCTTCTTGGACGCGCACCTGAAAACAAGTCAGATTCAGAATGCCGTCTTTTTGAGGCTCTCCATACATATGCCACGCATTTGTATCCTTGCGGCTGGCCGGCACATTACCTGCATATCTAAGGAAGCTGTCCTCC
The DNA here is from genome assembly GCA_045647845.1 of Faecousia sp. Taxonomy (GTDB): domain Bacteria; phylum Bacillota; class Clostridia; order Oscillospirales; family Oscillospiraceae; genus Faecousia. The sequence goes on from JAZRMV010000050.1 coordinate 1,659, forward strand.
AGTTCCTCTTCTTTCGGAAGTTCCTGCCTGTCCAGTACGCCTTTTTCAAAGGGTACTGCAATCTGATACTTCTGCTCCA
>JAZRMV010000051.1:0-41095 GCA_045647845.1 Faecousia sp.
CCCAGCAGCAGACAAACAACCAAGATCCATACCACCCGTTTCATAGTAAATCCCTCCGACGATTATGGTGGTACAATCTATGCGCCTTGTCCCCGGGATAGACCGAAAACATAAAGGCTTCTCCATTTAAAAGCGTTCTGCCCGGCAAGCAGCTGATAACCTGCGAAATTTGTCGTAAAGTTTTTTATAATTCTATCAACAAACAAATTGACAAATCGTTTTATATTAAATATAATAATAATGCAGATACTGCTACGGCAGTCTGACATTGATGAAGGAGTGACGTGTCATGGTTTGTTTTGTGAAAGCGCAGTTTGCACCGAATCGTACATTGCCGTGTTCTCACTCTCGGCTTTGGAGGACCCGGATCAAAATTGTACAAAAGGGCATGTAAACTGCGTGATTTTTTCACCTGGGTTTGCATGCCTTTTCTTTTACCGATCCACAGGTTTAACGAATTTTTTAGGAGGGTTTTTATGAAAAAGATTCTTTGTTTACTCCTTGCTGTGATGCTTATCGCGTCTCTCAGCGGATGCGCTGACACCTTTTTAAAGGACGCAAAGCTGCCGCCTGCCAGAACCGGAGCCGCTAACATGTATGCATCATTAGCAAAAGAATATACCTTTGAAACCGCTTTTGAAGAGGCCGATGCAGTTGCCAGAATCCAAGTGGGAAGTTGGTTGGGCGAAGATACCAATTTAAGAGCAACTTATTTTCAAGCAAGGGTTTTGGAATGCTTCAAGGGCAACATGCCTGATACCTTTACATTAAGGCAAGATGGGTGCACTACTCATACATATGCAGGTTATCCTTTGTTCACAGCAGGAAATGAACTTTTAGTTTTCTTAAATGAAGGTAGTGTTACTACATATGATTCGCCTTATTGGATCATTGGTACTTATACCACATTTATGGATGTGCTGTATGATAATGCGGGCAACCGTTATTATGGAGACCGGAAAGGGCATCTTGGTCAGACCGTAGAAATTGGGAAAAACTACACGTTTGATTATGAGCTTTTTCAGCAGATGTATGAGAATCTGAAAGAAATAGATTCCTTGTTTGCTGAACAAGAGTATAAATTCCCCTATGTTTTTGCAGAAGCGGATTTGAAAGCATATTTGAAATAACAGCAATTACACTGAAATTACATTAGAAAGGAGCAAGATTATGAAAAGAATAACAAAACTCAAATCAATCTCATTTGTGCTTGTATGTGTCTTTCTTTTTCAGTTCTCTTCTCCTGCGTTTGCATGCCTTTTCTTTTACTGATCCACAGATTCCACGAATATTTTCAGGAGGGTTTTCATGAAAAAAGTTCTTTGTTTACTCCTTGCTGTGATGCTTATCGCGTCTCTCAGCGGATGCGCTGACACCTTTTTAAAGGACGCGAAGCTGCCGCCTGTCCGGACAGCAGACCATAGCACACATGCATCTTTGGGGAAATCATATACTTTTGAAACCGCCTTTGAAGAAGCGGATGCGGTTGCCAGAATACAAGTAGGTAGTTGGATTGCTGAATATACAGAGGGTACTATCACATATTTCGAAGCAAGAGTATTGGAGCGATTCAAAGGCAATATTCCGAATACATTTACGCTGATACAAGATGGTTGTTCCATAAGGACAATAGACGGCTATCCTCTGTTCGCTGCCGGAAATGAACTTTTGGTTTTCTTAAACGAAGGCAGTACAACGGAGTATGACTCGCCCTATTGGATCTGCGGTTCCTATACAACATTTATGGATGTGCTGTATGATAATGCGGGCAACCGTTATTATGGTGACCGGAAAGGGCATCTTGGACAGACCGTAGAAATCGGAAAAAACTATACTTTTGATTATGAGCTTTTCCAGCAGATGTATGAGAATCTGAAAGAAACAGATTCCTTGTTTGCTGAACAAGAGTATAAATTCCCCTATGTTTTTGCAGAAGCGGATTTGGAAAATTACTTAAAATAACAAAAAAGATGCACTTTCGTGCATCTTTTTTTACTTCATAAACTTATCAATGGCCTGGCAAAGCTCGTCCACTGCGTCCGTATCCCCGGCAGCCACCGCATCCACCATACAGTGCCGGATATGATCCTGCAAGATCACCTTTCCCGTATTATCAATGGCAGAGCGCACCGCCGCCAGCTGCACCAGCACCTCGGAACAATCGCAGCCTTCTTCCACCATGCGCTTGACCTTTTCCAAATGACCTGCCGCCCGGGCAAGGCGGTTGATCACCGCTTTCTGATTCTCATGAACGTGGCCGTGACCGTGGGCGATCCCATGCTCATGCATATAGGCATGATCCTGATTATTCTCCGCCATAATGCCACCTCCTTACTGTCTTTATCGCCATTATAACCCAAGAAAACATAGAATGCAACCCCGTCCGGGGGTTGTTGACGAATATATAGTTTTCTGCTACAATAAGGAATATTTTACTGCCCCAATTTGGAGGACACGCCATGAGAATGCGTCGAATGAAAAACTTAGAGCCCCGAATGGAAAAATGCGCCGCCTACCGGATCGCTGAACCCGCCCTGCATAAAGGAAATTGGGCGAGTCTCAAACCCGGATGCTCCGCGCTGTGGGTGGAAGTGGGCTGCGGCAAAGGCAAATTCACCGTAGAAACTGCCGCCGCCAATCCGGATGTGCTTTTGATTGCTGTGGAGCGCTGCCGGGAGGCCATGGTCGTGGCCATGGAAAAAGCCCAGTCCATGGGTCTTAAAAATGTATTTTTCATCGACATGGATGTGGCGAATATGGAAGAAATTTTTGCCGAGCAGGAAATTGACCGGCTGTTCATCAACTTCCCCGACCCCTGGCCCAGAAAGAAAAACGCCAAGCGTCGGCTAACCCACCGGGGTTTCCTGCACAAGTACTGCCATGTGGTGCGCACAGGCGGAGAATTCCACTTCAAGACAGACAACGCTCCTCTGTTTGCTTTCTCCGTAGAGGAGTTTGCCGCCTGCGGTCTGGAAGTCAAGAATTTGACCAACAACCTGCACGAGAACGGCATTGTGGGCATTATGACCGGCTACGAAGAAAAGTTCCACGCTTTGGGTACGCCCATCAACCGCTGCGAAGTGGTTTGCAAGCCTTTTGAATTGCCCCCGGAGGAGAAAAAGAACGCTGAGGAGATCACCCAATGACCACTTACCACGCAGGAGACTGTGATATTGCCGTTGTTGGCGCAGGACACGCAGGCATTGAAGCCGCCCTTGCCTGCGCCCGGCTTGGCATGCACACCATTCTGTTTACCATCAACTTAGATGCCGTAGGCAATATGCCCTGCAACCCGGCCATCGGTGGCACGGGCAAGGGTCACCTTGTCCGGGAGTTGGACGCTTTGGGCGGTGAAATGGGTCTGGCGGCAGATAAAAGCTGCATCCAGTACCGAATGCTCAACAAGGGCAAAGGTCCTGCGGTACAATCTCTCCGGGCTCAGGCCGATCGGAGAAAATACCAGCAGATCATGAAGCAGACCCTGGAACAGCAGGAAAATCTGGAACTGAAACAAGCCATGATCACCAAGATTTTGACTGACGATACGGGTGTCACCGGTCTTTGCACCCAATTGGGCGGGATTTACGGTGCAAAGGCGGTAATTCTCGCCACCGGCACCTATTTGGACAGCACCGTCATCACCGGTGAAGCAGTCCTTTCCTCCGGACCGGACGGCATGCACCCGTCTGTGGGTCTGGCGGACGAGTTGCGCAAGCTGGGGCTGCCCTTGCGTCGGTTCAAAACCGGTACGCCCCCCAGAATCAACCGCCGGAGCATCGAGTTTTCCAAAATGGAACTGCAACCGGGTGACGAGACCATTGAGCCGTTCTCCTTCCGCACCCAGCACAAGCCGGAAAACGGCGCGGTATGCTATCTGACCTACACCAACGAAAAAACCCATGAGATCATTCGGGAAAACCTGCACCGCTCGCCTATGTACGACGGCACCATTTCCGGTGTAGGACCCCGTTACTGCCCCAGTATTGAAACGAAAATCGTGCGCTTTGCGGATAAGAGCCGCCATCAGCTTTTCATCGAGCCCTGCGGTGCGGACACCGAGGAAATGTACATTCAAGGTTTTTCTTCCAGTCTGCCGGAAGATGTGCAGCTTCGCATGATGCGCACCGTGCCCGGTCTGGAAAACGCCCAGATGATGCGCCCAGCTTACGCCATCGAATACGAGTGTATCGACCCCACCGCGCTGCTGCCCACTTTGGAGACCAAGGCTGTGTCCCGTCTGTATGGTGCGGGTCAGTTCAACGGCACTTCCGGCTATGAAGAAGCCGCTGTGCAGGGTCTGATCGCCGGTGTCAACGCGGTACGAAAGCTCCGGGGTGAAGAGCCGTTTATTCTGACCCGGGAGACCAGCTACATCGGCACACTCATTGACGATCTGGTCACCAAAGGAACAGAAGAGCCCTACCGGATCATGTCCAGCCGCTCTGAGTATCGGCTGCTGCACCGGCAGGACAATGCAGACCAGCGTCTTTGCGCCATCGGCGCCCAGATCGGTCTCGTACCCCCCCAGCGGCTGCAAGAGGTCAACGAAAAATATGCCGCCGTGCGACGGGAAATGAACCGCTTGGAATCCACCGGCGTTGCCGCCAGCGCTGCGCTCAATGCCATGCTCGCGGAGAAAAACTCTGCCCCCGTGGCCAATTCTGCCCGGCTGGCAGACCTTCTGCGCCGCCCCCAGGTCAGTTACGAGGACATTGCGCCCTTTGACCCAAATCGTCCGGAGCTTCCCCAAAGCGTCACCGAGGAAGTGCAGATCCAGATGAAATATGCAGGCTATCTTGCCCGCCAGGAAAAGCAAGTGGAGGAATTCAAGAAAGAAGAATCCCGCCTGCTGCCGGAAAGCATCGACTATGAATCCATTTCCGGACTTCGGCTGGAAGCCCGGCAAAAGCTTTCCGAGATCCGCCCGGTCTCCATCGGTCAGGCAGGCCGCATTTCCGGTGTCAGCCCGGCAGACATCGCCGTGCTTCTGATCTGGCTGGAACAACACCCTTGACTTTTCTTTCCCCCATGCTATAATATCCACAGATCGCAAAACATTTCGTCTTCGGGGAGCCGGAACACCGGCTGAGAGTAGGCTGTTGCCTAGACCCGTGAACCTGATACGGTCAGTACCGTCGTAGGGAAAGATGCACATATGAGATACCTTCGTATCGCATTGCACCCAGACGGAGCGCAATGCGATACTTTTTATTTTTGGAGGTTTGCAATATGGCAAACAAAACCCATCTGCGCATCCGTGCGCTGTGCGAAGGAGCGATCCTCGTCGCACTCTCATTCATTCTCAGCTTCGTAAAACTCTATCAGTTACCCAACGGCGGCTCTTTAACCCCAGCTATGCTGCCCATTTTGCTCTATGCGCTGCGTTGGGGCACGGTCAGGGGTCTGGTGGCAGGCTTTGTCTTTGGTCTGCTGCAACTTCTGTTTGACGGCGCTTATGCCTGGGGCTGGCAATCCATGGTGCTCGATTACCTGCTGGCGTTCACTCCCTTGGGTCTTGCGGGCATTTTCAAAGGCAAGGCCTGGGGCATTTTCCCCGGTGCAATGGTCGGCTGCACCGGCAGGTTCCTCGTGCACTACATTTCCGGTGTTACCATTTACCGCATCGTGGCGCCCACGGAAGTACCGGGTCTTGGCATCTACGACAACGCTGCACTTTACTCTCTGGTATATAACGGCAGCTATATGCTTCCCAATATGCTGCTGGCTATGGCGTTGGCTGCGCTGATCTATATGCCGCTGAAACGCTACCTTTCCGGCACAGATATCCGCAAATAATCAAAGGGCGTGTCCAATTGGACACGCCCTTTTCGTTACTGATACATCGCCAGGCTGGGAATCAAATCTTTCTGCAAGCTGATCTGATACAAAATCATTGCCACTTCTCCCCGGGTCAGTTCCTGCATCGCCTGCAAGGAGAAGCCCTGCTCATTCATTGCCGCCACCGCAGCCATTGCCCAGGCAGGCTCATTGGGCGCGGAATCTTCCTTGCCGACCTGCTGCGCAGCCGTAACCGCAGAAAGATCCATGGCATTTGCCAGCATAACCGCCGCTTCACCACCGGTCACCGCAGTTTCCGCTGCAAATACACCCGTTTCCGAAGCAGGCAGCCCAGCAGTGATCCCGGAACGCAGCGCTGCTGCCAGATAGGGCTTCAACCAATCCGGGAGCTGATCCGTATAACCGGTGTAAGACACGCTGTTATCCACCGGAATCCCCAGCGCCTTGATCATCATAGTTACGAACTCACCCTTGGTAACGGTCTTATTCTCATTGAAGCACAAGGCACCACCAATTTTCTCACCGATAAAAAGCCCCGTATTTTTCATCCACTCTGCTGCAAAACGGCAATCAGAACCGACTGTATCGCTATACTGCTCCGCTTCGGTGGGTTTCAAGATCCGCACCGTTACCGTTGCCTCTCTGGAAACTTTCCCGCTGGGATCCGTTGCCGTATAAGTGAAGGAATCCACACCCACCTTGTTCTTCTTGGGCGTGTAAAGAAATGTGCCGTCTGCATTGACGGTCAACTCACCTCTGCGAGGCTGACGAGTCACCGTATACACCAATGCGCCGCCCTCCGGATCGGAGACTTTCAATTTTCCCTGATTGGGAAGATTCTTATAGGTCTCCATCAGAGAATCCTCGGCAACGGGTGCTTTATCCTCTTTACCCCGAATGGAAATAACCATCGTGGCAGATGTGGCTACCCGATTCTCATAAATGGGCAGATATGTGACCTGCGCCACCAGATCTTCCTGGGTCTTTAAGGGCATAAAGGTCATTTGGTCCATTTGCTCCGCTGTGAGAATATCGCCGGGGCGAAGCACCCGGCTGCCCAGCATCACCGTGCCTGCGGATGCGTCCGGCAGTTCCATGATACAAATTCCCGTCAAAGGCTCCTCCCCGGAAAAATCCTCCTGACTGAAACAGTAAGTGCTGCCGGAATCCACCTCCAACGCAGAAACCCCGGCGCACAGTGCCGCCAGACAAGCGATGGCAATCAATGCGCTGATCGTTCGCCTAGAAAACATAGCTAAAACCTCCTAAAATGTGATCCGCAGGTATTGTTTGCCACCCAAGGGAAAATTATTCAATCTTCCCGAAGAAATTATCTTTCTTCCGAAAAAGTCCCGGGAACACTTGCAAAATTCCAAATAAAATGATAAAATTTACAATTGAGATAGTATAAGCAGGAGAATGAAACCATGAGCACGAAAACCACGGTAATTACCCCGGAGCAATTGCAGCAGCAGCTGCAATATTGCGACCAAATTCAACTGTACTGGCACGAGCAGGCGCGTACGCCCAAAGCCTATGTGGAGACCTACGGATGCCAGCAAAACGAAGCGGATTCCGAGAAAATCCGTGGCTATCTTTGTGCTGCCGGTTACGCCATCACCGATACCCCGGAGGGTGCAGATGTGGTGGTCATGAACACCTGCGCCATTCGGGAACACGCGCAGCAGCGGGTTTTCGGTAATTTAGGCGCGCTGACCCACACCAAACGCCGCCACCCGGAACAGAAAATCTTCCTTTGCGGCTGCATGGCAGGTCAAGCCCAGGTGGCAGAGCGTGTCCGCAAAAGCTTTCCCTATGTCAACGGTGTGTTTTCTACTCATCATTTATGGCAATTTCCTGAGATTTTATGGCGGGTTCTTTCCACCCAAAAGCGGCAATTTTACACTACGGACGAGCCGGGCTCCATTGCCGAAGGTATTCCTCAAAAGCGGGACAACCCCTTGAAAGCATGGGTCAGCATCATGTACGGCTGCAACAATTTCTGCACCTACTGCATCGTGCCCTATGTGCGCGGCAGAGAGCGCAGCCGCAAGAAAGCGGACATTCTGGCAGAGTGCCGCACCCTTGTGGAAAGCGGCTGCAAAGAGATCACCCTGCTGGGACAGAACGTAAACTCCTACGGCAAGGATCTGGACGAGAATACGGATTTTGCCGATCTGCTGGCGGAGATCGCTGCCATCGACGGAGATTTTCTCATTCGCTTTATGACCAGCCACCCCAGAGATGCGAGCAAAAAGCTCTTTGACACCATGGCTGCATCGCCCAAGATCGCAAAACAACTGCATCTTCCCTTCCAGTCCGGTTCTTCCCGGGTATTAAAGGCCATGAACCGGCACTATGACCGGGAAAAATATTTGAAAGCGATAAATTATGCCAAGGAAAAAATGCCGCAGCTGGTGCTCACCTCCGACGTGATCGTGGGCTTCCCCGGTGAAACGCAGGAAGAATTTGAAGAAACCATTTCCCTCATTGAACAGGTGCGTTACGACTCGCTGTTTACCTTTATCTTTTCTCCCCGGCCGGGTACACCCGCAGCTACCATGGAAGATCCCACGCCCAAGGAAGAAAAGAATCGTCGTTTTGATCGGCTCTGCGCTGTACAAAACGCTATTTCCGAGCAGATCCACAAGGAATACCTGGGCAAGACCCTGCGCTGCCTCATTGATGGCACAGACGGTGACTGTCTGACCGCCCGCACCGAAGGCGGCAGACTGGTCAGACTACCCGGTGACAAAGCTTTGGTGGGCACCTTCGCTATGGTGACCATCACCGGCTCCACTACCTGGAGCCTTACCGGAGAACTTTCTCAATCACTTTAACGAATCGGGGTAATGAAGTATGACCGCAAACGAAAAAGAAATGACCCCTATGCGGCGGCAATATTTTGAGATCAAGGAACGCAACCGGGACTGTGTCCTGTTCTTCCGGCTGGGCGATTTTTACGAAATGTTCGACGACGATGCCCGTCTGGCCGCTAAGGAACTGGATCTGACGCTGACCACCCGGGATCGGGGCAAGCCTAAGGAAGAGCAGACCCCCATGTGCGGTGTTCCCTTCCATAGCGTGGATTCCTATATCGCCCGACTGGTGCAAAAAGGCTACAAAGTCGCTATCTGCGAGCAGGTTACCGATCCGGCCACCTCCAAAGGTCTGGTGGAGCGGGATGTGACCCGGATCGTCACTCCCGGCACAGTCACAGAAAGCTGCATGCTAGAAGAAAGCCGGAACAACTATTTTGGCTGCATTTATGGCGCAAACGGCCGCTACGGTCTTGCCTTCTGTGACATTTCCACCGGTGCGTTTTATGCTACTTCCTGCGCTGACGAAAATGCCGTTGCATCGGAATTGGGTCGTTTTGCGCCTACGGAAGTGATCCGCGGGGGCGAAAATGTCCAGTCCGACGCCCTCAACGATGCGCTGTTTCGCAGACTTTCCTGCTGTGTCAACGAAGGTTCTGCGCAGCAGTTTGACCCGGAGCAGGCAGAAGATCTTTTGGAGCGCCATTTTAACACCACCTTGTCCCAACTGGGTATTGCCGGTATGGAACCGGTGGTAATTGCCTGCGGCACTTTGCTTCAAACGCTCTTGACCTTGCAAAAAAATGACCTGGCTCACATTCGGACGCTGGAATACTACTCCCTGGGCAAATTCATGGAGTTGGATCTGGACGCCCGCCGCAATTTGGAACTGACAGAAACCATGCGTGCCAAAGAGAAAAAAGGCACACTTCTTTGGGTGCTTGACAGAACTCACACCGCCATGGGCGGACGGCTCATTCGCTCCTGGCTGGAAAAGCCTCTGCTTGACCCGGCTGAGATCGGCCGTCGTCACAGCGCTGTGGAAGAATTGGTGGAATCCACCATCTGCCGCAGTGAGCTGATCGAAGCGCTGAAAGATGTAACAGATCTGGAACGGGTCATGACCCGCATCGTTACCGGCACAGTCAATGCCCGGGATCTGCAAGGCTTCGCTCGGGGTATCCGGGCTTTGCCGGAAGTGAAAAAGCACCTTTCCGCACTGCGCTCTCCCCTGCTTTGCCGACTGAACGATATGATCGACGATCTAAGCGATTGCGCCGATCGGATCGATTTCACCATTACCGACGAACCCCCTCTGACCATTCGGGAAGGCGGCATTATCCGTAAAGGCGCCCACCCGGAGGCTGATCGGCTGCGGGATATTATGGACGGTGGCAAGGACATCATGGCCGCCATCGAAGCCCGTGAAAAGGAAGCCACCGGTATTCGCACGCTGAAAGTCAGCTTCAACCGGGTATTCGGTTACTATATTGAGATTTCCAAATCCTTTGTGGATCAAGTACCCGACTACTACATTCGCCGCCAGACCCTGACCAACAACGAGCGCTACATCACCCCGGAGCTGAAAGAGCTGGAAGACCAGGTGCTTGGCGCAAAGGATCGGCTCACCGCCCTGGAATACCAGATTTTCACCGAACTGCGGGAATACCTCGCCCAGCAAGCTGCCCGGGCTCAGATCACCGCTGCCGCGGTGGCATCTGTTGACGCCCTGTGCTCCCTGGCCGCTGTTGCTGTACAGCGAGGTTACTGCCGTCCGGAAATCACTCTGGATACGGAAATTTCCATTGTAGACGGCCGGCATCCGGTGGTGGAAGTAATGCTTAAAGACAGTCTGTTTGTGCCCAACGATACGAACCTTGGCAGCGTCGACAACCAGGTCGCCATCATTACCGGCCCGAACATGGCTGGTAAATCCACTTATATGCGCCAAGTGGCGCTGATCGTGCTCATGGCGCAGATCGGCTCTTTTGTGCCTGCAAGAAGCGCCCGGATCGGTCTGGTAGACCGGGTATTCACCCGAATCGGCGCCAGCGACGATCTGGCATCGGGTCAGTCCACCTTCATGGTGGAAATGTCCGAAGTTGCCTCTATTTTGAAGTACGCCACCTCCCGGGGTCTGCTGATTTTGGACGAAATCGGCCGTGGTACTTCCACCTATGACGGCATGGCCATCGCCAGAGCCGTGCTGGAATATGCCGCCAATCCCCGTAAACTGGGTGCAAAAACCCTGTTTGCCACCCACTACCACGAGCTTTCCACCATGGAAGACAAGCTTCCCAATGTAAAAAACTACAACATTGCCGTGAAAAAACGGGGCGACCAGATGATCTTCCTGCGCAAAATCGTCCCCGGTGCCACCGATGACAGCTACGGTGTAGAAGTGGCAAAACTGGCAGGCCTGCCCAAGGCCGTCATTGACCGGGCGCGGGAAATCCTTCTGGAATTGGAGCAAGAGCAAGGTATGATCCGCACCGATTATGTGCTTCCCGAGGCTGACGACCAGGTAAGTATGCTGGATCTGCGAGGACAACAGATCTGCGATGCCCTTTCCGGCATTTCTGTGGAAACTTTGACTCCCATCGAAGCCATGAACGAACTGTATAAACTGAAAAAGATGCTAAGCTGATATGAAACACAACATTCTTTACATCACAATAGACGACAAAAAATCTCCCCTCGGCTGGCTGCTTGTGGCTGTTTGTTTGCCGATGATCATGGCGCTGAACTGGGCTCCCTCGACTCAGCCCTACATAGGATCCTGCATTGTCACGCTTCTGACCTTTGCTGCGGTGATCCTGATCTTTCGGGATTTTTGGCACCAATCCATTCAGGAGATCCCCGTGACCGGTATGCAGTTAATGTACAAACCGCTCCTTGCCGCCTTGTTGTGTAAGATTGCCATTGTGTTTTTCTGCGATATTGCTTTACTGTATCAGCTCAATTATTTCACCCCCACAGAATGGGGCCCCATGCTGTGGGACGCCCGGGCTTATGCCTGGTCCGGCACATTCCGGGCGCAGCCGGTTCTGACCGTTTTGACCCTTGCGATGATCATGCCCATTACAGAAGAGTTCTTATTCCGGGGCGTGATTTTTGGAAAACTCTACGAAAAAAACGGCTTGCTGGCGTTGATCGTATCGTGCCTTGCCTTTGCTGCTTTTCACACGATTCCTTACATTGCTTATATGCCGGATCAGATTTTTCCCGGATTTTTCTTCATGCAGTATTTGCTTATGGCCATTGGCCTTGCCTGGCTCTACACGGGCACAAATTCTATTTTTGCACCCATTTTGATGCACATAATTTACAATCTGGCACTGATCCAGAACATGGTGTGATTTATGATGAAGCTTCCGTCCCTAACTGCCACGCCAAACCACCGGGAAGCCCTTTTAGGGCTTCTGTGGCTGGCGATCTCCTTAGCGGCACTGCCCCGACTGGCGCAAATACTCCCCCTCTCCCCCGGAAAACAAAATCTGGTTATGAGCGGAGTGAATTTGCTTGCCATCATCTGTATCTTCTTTTCTTTTCTGAAAGAGAACGGAAAGATCGCCCTGAAAAAACCTTTGCCGGTACTTTTCTGGGCGGGTGCAGCCTATTTTCTATACCTTGGTCTGACACAGCTGGTAACTGCGCTGATCTTCAATATCTACCCCGAATTTGTGAATTTGAACGATCAGAACATTCGAACCATGCTGGATCAAGATCTTTGCCCCCTTGCAATCAGCGCTGTGCTGCTTGTTCCCATAACGGAAGAAGTGCTCTACCGTGGGCTTTTGTTCAGCAAACTGCATGAGCGGTATCCGGTTCTTTCCTATTTTGTATCCATGATCGCTTTTTCCGCCATTCATCTTCTGGGTTATGGCGATTCTCTTTCTCCCATGGCGCTGGTACTCAGCTTCTTACAGTATCTACCCGCAGGATTTTGTCTGATTTTCTGCTACCGGCTGACCGGCACGGTCTTTGCACCGATTTTGATGCACCTGCTGGTCAATTTCACCGGCATTTACCACTTTGTGAGGTGATTTTATGTCCAAGATCATTCAGCTTCCCCAACATATCGCCAACCTCATCGCCGCAGGCGAAGTGGTAGAGCGTCCTGCCAGCGTTGTCAAAGAACTTTTGGAAAACGCTGTGGACGCAGGCGCCACCAAGGTTACCATTGAAATCCGGGATGGCGGCATGACCTTTTTGCGTGTCACCGACAACGGCTGCGGCATGACACCGGAGGACGCTAAAACCGCATTTTTGCGCCACGCCACCTCCAAGCTGCGTACCGCTGAGGACCTTACCGCCATTCATACCATGGGCTTCCGTGGTGAAGCGCTGGCCGCCATTGCATCGGTCAGTCGGATCGATCTGCTCACCAAGATCCCGAACTCTGTAAGCGGTTACAGCCTCCATCTGGAAGCGGGCGAAATCACCGAGCAATCCGATGCCGGTTGTCCCGACGGCACCACCATCATCATTCGGGATCTGTTTTTTAACACCCCCGCCCGAATGAAATTTATGAAAACCGACACGGTGGAAGGCAGCAAAGTCACCACCGCCGTGCAAATGCAGGCCCTTGCCCATCCGGAAGTGGCGATGACTTTTATCCGGGACGGCAAGCAGATCCTCTCTACTCCGGGCAACGGCACTTTGCAGGACGCTGCCTACTGCGTCTACGGCAGAGAATTTGCCCAAATGCAAAAAGTGGAGAGCCGCTGGGAAAATTACCGGCTGTGGGGCTATGTTTCCAAACCCACCGATGCCCGTCCCAGCCGCATGCTGCAAACTTTCTTTGTGAACAACCGACCGGTAAAATCCAAATTGCTCACCGCTGCGTTGGAAGAAGCATACCGGAATCAAATCATGGTTGGCAAATTCCCCGCCTGCGTTCTGCATCTGGAACTGCCGGCAAACATGGTAGATGTAAACGTGCACCCGGCAAAGACCGAAGTAAAATTCCTATCGGAAAAATCCGTTTTTGACTGTGTGCACTATGGTGTTCTGGGCGCACTGAATCAGCAGTCCGACCGGCCGGAGATTCGTTTTGCACCGCAACCCGCTGAGAAAAAGCCGGCCGAGAGAAATCCCGTCCCTGCCCAAAAGCCCGGATTTTTCCGCACCATGACGGCCGATGAATACAAGCAATTTACCACCATTTTGAAAGACGCACCCCAACCGAAAAAAGAAGCTGCCGCCGCCACCGTGCAGGCCGTGCAGCAACAGCTTCAATTCCGGGAGACGGTGGTTATTCCCACCCCGACACCGTTGGTACCTCCCATGCCCAAGGCAGAGCCGGTTGCCGAAGAACCGGAACAACAAGAGCTGCCCATGGTACAAGAGACCCCCTGGCGCTTTGTGGGAGAACTTTACCACAGCTATATTCTCGTTGAGCAAGGCGAAGAGGCTTATCTGATCGACAAGCATGCCGCCCACGAACGAATTTTGTTTGAAAAGTTGAAAGCCAATCCGGAAGCCATCAGCTCGCAGCTGCTTTTAACTCCGATGCCCGTGCGGCTCAGTGCAGATTTTGCGGCCATTTTGCTGGACAATACCGCTATGCTGGAAAGCTTAGGTTTTGAGGTCAGCGAATTTGGCGATAACACCCTTCTTCTACGGCAGATCCCAATGGATCTGACCCCCGATTCCGCTGCGGAAACCTTGGAATCTCTGGCAGTGGATCTGCAAAAAGGTCGTCGGGAATCTATCCAAACGGTGCGCGACGAGCTGCTGCACACCGTCGCCTGCAAGGCCGCCATCAAAGCCGGCTGGAACAGCGACTCCAAGGAGCTTCTGGCCCTTGCCCAGCAGGTCATGGCCCGGGAAGATTTAAAATATTGCCCCCACGGCAGACCCATCTGCGTATCTTTAAGCAAAAAGCAACTGGAAAAACAGTTTAAACGTACTTAAAACCGGGAGGATCGGTTATGCAAAATATCATATGCGTTGCCGGTCCCACCGCTTCGGGCAAAACCGCTTTGGCAGTGGAGCTGGCAAAAGAGCTTCACGGTGAAGTGATCTCCTGCGATTCCATGCAGATCTATCGGTACATGGATATCGGCACCGCAAAGCCCACGGCAGAAGAAATGCAGGGGATCCCTCACCACATGCTGAGCGTTGCAGAACCAACGGAAGACTTTTCTGTCAGCCGCTACTGCGCCATGGCAACGCCCATACTGGACGACATTTTGGCCCGGGGCAAAACCGCCATTATTGCCGGTGGCACGGGACTTTACATGGACGCTTTGATCCGGGGCAATGATTTCGCCCCCTTCCCCTCCACGGGAATGCGGGAGAAATTAGAAGCCCGGGCAGAGACGGAAGGCATGGAAACGCTGCTGCATGAACTTGCCCAAATTGACCCGGACAGCGCTGCAAAGTTGCACCTGTCTGACAAAAAGCGGATCATTCGTGCCTTGGAGGTTTACTATGAAACCGGGCAGACCATCACTGCCCACAACGAAAAAACCCAGGCAGTACCGCCCCGCTACCGCGCCACCTGGCTGGGTCTTGATTTTGAAAACCGCAGCGATCTGTATGGCCGAATCAACCTCCGGGTGGATAAAATGCTCTCAGACGGACTGATCGACGAAATCCGCAGCCTTCTCTCCCGGGGAATTCCGGAAAAATGCACCGCCATGCAAGCCATCGGCTACAAAGAATTTATCGACGTCCTGAACGGAAGCGGAACCATTGAGGAAGCTGCCGAGCTTGTGCGCCAATCTTCCCGCCGATACGCCAAACGTCAGCTGACCTGGTTCCGACGAAACAGTCAGATGCACTGGCTTATGCGGCATTCCGGCACCACCACCGAAGAAATTCTTTTTAACGCACGACAGGTTCTGCACAATTCCGACAACTGAACAATGCTAAGATGTATGTGTACAAAACAAGAAAGAAGGTATACATATGTCAGAAATCATCAATTTACAGGAAGCCATTTTGAAAGAGGTGCGCCGGGATCAAATTCCCGTCACGCTGTTTCTGATGAACGGCTTTCAGCTCCGGGGAACTGTGACCGGGTACGACAACTTCGTTGTCGTGCTGGTTTCCGATGGCAAGCAGCAAATGATCTACAAACACGCCATCTCCACACTGGCCCCCTCAAAGTCTTTGAAGGCCGCTGCACCTACCCCATAGTGAGCCGCAGGGCGACGGAGCAACCGTCGCCCTGTTGTTATGCCAAAAGAAAAAGGAGAACCTCTATGTCCATAGCTGAAAATGTGGCCGCTGTGAAGGAAAAGCTTACCCTAGCCGCCCTAGCCGCGGGCCGGGATCCTGCCCAGATCCAGCTTTGCGCCGCCACCAAAATGAACGATGCGGCCGCTGTGCGAGAAGCCATCGCCGCCGGCATCAGGGTATGCGGTGAAAATCGGGTGCAGGAATTAACGGAAAAATTATCCCAGAACGCCTACCAGGGCGCCAGCGTCCATTTCATCGGTCGTTTGCAGACCAACAAGGTGAAAAATGTGGTGGGTAAAGTGGATCTGATCCAGAGCGTGGACCGCATGAAGCTGTTGGAAAGTATCCAGACAGAGGCCGCCCGGCAAGGGATCTGCCAAAACATTTTACTGCAAATCAACGTCGGCAAAGAGCAAAGCAAGGGCGGCTTTTACCCGGAGGAAATCTGGGAGGTTTTGCAGCTTCTTCCAGATTTGCGCAACATTCAGGTACAAGGACTTATGGCAATCCCCCCAATTTGCCAAAATCCTACCGATAATCACAAATTTTTTCAGGAAATGTACAACCTTTCTGTTGACATAACGAGAAAAAAAGGTGATAATGTATCTATGGGAATTCTGTCTATGGGAATGTCCGATGATTTCGCTGATGCCATACAGTGCGGAAGCACCATGATTCGTGTGGGCACCGCCATTTTTGGACCCAGGGACTATACCCAATCCCGCCCATAACGATATGCATATACAGGAGGAAACAGAAATGAGTTTTTGGGACAATATGAAGAAATTCACCCAGCCCTACGCAGACGATGATTACGATGAATACGAAGAAGAGGAAAATGCCGAGCTGTACGAGGAAGAAGCCGAAGAGCGTCCTGCCCGTACCCGTCGTCCCTCCCCTTTCTCCATTCCCAATAACGATAACAGCAGCACCTTCACTGCTCCCGCAGCGCCCGAGCGCAACTCCGGTTTCAGCGGTCAGGTGGTTTCCATCGGAAACAAGCAGGAAGTGGTTCTGTTCCATCCGTCTAACTTTAACGATACCTCTAAGGCTGCCGATCACCTGCGCAACAAAAAGGCCGTTGTGGTCAACATGGAAAATGTAGACAAAGCTATGGCTCGTCGTGTCGTAGACTTCCTGTCCGGCTGCGCTTACGCTCTGGACGGCAAGGTCAAAAAAGTTGCCCAGTCCACTTACTTGTTCTGCCCCCATAACATGGACATTATCGGCGACCTGGAAAATCTGCAAAACGAAGTAGAAACCTATATCTGATAGTATAAAAAGAGAGGATATAGAGTATGATTACACCCCAGGAAATTGAACAGATCTCTTTCGGTCGGGCAACCTTCGGCGGCTACGATATGCAGTCCGTAGATGAGTTTCTGGAGCCTTTAACGGAAGATTACATCACCTTATACAAGGAAAACGCCCTGCTGACAAGCAAAATGCGCGTGCTCGAGGGCAAGCTGGAAGAATACCGGAAGAAGGAAGAATCTAAGAAAGATGCCATCGTCAACGCCCAAAAGACCTGCGATCTGATGGTCAAAGAAGCTGAGGCAAAGTGCGCACAGATGCTCAGCGATGCCAACGCAGTCGCCACCCAGAACGCCAAGAACGCTGACGTTCTCGTCGCAGAAGAAGATGCCCGAGTGGAAGATGCCCGCCGGGAAGCTGCCGCCAAGATCGACAGTCTGACCGCACAGCTTCGTTCCTGCCTGCAAACCTTGGAGCAGATCAAGAACGAGAACCGTCCCGCTGCAAAGCCGGCAAACGCCTTCTTTGATTTTGATCAGCCGGATTCTGATCGGACCAAGGCTGTGGCTGACGAAATTTCTTCCAGCCTGGAAGCATTGGTCGGCACCACGGATGAGCCTGCCCCCGCCATTGAGCCCAAGCACCCCGTATCCGATACCACCAGCAAATTTGCTGATTTGAAGTTCGGTCGTAACTACGACCCCACGCACAAGTAAACATCCAATGCATTGACGAGGACAAATGACCGGAAAACTCCACCCTCAGAGAGCTGCCGTTTGGTGAGAGGCAGCGCTGGACTTGCGGCACATATCCCCTCCGAGCAGCGCACTGAGCCAAATGGTTAGGCTGCGCCGGGTCCGCCCGATATCGCGGAATCGAGTGCCGGAAACTTTCCGGAACAAGAGTGGTACCGCAGAGGTATATTCAGCCTTTGTCTCTTAGCTATAAGGGACAAAGGCTTTTTTATGTCATCATTTCACTTTCTTAACGGAGGTATTATTCCAATGGAATACAAAAACACCATCATCACACCCAAGACCGACTTTCCCATGAAAGCCGGTCTGCCCGCCCGGGAGCCGGATATGCTGGCCCGGTGGCAGGAGCAGGATCTTTATAACGCTCTGCTGGAAAAGAACAAGGACCTGCCCCCCTTTGTGCTGCACGACGGCCCTCCCTTCTCCAACGGCTACATTCACATGGGTCACGCTCTGAACAAGACCTTAAAGGACTTTATCGTCCGCAGCCACGCCATGATGGGCTTCTATACCCCTTACGTGCCCGGCTGGGACAACCACGGTCTGCCCATCGAGCGGGCCATTGAAAATTCCAAGAAAAAGCTGAACAAGGATATGTCCGTTCCCGAGTTCCGCAAGGCCTGCGAGGAATTTGCCGAGGACTTTATCCAGAAGCAGATGGCCGGCTTTAAGCGGCTGGGCGTTGTGGGCGATTGGGAGAATCCCTACCGCACCATGGACAAGCATTTTGAAGCCCAAGAAGTAAAAGTCTTTGGCAGAATGTTCGACAAGGGCTTTATCTACAAGGGCTTGAAGCCCGTTACCTGGTGTCCTTTCTGCGCTACCGCGGTGGCCGAGGCAGATATTGAGTACAAGGACGATCCTTGTACTTCCGTATATGTAAAGTTCCCCATGAAAGACGACCTGGGCAAGCTCAGCGATTTTGACCTGAGCAAGCTGAACTTCGTGATCTGGACCACCACCATCTGGACTCTGCCCGGCAACATGGCCATCTGCCTGCACCCCAGAGATACCTATGTGATCGTCAAGCCCGATTACAGCGACGAAATGTTCATCGTAGCAGAAGCTCTGTGCGAAAAAGTCATGGGCATGGGCTGCTACACCAGCTACGAGATCCTTGCCCGCTATCCCGGTCAGTTCTTTGAAAACATGCTGGCACAGCACCCCTTTATCCACAAGACTTCCCGTCTGGTCAATGCCGAATATGTCACCATGGACTCCGGTACCGGCTGTGTCCACACCGCCCCCGGCTTCGGTGCAGACGACTACCAGACTTGTATGCGTTACGGCATGGATCTGGTGGTGCCCGTGGACGATTACGGCCGTCACACCGATTATGCCGGTAAATATGCAGGTATGAAGACCGAAGAGTCTAACCCCGTCATTCTGGCAGACATGAAAGAAAGCGGCATGCTCTTCGCTTCCGAAGAGATCGTCCACTCCTATCCCCACCATGACCGGTGCAAGAAGCCCGTGATTTTCCGGGCAACTCCCCAGTGGTTCTGCTCTGTGGAATCTTTTAAGGATCAGGCTGTGGAAGCCATCGAAAACGTTCAGTGGTTCCCCGGCTGGGGTGGTGACCGCATGGTCAGCATGATCCGGGAGCGGGCCGACTGGTGCATCAGCCGTCAGCGCCGTTGGGGCCTGCCAATTCCCGTATTCTATTGCAAAGACTGCGGCAAGCCCGTTTCTACTCCCGAATCCATCGAGAAGATTTCCCAGTTGTTCGACCAGTTCGGCTCCAATGTATGGTTTGAAAAAGAAGCCATGGATCTGATCCCCGACGGCTTTACCTGCCCCCACTGCGGCGGCAAGGAATTTGACAAAGAGACCGATACCCTGGACTGCTGGTTTGACTCCGGCTCCACCCATTTCGCCTCTTTGATGCACCGCACCCCCGAACTGTGGCCTGCTGATGTATATCTGGAAGGTGCCGACCAATACCGTGGTTGGTTCCAGTCCAGTCTCCTTACTTCCGTTGGCGCGCTGGACAAAGGCGCTCCTTTCAAGCAGGTTCTGACCCACGGCTGGGTCGTAGACGGTCAGGGTCGTGCCATGCACAAGTCCCTGGGCAACGGTGTAGACCCTGCTGACCTGATCAAGGACTTCGGTGCAGACATCGTTCGTCTGTGGGCGGCATCTTCCGACTACCATGCGGACGTACGCTGCTCCAAGGAGATCTTCAAGCAGATCGCCCAGAACTACCTGAAATTCCGTAACACCGCCCGGTACTGCCTGGGCAACCTGGCCGACTTTGATCCCAACAAGGACATGATCGCTGCCGCAGACATGGAAGAACTGGATCGTTGGGCGCTGACCAAACTGAACGGGCTGACTGCTTTCGTTCGCAAGGCTTACGAAACCTACGAATTCCACACCATCACCCATGCCATCAATGATTTCTGCGTAGTGGAACTGAGCGCCTTCTATCTGGACATCATCAAAGACCGGCTGTACTGCGAGGAGGCCACCGGCCTTCGCCGCCGCAGCGCACAGACTGCCCTTTACCTGATCGTTGATGCAATGGCCAAGCTGTTCGCACCCATTCTGGCTTTCACCTGCGATGAAATCTGGCAGGCAATGCCCCACAGCGATACAGACGATGCCCGGAACGTGCTGCTCAACCAAATGCCTGTAAACTTCAACGCCTACTGCCTGGACGATGCCGCTATGGCAAAATGGGCAACCGTTATGAACCTGCGCAGCGATGTGAACGGCATTCTGGAAAAAGCCCGTGCTGACAAGCGGATCGGCAAGGCGCTGGAAGCCCATGTGACCCTTTGGGGCAGCGATGAGCTGAAAGCTGTCTGCGACGGTCTGAATCTGGCAGAGATCTTCATTGTTTCCAGCTGCCAGTGGGCGCAGCCGGAAGCCGGCGCAGAAGTTGGTAACGGCGTTGCGTTCCCCAAGCTGACCATCGGCATTTCCGAAGCAAAGGGCGAAAAATGCCCCCGCTGCTGGATGCACTCCACCGAGGCGAACGCCGAGGGACTGTGCCCCCGTTGCGCAGCTGTGGTAGCCAATTTGGATCTGGAAATCGAATAAGTTGAAAGGGGTGGGAAACCACCCCTTTTTCATAGAAAACACCGAAAAATAATGCTTGACAAACCCCGGTCATATCGCTATAATAAACACGTTCTGTTTGAGCCGCCGGTATAGCTCAGTTGGTAGAGCAGCTGATTTGTAATCAGCAGGTCGGGGGTTCGAGTCCGTCTACCGGCTCCAAACAGGGGCAGGGTCTTTATGGGACTCGAAAATCAAATGCAACGCGGACGAGCGTTGCCGGCGAGGGCTTGACCGAGCCGCACCTTGATTGAACGAGTCCGTCTACCGGCTCCATTCAGATAGAATTAAATATGGGGGAGTTCCCGAGTGGCCAAAGGGGACAGACTGTAAATCTGCTGCGTATCGCTTCGATGGTTCGAATCCGTCCTCCCCCACCAAACAAACCAGACCTTTCGGTCTGGTTTTTTGTTTGGTGGGGGAGGCAAAGGATTCGAAAGGGCGGCACCAGTGCGCACACTGGTGTAAAAATTGAGAGCTGGCGAGCAATTTTTAGCCCGTGGTAGAATCCATTGATTGCTGAGCGCACCCAGTATGGGTGTGAACAGTAATCAATTTTCTGCATATGAGTATTGGAAAGACGGATTCGAAAGGGCGGCAAAGATCAAACAAACAACAATGTGCCAATCAGGCAAATTACAAGCGCAACGATACTTTTTTTGCTCAACTGTTCCCGAAACAGCGCAAAGGAAACTATTGCAGTAAATGCAACCGTACCGCCGGAAATAATCGGGAACATCATTGTAGCCGGCGTGGTTTTAGCTCCCACCAATTGCAATCCCAGGGACAATTTATCCAACGCAACAGATGCAATAATCGGAACGACAAACAGAAATGCCGATTTTAGCAATCCGTTTTCCTCTCTGCGTTCCCTGTTTCGTTCCTTCAAAAACGGCATAATCGCGGCAGATAAGCCCGCGCGAGCCACTCCGGAAAACCATATATATTCCAACGTTCCGAAGGTTGCCAATTCCGACGTTTGATGTACCTTTGTAACAATACTGGTACCGCCATTGATCAAAAACACACAAGCCAACAAAAGAACGTTTCTCTTGTTCAGTTTTTCTTCCCCGGCATTCATCAGCACCATAGCAATAACAATCACCAACACGCCCAGCAAATTAACCCAGTACACCGATTCGTTCAGAAAAGCCATGCCGTAAAAATACGGCACCAACATACCACCGGTCATTAACGCCATAGTGTACAGCGCAACCGTACCTTTTTCCATAAGCTGAAAGCCGATCAACGTATAGCTGACGATAAAAACCGTTTGCAGTGCCACCATGGCAAAGGAAAAAACGCCCGTCAAGTTGCCTGGATCTACGAAGGGCAGAAAAACCACGGCAGTAACCGTGCCGCTTACTACATTAAAGATCAGACCCGTTTTCAGCGTATTGCCATATCGTGTCTGATAAAATTTTGTTGCCGCAAAATTCAAACTTAAAAGAAATGCGGAAAAACACAATAGCAAATATCCCATTCCGATCACCCCAGGACATTATATCGCTGATTTTTCAGCATTTCTATTTACTTCTCACCCAAAATAATGATATAATCACCAAAAGAGGTGATCTCTATGCGAAAAACTAACCACATCAGCATACCGGAAACTAAGCCATTCGACCTGTCTATTTCCTATATCGAACTGGATCGGGATTCACCGGAAAACGAATTTAACCACCACACGCACCCGGAATGTGAAATTTACATCAACCTGGCCGGCGACGTGTCTTTCATGGTAGAAAGCACCATCTATCCGGTCAAAAAAGGCGACATCATCATTACCCGCCCCTTTGAATATCATCACTGCATTTACCACAGCAATGCCCCCCACAAGCTGTTTTGGATCCTTTTTTCTTCCCGGGAGAACGAAAATATGCTCCCTGCTTTCTTTAAGCGCAATCTTGGTGAGAACAACCGGATTTCCTTATCTTCCTCCAATTCCGAAAAAATTTTCAAGATATGCAGCGAACTGGTCAACGCAGAATTGGACGATTTAAAAAAGCAAATCCGATTTTTACAGCTGATCGACCTGATCAACAACGGGGATTCCATTTCAAGCATCAATCCCTCACTGTCCCCGGAAATGGTCAAATGCATGCATTATATCAATGACCATTTATCCGAAAACATCAGCATTTCTTCCCTGGCGGAATTTTCGGGCATGAGCATAAATACTTTGGAGCGGCATTTCAAGAAGTATTTAAACCTGTCTCCTCACAATTATCTGCAAAATCAGCGGCTGTCCCATGCCGCATCTTTGCTGGAATCCGGTTGCAGCGTTACCACCGCCTGCGAAAGAAGCGGTTTTCCGGATTACTCGCACTTTATTGCGCTTTTCAAAAAACGCTATGGCAAAACACCCGCTCAATACAAAAAATCCATATAGCCACGAAATTCACCGCGATCTTATTTGCGGTGAATTTTTCATTATTTTTAGTGAATATGAGATAGAAACATACCATTTTCTTTCATATAATAATAAAAAATGCAAAAGGGTGATGAATATGGATTTTCTTAAAAACAACCATTTATTCTCTTTTCTTTATGACGGCAAGCCCGCATTTGACCTTCCCCACAAAAAAGAGCAGACACAGCATGGCAACCAGATCGTTACCACCTACCTCTTTGAAGATGGTTTGAAAGTCACAAATATTGCCAAAAAACACGAAGCGTTTGATGCTTATGAATGGGTAAACTATTTTGAAAATACCGGTCGGGAGAGTAGCCGCATTCTATCGGAGATTTGGGACTGTCAATACGAAGCGCAGGTCGGCCTTTCCGAAATGCGCACCGACTGTCCCTGGTGGCCTGACATTCAGCACGTCACCAAGATTTATGCGCCCCTCGGCTCTTTCGCTTCGGATTACGATTTTAAAATAGATGCCGACGAATGCACCGAAAACAAACACCCCCACTTCCTTTATAACGACAAAGAAAAATTCTATTGCTCCGAAACGGGTCATTCCAGCCAGGGCCATGCCCCCTTCTTTAATATCCATAACCAGCACGAAAAACGAGGTTTTATCGCCGCCATCGGCTGGACGGGTCAATGGAACGCAAAAATCCAAAAAATCGGTTCCTCTGTGCGTTTCCGGAGCAAGATTGAAGATACCCATTTTTTCCTTTATCCCGGTGAAAAAATCAGAACATCCTCTGTTGTGATCATGAACTACACCGGTGATTTCTTCGCCTCCCAAAATAAGTGGAGACGACTGATCAAGCAAGAATTTTCCTATGTGGGAAAAAGAGTGGACGATCCCCCCTTCTCCGCAGTGGTTTGGGGCGGCATGAACTCGGAATATGTGATCGACCGGGTCAAAAAGCTGAACCAGCATAACATTCCCGTAGAATACATTTGGATGGATGCCGGCTGGTACGGAAGTGAAACCCTGCCCTCTTTGAGCGAATGGGAAGGTGACTGGTGGCTTCGGGTTGGTGATTGGCAAATCAGCCCCCATATCCACCCAAACAAAATGCAAGATGTGATCCAGGCAGTCAAGGACGGTAACAAGAAATTCATTCTCTGGTTTGAACCGGAGCGGGCAAATAACGATGTGCCCATGGTACTCAAACGACCGGACTTTTTCCTCTCCTCTTCCAAGGATTCATTTAGCAAATTGTTGAATCTGGGCAACGAAGAAGCTTTTGACTACTGTCTGAATACCTTAACTGACATAATCAGCACATTAAAGCTTGACTGTTACCGACAGGATTTCAACTGTCCCCAGGCGCTTTCCTATTGGCAGGAAGCGGACACCCCCGACCGTCGCGGCATGACCGAAATCAAGCATATCAACGGTCTTTACCGTCTGTGGGATGCGCTCCTGGAAAAATTCCCCCACATAATCATCGACAACTGCTCCGGCGGTGGTCGGAGAATCGACATTGAAACCTTAAAAAGAAGCATTCCGCTTTCCAGAAGCGATGCCCAAGGTACCGCCAATTTTCGGGCAGAAAATGCACAGCTGCTGAACATGTATTGCTCTCTTTGGTTTCCCTATGGCGGCAGTTGCAGCGGCAGAGCCTATGACACCTACCGAATGAGAAGCGCTTACGCAAACTGTCTGGAAACATTCTTCACCTTCTCCATATCTGAAAAATTCGGTGAAAACGAAGACGAGATCGCTTGGTTTAAGGCACGAAGCGAAGAATATTTGAAGATCAGACCGTATTTTTACGGTGATCTTTACTTCCTTGCCGAACCTACCAGGGAGTTGTCCTCCTGGAACATTGCCCAATGGGACAGACCCGAACACACAGACGGCATGGTGCAGGTCTTTAAGCACGAAAACAGCTGCTTTACCGATGCCAGCTTAAAATTGTTCGGCATTAACGCCCAGAAAGATTACCGGATCACCGACCTTGACGGGGATTCGTACATCCTTTCCGGACAAGAACTGCAAAACGGATTTAAGCTCCATATCGAAGAAACACGAGTGGCAAAAATCTTCATCTACGAGCAACTATAAAAGCTGGCCAGACCCTTAACGGTCTGGCTTGCTTTTTTAGTCCACATTCAAAAGTGACTTTATCACAGAAGTTTTTGAAAATTTCGGGTATACTGTGAACAGAATCAAAAAAGGAGGTTCACAGTATGCGACTGAACAACAAAGTAGCCATCATCACCGGCGGCAGCCGCGGCATCGGCTTCGCCACTGCCCTGGGTTTCCTCAAAGAAGGCGCCACCGTCGTCATCACCGCCAGCACCCAGGAAAACGCGCAAAAAGCTGCGGAAAAGCTAAGAGCATTGTACCCAAAGGGTGAAGTTATGGGAATCAGCCCCAATTTGACCGATACGAAAGAATTGACTGACGCTTTTGCCGAAGTGGTCAAAAAATACGGAAAACTGGACATTCTGGTCAACAACGCAGGCGTTTCCGAAAGCACACCCATCACCGATTATTCCTCTGACCTTTTTGACAAAGTGATGGATCTGAACGTCAAAGGAGCGTTTCTCGCGGCAAAAGTTGCGACCGACATTATGACCAGTCAAGGCAGCGGTGTGATCCTTTTCACATCCTCTGTTGTGGGTCATTACGGTCAGCCCAGCGGTGTAGCCTATCCCACTTCCAAATTTGCGGTAAACGGCATGACCCTTTCCCTCGCCCGAGAATTAGGTCCCAAGGGGATCCGGGTCAACGCCGTAGCGCCCGGTATCACAGAAACCGACATGATGAAAGCCGTTCCCAAAGAGGTCATTGATCCCATGATCCGGCAGATTCCTCTGCGTCGCTTGGGACAGCCGGAAGACATTGCCAATGCCTTCGTTTTCCTGGCATCTGACGAAGCCTCTTATATCACCGGAGTCACATTGCACGTGGACGGTTTGGCAAGAACTTAATCTTCTGCGCATAAAGGAGATCACATCCATGCACGTATACGACACAGTGATTATCGGCGGCGGACCCGGCGGCTATACCGCTGCCCTGTATGCCGCCCGGGCAGGACTTGACACGCTGGTTCTGGAAAAACTATCTGCCGGTGGGCAGATGGCGCTGACCAGCCAAATCGACAACTACCCCGGTTTTACCGACGGGGTCGACGGCTTTGTTTTGGCTGAAAATATGCAAAAGCAAGCGCAGAAATTTGGCGCGAAAACCCAGATCTCCAATGTAAAATCGGTGGATTTCCACTCCTCTCCAAAGGTGATTTACACCAGTGACGGAGACGTTTATTCCAAAACCGTCATCATCGCCACCGGTGCAAATCCGCGGGAACTGGGTCTTGCAAAGGAGCAGGAACTGGTGGGTAAAGGCGTTGCCTATTGTGCCGCCTGTGACGGTATGTTCTACCGAAATAAAACCGTGGTGGTGGTGGGCGGCGGCAATACCGCAGCCGCAGATGCGATGCTTTTAAGCCGCGTCGCCAAAAAGGTCATTCTGGTGCACCGCAGAGATACCCTGCGCGCCACAAAAATCTACCACGATCCCTTGCTGGCGGCGGAAAATGTGGAATTTCGCTGGAACAGCCAGGTAACCCAGCTGCTCCACGACACCCGGCTAAACGGAGTTGTGATTCAGAATCTACTGACCGGTGAAATCGAGCAAATCTCCTGCGACGGCGTGTTTATCAGTATTGGCAGAAAACCCGCCACGGAATTTCTTGCAGATCAGTTGCAGCTGGACGAAGCCGGCTATATCGTAGCAGACGAATCCACGCAGTCCAGCATTTCCGGTGTGTATGCGGTGGGCGATGTACGCACCAAGCAAGTGAGACAAATCGTAACCGCCACCGCAGACGGTGCTGTGGCCGTGCATCACGCAGAGGAACATCTGGCCGGACAATAAGACCCAGCGGGGAGCGCTTTTTTGGGCGTTCCCCGCTGTTTATTTTTGGAAAAGCTATTTACTTTGCCGGATATTGGGATTATAATGATTTTATCTAAAACATAGAAGGATAAGGGGATCTACATTATGGAACAGCTTAACTACCAAACCCTGGAAAAAGTCAATTATTCCGGTTACATTCTGAAAAACGCACCGGAAAAAGTCATGCAGTTTGGCGAGGGCAATTTCCTGCGCGCCTTTGTAAACTACTGGTTTGACGTATCCAACGAAAGAGCCGGCTGGAACGGTAAATGCGTTCTGGTGCAGCCCATCGCTGCCGGTCTGACGCAGCTGATCAACAACCAGGAAGGTCTTTACACTCTATACCTCCGGGGCAGCGAAAACGGTGAGAAGATCGACCGCAAGCGTGTGATTTCCTCTGTTTCCCGGTGCATCAACCCCTATGAAGCCGAGGGCTTTGCCGCAATGATGGAACTGGCCGTATCCGATGACTTGGAATACGTGGTTTCCAATACCACCGAGGCCGGCATTGTGTACGACCCTGCCTGCCAGAAGGACGATGCGCCCTGCTCCTCCTTCCCCGGCAAGCTTACCCAGGTTCTGCTGCGCCGCTATGAGGCAGGCAAGAGCGGTCTGGTGATCCTTTCCTGCGAGCTGATCGACAACAACGGCAAGGAACTGCAAAAATGCGTTAATCAACACATTGAGCAGTGGGGTCTGAGTGAAGGCTTTAAGAATTATGTAAACCAAGACTGCACCTTCTGTTCCACTCTGGTGGACCGGATCGTGCCCGGCCGCATCCGCGATGCCGCGGAAGCCGCCCGTCTGGAAGAAGAAAACGGCTACCACGATGATCTGATCGACGTGGGCGAAGTGTTCGGTGTGTGGAATATCGAAGGTCCTGCATGGCTGGAAGAAAAGCTTCCTTTCAAGGCTGCCGGTGTCAACTGCCCTGTCGTTCCCGATGTAACGCCCTACAAAAAGCGCAAGGTTCGTATCCTCAACGGTGCTCACACCGGCTTTGTTCTGGGCGCTTATCTGGCCGGATTTGACATCGTTCGTGACTGCATGCACAACGATTCCATTCGCGGCTACATGAACAAAATGCTCTACGACGAAGTGATCCCCACCCTGCCCCTGAACAAGGACGACCTGATGCAGTTCGCTGCCGCAGTGCAGGATCGGTTCAACAACCCCTTCGTTAACCACGAGCTGATGAGCATCAGCCTCAACTCCACCTCCAAGTGGCGCGCAAGAAATATGCCCAGCTTCCTGGAATACATCGAACTCACCGGCAAGCTCCCCACCTGCCTGACCATGAGTTTTGCCGCTTACATTGCATTCTTCTCCAATGACATTCAGGAGCTGAACGACAGCGGTCTGGTCTGCCGTCGTCCCAAAGGCAACTGCTATACCTGCTCCGATGACCGCTGGGCGCTGGAATTCTACTATGAGCACAGAAACGACACCCCCGAGCAGCTGGTTCATGCTGTCATGACCAACCTGCAAATGTGGGGTCAGGATCTGACCCAGATTCCCGGCTTTGAGCAGGCCACTGTGAAGAATTTGAAGCTGATTCGCGCTAAGGGTGCAGAAGCAGCTTACGCTTCCTGCCTGTAAAGGAGAATAATATGCCGGATTTTATTCAGATTCACCCGGCCGACAACGTGGCAGTCGCCCTCCGGGCCATTCCTGCGGGCACTACCTTTGCCGGCATTACCGCAACCCAGGACATTCCCCAGGGTCATAAAATGGCGCTGACCGCTTTGGCGGAGAATGCCCCCGTTATGAAATACGGTTTCTCCATCGGTCACACCACTGCGCCCATTGCCCCCGGCAGCTGGGTACACACCCACAACATGGCCACCAACCTCTCCGGAGAAATGGAGTATAGCTACAACCCCAATGTAACCTTTCCCGAAAAAGCCGAGCCGGACATGTTCCTGGGCTATCTGCGCAAAGACGGCAAGGCCGCCATTCGTAACGAGATCTGGATCATTCCCACCGTCGGCTGCGTCAATGATGTAGCCAAAGCCTTGACCCAGGAAAATCAGGATCTGGTTACCGGCTCCATCGACGGATTGTACACCTTCACTCACCCCTTTGGCTGCTCCCAAACCGGTCACGACCATGCCCAGACCAGAAAACTTCTTGCTTCCCTTGCCAAGCATCCCAATGCCGGCGCAGTTCTGATACTGGGCTTGGGCTGCGAAAATCTGACCCAGGAGCAATTCAAAGAGGAATTGGGCGAATACGACCCAGACCGGATCAAATTCCTGATCTGTCAGCAGACCGAAGATGAAATGGGCGACGGCAGAGCACTGCTTGAACAATGCGCTACATACGCAGCCCAGTTCACCCGCCAGCCTTTGCCCGCCTCCAAGCTCATCGTGGGCATGAAGTGCGGCGGCTCCGACGGTCTTTCCGGCATCACCGCCAACCCGGTGGTAGGCCGCTTCTCTGATATGCTGGTGGCCCAGGGCGGCTCCACGGTGCTCACCGAAGTGCCGGAAATGTTTGGCGCAGAAGGATTTTTGATGGATCGCTGTGTCAACGAAGAAGTTTTCCAAAAAGCGGTGAACATGATCAACGGCTTTAAGGACTACTTTATCCGCCACAACGAAGTGGTATACGACAACCCCAGCCCCGGAAACAAAGCCGGTGGCATCACCACTCTGGAAGACAAGTCCTGCGGTTGTGTTCAAAAGGGTGGCAGTGCGCCCATTGTAGACGTGATCGGCTATGGTGAACCGGTCACCACCCAGGGTCTGAACATGCTCTATGGCCCGGGTAACGACCTGGTCTCCGCCACCGCACTGACTGCGGCCGGTGCGCACCTGATTCTGTTCACCACCGGACGGGGCACGCCCTTTGGCGCTCCCGCTCCGACCATGAAGCTTTCCACCAACACACCCCTGGCAACCAAGAAGCCCATGTGGATCGACTTCAACGCAGGCACTGTTGCCGACGGCACCAAGACCTTAGACGAATCCGCCCAGGATCTTCTCGCCCAGGTATTGGCCGTTGCCTCCGGTGAAAAGACCAAGGCTGAACAACGGGGTTTCCGGGAAATTTCCATTTTCAAGGAGGGCGTTGTCCTATAAAAGACCAAGCAAAAACAGCGTGCCAATGGCACGCTGTTTTTTATTCAAATTCCACTACGATTTTTTCAATTCTGGGTGTACGCAAGCCGTTGATCGCATAAAGTTCCGCGCGATATTCCAAAATATCGCCCGATTTCAGATGTAAATTACCGGCCTCCACCCAATCACCGCCATTGACCCGCAACGTAAGATTCACCGCAGTTTTCGGCGGCACATCGCCCTGGAACCAGGCCTTGGTGGCTACGCAATCTTCGTCCACCGGATAAGGCGCAGAATAATAATACTCACTGGGGCTCCGATCCAAAATATTGCCGATCTCTGTGGAGATCATGCCATGAGGGCCATTGGTGGGAAGATTGGTGCAATTTGCGGGATTAAACCCCTGAGGGCCATTCCACCAAACGGTAGAGTAACCGTGATGATCCCCATCTACCTTGTGATTCGCCACCGCCAGATCGATATAGCCGTCCTCATTAAAGTCCGCAGCCAAACAGCCGGAAGCAGAGTGGGTATACAGTAGATCTCGATCCAACTCGCTGAACTTACCTTCTCTGTTCCAATATAGGAACGAATTAATATCCCGATCTTTGCCGCCATGATAGCTGCCGGCAAACAGATCCAGCCAGCCGTCGTTGTTAAAGTCCGCCACCACCATATGATCCGCAGCGTCGCCCCGAAGAACACATTTACGGTTCTCACTGATGCCCTCCGGGCCGTTCCAATAAATATGCACAAAGCTATGATGGGGCGTATTGGGCGCAGGCATCGTTTGGGTATGACAGCCGATGATCACATCGGGATAGCCGTTCTTTGTCAAGTCCGCACCGGTGGCACCGATGGGAAGAAATGTTGCCAATTCCTTAGTGCGCTCCAAAGAGAAGCCCTCCGGCCCACCCCAGAAAATGGTGGCATTTTTACCACCGTTGGGAATAATCAGATCCAGCCAGCCATCGTTATTGACGTCAAACGCCGCCGGCCAACGGGCAGATGCGCCCTCAGGCAGCTTGATCACCTGATAAGTACTGAATTTATCCCTGGCAGAAAACATACGGAGCTCTTTCCAGCAATCGGCAGGGGTCACGATTTCCAAATAGCCGTCATGATCAAAGTCACCGGCCACCACGCCCCAGCCCATATTGGTCTGTAAATTGTGGGATTTTTCCGGCTCGAAGCCATTGGGTCCAAAGTAATGCATATGATGACCCGGATCCAGGTGGCCTGAATTTTCCGAATTGTTTGCAATGAGCAATTCCGCCCAGCCGTCATCGTTAAAATCCGCAATCAACGCATCTACCGCGCAGTGACTGGGAACTTCCAATTTATTGTCGGGAGAATAACCCTCCGGGCCGCCCCAGTAAATATAAGACCGATCAAAGCCAATAGACGAACGGGAGAAGTGATTGTTCAAAAACACCTGCAATTTCCCGTCCGGATTGCGGATCAGTGCGCCACGGCGGGCATCTTCGCCCTCAAATCTCTGGGGATTTTCAAAATCAGGGTATGTAAACAGCAGCGAATCGTTGGTATAGCTGCGGTCATTATAGCACTGGCAGAACAGCACCATATTCTCCAAAACAGAAACATGGCAAGCAGACAAGGTATCCAGCACGGTGCGGGGCTTTTTGTCCAACCCTTCCGGACCGTTCCAGATGATAAAGCTACTCTGCATTTTTTCTTTGCTCTCATTTTTAGCAAAGGTTGCAATGGCAATATCATCAAAGCCATCTCCGTCAATATCACCCACCGCGGCAGACATAGCCATGGGCACTTCCACTTCCAGCACCCGTTCCAGCTCCCGGTCAGCGTTGGCAGAGAAGAAGATCATCTTCTTGCCCGTGGACAAGGTAAAGCAATCCCGTCCGTTCCAGCGCACTTTCTGCAAAAGCCGGGGCGCATGAATTCTCTTTTCCATGCCGCTTTCCAAGGTCTTTTCCTCTTCCGGCTGCAAAATATCCGAAGCAGGCAATTCTTCCAGAACGGTCTTGCGTTCCGGATTCAGTCCGTCCGGGCCGCCCCAGTAAACTGTGGTTCTGGTATACTCCTGCTCCCGGTGCACCAGATCATCATAACCGTCCCCGTCCAAGTCCATGGCAGCGATCAGGTGCGAACCGGAAGATTCAAAGTCCACTTCGCCCTTTCCCAGCTTTTCAATGGGAAAATCCGTATAGCCGTTCCATTCCAGGCAGTTGTTTTTCGTCTGCTCAAACAGCCGAACACACCGCTGCCGAGGCAGCACAAATGCCAAAATCGGCTTTCCCTTGCCATTAAAATCACCATAGCAGCAATCGGAAGCATAAGGTGCGGGAATCCGCACATGATACTTCTCCGAATAACCCTCGGCAGAACCGTAATAAACATCGGCAGATGCACTGGGCGCAGCCATATCGTAAAGGCCGGCAACCACAACATCCTGCCAGCCATCTCCGTCAATATCCACCACCATGCCGCTGACAGAACCCTGTCCCGGCAGAGCAGAGCGCTTACCATCCATGGTATATACATAAGAATGGGCAGATTCACCGTGATTCTGGCAGTTTGCGTAAACCAGATCCACATAGCCATTCCGATTCAAATCATACTGAAAAATACGCTGCAAAATACCTTTCTTGGACACATAAATATTGTGTCCGCCGTTACCGAATGTACCTTTTCGAAATTCGTCAAAGCCTTCGGTAACCCAAGTTTTCTTTGCCATTTTTCAAAACCTCCTGCCGGTGACCTTCTGCCCTTAGTATACAAGTACCCGCTGGCGTTTTCAAGACCCAAATCCTACATTTTGCTTACAAAATTGCCCCCGGTGTTTACTTTTTTCACTGCATATGATAAAATAAGAAAAAATCCATTATGGGGTGGTTTAGTTGCATTTCGATAACACCTATGTCAATATCGATCTGAATGCCATTTCCGAGAATTTTGACGCCATTCGTCAAAAATCCGGCAAGGCAGTTCTGGCAGTAGTCAAAGCCAACGGCTACGGCCATGGTGCTGTTCCCATTGCCAGATTTTTAGAAAACAAATGCGACTTTTTCGGTGTTGCCACCATGTCCGAAGCGATTCAGCTGCGGCAAGCCGGCATCTGCAAGCCAGTCTTAGTCTTGGGCTACACCCAACCCGGTGCCCATGCTCAGGGAATCCGGGACGATATCCGATTCACGGTATACCGCTGGGAAGATGCCTTGGCTTTATCCGAAACTGCCCAGGCGCTGGACAAAATTGCCATCTGCCATCTGGCTGTGGATACCGGCATGAACCGGATCGGCTTTGCCCCCACAGAAGAAAGTGCGGATATCTGCGCGAAAATTGCCCAACTCCCCGGTTTGAAAATTGAGGGTCTTTTCAGCCACTATGCCACTGCGGACTGCGCAGATTTAAGCCGCACCCGTGAGCAAACCAACAAATTCAAGGCCTTTGATCAGAGGCTGCGCTCCCGGAATGTGCACATTCCCATTCGCCATCTGGACAATTCTGCCGGTCTGATGCAATTTGACTGTGAATTTGAAATGGTACGCGCGGGCATTGCCCTTTACGGCATGTATCCCAGCGACGAGATTGATCAAAAGCTTTTGCCTCTGCGCCCTGCTCTTAGCTGGCACAGCCATATCGTGTACACAAAACTTCTGCCTGCCGGCAGTGAGATCAGCTACGGTGGCACGTTCGTGACTAAGCGTCCTACCCTGGTCGCCACCATTCCCGTCGGTTATGCCGACGGCTACCGCAGAAACCTTTCAAACCGCTTTTATGTGCTGATCCGAGGCAAAAAAGCCCCCATTCTGGGCAGAATATGCATGGATCAGATGATGGTGGACGTAACCGATATTCCCGATGCTGCGCAAGACGATCTTGTTACCCTGATCGGGCAAGACGGCAATGAGATCATCACCACCGAACAAATTGCCGCCATAGCAGACAGCTTCCAGTACGAACTGCCCTGCGGCATCCACCACCGTGTCCCCCGGCTTTACTACCGGGACGGTACATTGGTAGACCAGCTGCGCTACTTACCCTAGAAAAAGGAGGGTTCACCATGGAACCCATTCGCCAACGCCGACCCCGAAAAAATTCCAATACCACGATCCTTCTGATCATTTTTGTTTTAGCATTGATCCTTGCCGGGTTGATCACTGTAATCTTCGTCATAAATCACACCCCTACCCCCTCCGGCCAACCCAATCAGTCCTCCGACACATCTCCCACTACGCAAACCACCGCGCCACCCGTTACGGATCCTTCCATTAAAAAGGAATCCACGGTGACCCTTTCTGCGGTGGGCGATATGCTGATGCACAAGCCGGTGTTCAGCACCTGCGAAGAAGGTGACGGCTACGATTTTGACAGCATTTTCCGGTACTTTGCCCAATATATCCAATCCGCTGACATCAGCGCCTGCAATATTGAGACCACCTTTGCCGGTTTGAACAACGGCTACGCTTATCAGGGCTATCCCAATTTCAACTGTCCCGACGAGCTGGCGGCCGATTTGAAAGGCGCTGGTTTTGATCTGGCGCTGACCGCCAACAACCACTCCTACGACACCGGCAGCAAAGGCTTCCACCGCACCATGCAGGTGGTGCAAGATGCCGGTTTGACCCTACTGGGCACAAAAACCGCTGCTGAAAATCCGGACTATTTTATTTTTGAAAAGAACGGCATTCGCTTAGCCATGGCCTGCTACACCTACGAGGTCAACAACGATATAAATATCGTCTCTCCCAACGGACACACCATGAAATCCGCTGATGCGCCTCTGATCAAAAGCTTCCAGTACTCCCGTCTGGATCTTTTCTACGAAGAGATCGAACAGAATATGGCGCAAATGGAAGAACAAAATGTGGACGCCTTTATTTTGTTTATCCACTGGGGCGATGAATACCAACTCAAACAAAACTCCACCCAGTCCAAAATGGCACAGAAACTGTGTGACTTGGGCGTAGATGTGATCATCGGCGGTCACCCCCATGTGGTGCAGCCCACCGACCTGCTCACCAGCACCGTCGATCCTGCTCATTCCACCGTATGCCTGTACTCTATGGGCAACGCAGTTTCCAACCAGCGGCTCGGTAACATTTCCTATGTTAAGACTCCCCACACAGAGGACGGTCTGATGTTCAGCGTCACCTTTGCCCGATACAGCGACGGCACGGTGATCCTGGAAAGCGCAGAGGCGCTGCCCCTTTGGGTCAGAATGGGCACCAATCCGGGTACCAACCAGAAAGAGTATAACATTCTCCCCCTGGATAAAGGTATAGCCGATTGGCAAACCTGGTTCCATCTGAGCGACAGCGAATTGGAGCAATGCAACGCTTCTTATCAGCGCACCATGAAAATCGTGGGAAAAGGCATGGAAAAAATCAACACCTACCTTTTCGCTAACCAATTGGCGGTAGAAGCGCAGCTGGGTGTTTCGTAATTGATCAAAGGCTACCGCACCCGCGGTAGCCTTTCCCTTCCGAAAAGGAGAGTCTCTATGCAAATCAAAAAACTGAAATCTGACGCCAAGCACGCCCTTTCAACCGCTTCCTCCGACCCCCAGCGGCTGATACTCACATACATAGGCGCAGTGGTGCTTCTGACACTGCTTCTGTCCATAGCCGATCTTGTTTTGCAGCGGAAAATTGACAACACCATCGGTCTGGGCGGCATTGGTACACGGTCTATGCTTGCTACCATTGCAGCGATGCTTCGGCTGCTGCCCAGTATCCTGCTGCCTTTCTGGAACATGGGCTATCTTCATGCCAGCCTTCGTCTTTCCCGCAAGGAAAGCGCAGAACCTGGGGATCTTTTTTCCGGTTTTCGCTGCCTTGGGCCTGTTGTTCGGCTGCATCTTCTGCAAGGTCTTGTTTATTTGGTCCTCATTCTCATCGTTTCTTATTTGTTCACCGCTTTTCTTATGTTTACGGGCATTGGCGTTTCCCTGATGCAGCAACTGCAATCCATCGGAACTGATCTTGACCCGGAGCAGCTTGCTTCCATCTTGGAAGGCTCCGGACCGATACTGACATTGGGTCTTTTTGGATTTTTTCTGCTGCTTTTTCTGCCCGTTTCCTACCATCTGCGGCTTTCCGCGTATTTTCTCATGGACGCACCGGAAAAAGGTGCGATTTATGCCCTGATCAGTAGCTTCCAATATATGCGCGGCAACTGCCTTTCCATGGTGCGGCTGGATCTGAGCTTCCTCTGGTTTTATGTACTGGAAATTTTGGTAGGGTTTCTCTGCTACGGCGATGCCATTGCAGAAGCTTTACACATTCCGCTCCCCCTTTCCCCTGACGAAGCATATCTTCTGTTTCTGGGCGCATATCTTCTGTGTCAGTTCGGCCTTTATATGTGGCAGAAAAATTATGTATCCGTCACCTACGCCTGCGCCTACCGGACGCTGGCAGAACAACCGGAAGAACCGTAAAGGAGACTTCTATGCTTTCACTTATCCAGATCACCGACTTTCACGCCCCGGAGCTGGACGTTTATGCCCGGCTCACAGAGGCGCAGCTATTAAACCGCTTTGAACCGCAAAAGGGTATGTTCATTGCCGAAAGTCCCAAAGTCATTGCCCGGGCATTGGACGCCGGCTGCGAACCCGTTTCCTTTTTAGTGGAGCGTAACCATATGAACGACGAAGCCCATCAGGTCATCTCCCGGTGCGGTGAGATCCCCGTATACACCGCAGACTTACCGGTGCTCACCCAGCTGACCGGATTTCAGCTGACCCGGGGTATGCTTTGCGCCATGCGACGGCCGCCGCTGAAAGATTCCCTGGACATTCTGAAAAACGCCACCCGGGTCGCCATTCTGGAAGATGTGATGAACCCCACAAATCTGGGCGCGATTTTCCGCTCCGCTGCCGCGCTGGGCATGGATGCGGTACTTCTGACCCCCGCCTGCACCGACCCGCTGTACCGACGCAGCGCCCGGGTCAGCATGGGCACTGTTTTTCAAGTACCTTGGGCATACCTGGACACCTGGGGCGAAGAAGGGTTAAACCAGCTTCACGCCATGAATTTCAAAACCGCCGCCATGGCGCTTCGGGAAGATTCTCTGTGTCTGGACGACCCCATTTTGCGACAGCAGGAAAAGCTGGCCATTTTACTGGGCACAGAAGGCGACGGACTTGCCGACTCCACCATAGCCGGATGCGACTATACGG
Organism: Faecousia sp.; assembly: GCA_045647845.1. GTDB lineage: Bacteria > Bacillota > Clostridia > Oscillospirales > Oscillospiraceae > Faecousia. The sequence goes on from JAZRMV010000051.1 coordinate 37,420, forward strand.
TGCGGATCCCCATGACTCACGGTGTAGATTCTTTGAATGTAGCCGCCGCCAGCGCCGTAGCCTTTTGGGAACTAAGAAAACGATAAAAGCAGTAGGATATCCTACTGCTTTTTTATTTTTAATCACCTATTTTCCATTTATACCTTGACCTTTCTGTCTAATGGACGTATGATGGGTAAAGCATGGTCTCTAAAATTTTCTTTGGGGTGACAACAATGAAAAAAAGAGAAGTGAATATGCTGTCCGGACCTATCGTGAACGGCCTACTGACCCTCTCCATTCCCATCATGGTGATGAATGTGTGCACCTGCTTGTTCAACATCATCGACATGACCATATTAAAAATGTACAACACCGGCAACAGCTATGCCGTCGGTGCAGTCAGTGTCTGTAGTTCGCTGATCACGCTGATGACTGGTCTGGTAATCGGTATATCCTCCGGTGCAAATGTGATCGTTGCCCGAAACTTGGGCAAAAAAGATCAAGGCAGTGTGGATCGCGCCATTGCTTCCGCTATGGCATTTTCCTTAGTTACCGGCATTTCACTGGCTGTCATCGGTATTTCCTGCGCAGAAATCTTTTTGAAATGGGTCAACTGCGCCCCGGAACTGCTCCCCAAAGCTGTGCTGTATTTCCGCCTCTACTTTGCCGGCATACCGGCTCTGCTGATCTATAATTTCAGTGTGTCGATCATGCGCGCCTCCGGTGATACGCACCGTCCTATGATCTTCCAAATTATCGGTGGCGTGATCAAAGTCGTACTTACCTATATTTCCGTTGCGCACTTAAACCTGGATGTGGTAGGCGTTGCCCTGGCTACCATCATCTCATGGGTCGCCATCACCGTCATGGGTCTTACCACCCTGATTCGCAGCAAAGAATCAGTAAAAATCAAGGTCAGCGCCATCCGCTTTCATAAGGAAGAAGCCCGGCAGATCCTGCACATAGGTGTTCCTGCCGGCTTGCAGCAAGGCCTTTACTCCGTGGCCAACGTAATCATTTCCGCAACCGTCAATGCCTTCGGCCCTGCGGCCACCACCGGCATCGGCATCGCCAACAATTTTGACGGCATCCTCTACCAAATCTGCATGGCTACATCCTATGCGGTCATGCCCTATGTCAGCCAGAATATCGGCAGCGGCAACGTAAAACGTGCCATGGAATCCGTTTGGAAAGGCGTGATCGTCAATGTGGGCATTGGCGCATTTTTTGGTTCTCTGTCCGCCATTTTCTCCGGCCAGCTTGCGTCGATCATGTCCGATGACCCGGAGGTCATCGCCTATGCACAGCAAAAGATGGTACTAATTTCCAGCACCTACTTTATCTGCGGCATCAATGAAATATTAGGCGCGGCCCTGCGCGCCATGGGCAAACCCGCTGCCCCCACCTTTGCCACACTGATTTTTATGTGCGCCATTCGCTTTCCATGGGTGTACCTGGTCTTCCCGCTGTTCCCAAACCTCACACTTCTGTATGCGATCTGGCCCATCGGCTGGGTGCTTTCCATCATCACGCTGCTGTTTGTGTTCTTCCCCACCGCCAAAAAACTTTACAAAAACGCAGAGCAGCCCGCTCAATAAAATTCACTCCTGCGCATTTTGCGCAGGAGTTTTTTCCGCAACTTGACAAAAACCGCCTCATATTATATCATATATTACGAATTTATCCTATATTTTGTGTTGCAAAACGGAGAACACCTCATGGATTCCACCCAATTATTTCTGACAGACGAGATCGGCTACACCGTGATCAAAGCATATCGATCCAGTCATGCGCCCCAAAGCAAGCCCCGCCAACTGCACCGCCACGCAGAATGTGAGCTTTCCATTTTCCTGCAAGGCAAGGGCATTTTCGCTTTGGCAGACAAGCAGTGCCCCTTTTCCCCGGGCGACATTTTTCTCTTTGGCCCCGACCAACTTCACAATCTCGCCCAAATTGATGAAGAAACAGATTTGCTTGTCTTTCATTTTGAGCCTCTAATCCTTTTGGAAAACCGGGAATGTCAGCGGATCCTTGACCTGCTGGTATCTAAAAAATTCCAAAACCACATTCCTGCGGGCGACCGGGTACTGGCGGAAAAGCTGCTGAACTTGGAACAAGAAATGACCCATCAGCAAATCGGCTGCGTCACAAACGGAAAGTTTCTGCTGCTTTCTGCGTTATTTCATATCCTCCGGGAATACCACACCCACAAACAAGTGCCGCCCCAGACCGGGACCCCTACGCCCTCTCAGAATATGCACACCGTCATGAGCTACATCAACCAGAATTTGAGCAAATCCCTATCCTTGCAGGAACTGGCGCAAGTGGCGCACCTGACCCCAACCTATTTTTCCGCAACCTTTAAAAAACTCACCGGCCTTTCTCCCTGGAAATATATCACCGTCAAGCGAGTCGAACTGGCCGTTCACCTGCTGCGCTCGGAAAACATCACCAAGCAGGAGATCGCCCAGCGCTGCGGCTTTTCCAGCATGTCCAACTTTTACTCCGCCTTCACCTCCGTCACCGGCAAAACCCCCTCGGATTTCCTGTAAAAATAACCCCCAATATCAAAACGGGAACGACCGGTTGGTCGTTCCCGTTTTTTATGCCGCCGCGTCCAACATATTCTCAATGAATATCCCATACCCCGTGGTCGGATCATTCACCAGTACATGAGTCACCGCGCCCCACTAGTTTGCCATCCTATATAATCGGACTTCCGCTCACGCTGATGTCAAGTACTGATATTTACCGGACCGTCGGTTTTGGTTTCTGCAATAGAAAGCGCAAGCTGTTTTTCACAGCTTGCGCCTCAAAGTATTAGGTTATAATTTTATCGCTTTTTGCTCGATTGCATTTCCAGCAAAGGGTTTGAAGATTATCTTCGGTTGTACAACCGCCCTTAGCTACAGGAATAATATGGTCTATCTCAAGCAGGAGATTTGGCTCGGCATGGGTAGAATTTTGGCAATTACAGCATGTGAAATTATCTCGTTCTTTAATGAAATTACGCAATTTTCTTGTCATCAAGGATCTTTGTTCTTTTGCAAAAGCTGCTGCCGTAAGTTTACTCTCTAACGCCTTGATCAGTTCAACAATGGTTTCCTCTGTCATCGGCACAGTAAACGACCGTTGCGCCATACCGCCACCAGAGGTGTATGCGAATTTGTACTCTACGGTAAGTACACTCTCGTCAATGTTTGCAAACCCAAGTCTGGAATAAAATCCCGGTTCATCATTCTCCATTACAAAAGCAGGAACATCACCAAGATATTGTTGATATTCTGCCTTGTAGTTTTCTATAATTTGTTTTGCATCTCTCAAGGTTTCAAGTTCTTCTACAAGCCGATAGAGTTTTTGGATTTGCTCCGGGTACATTTTTTTGTTGGGATAGAAGTTCTTTACCACATACTCCAAGGGGTTATTTTCTGCACTTGCAAATACTGTGGAAGAGACCTCTGCCGTGAAAGGTGTAATCGTCTTCTTATACGGACGAATGTAGCTGTATTCGTCCTCGTTGATTGTTTCACTTCGAACTACTCTAGTACCAAATAGCTGGGCGACAACTTGCACTTTCTCAGTGATGTATTCGTTGAATTCTCTTTGGGTACTCATTAACACTTCACAAGTATCTTTGATTTTTAAAAATTCAGGTGATTCGTAATACTCAAGAATACGCTTGTTGTCATTTACA
>JAZRMV010000052.1:0-26685 GCA_045647845.1 Faecousia sp.
AACGAGGTAGAGGGCGGCGAAATGTATGCCCGTGTATCACAATCCCTTGGAACATTCGTTGAGTGTTCGCTCCGAGTAAAAGCCGCTCCCACCATCATCCCGGCAGATAAGGAGGGAGAGTAATGAGCGACAGAGATACACTGCTAAAAATCTTCAAGATTATGCGGAGGTTATTGCTCGTTTCTTATGACCCAGTTGGCCCGATCCCACGCAAGGGGACAACGAGGCATGAGTGTTACCGCGCTCTGTATGAGATACAGAATCTCCTACACACGAACATGTTTTTTGCAACTCTGCCGCCGCAGACCAACGCCGACCGCATCCGCGCCATGAGCGATGAGGAGCTGGCTAAACAAATAGCGGATTGGAACAGCGGCGATTGCCCTGTTGTTGGCGATTGTATGCCAGTTGCACAGAACAGCGTCACTTGCGAACCGTGGAAGTGCTGGCTCGACTGGCTCAAAAGCCCGGTGGAGGAGGGAGAGACATGAGAGCGACTTTGAAACTTGCAAGACCTGTCACAGAGTTAGAGGTTGACTTAAACGAGAACAGCATTGAGGCGAACGGCTATTTAATTATCCCGAAAGGCAAGACCAACGCCGACCGCATCCGGGCTATGTCGGACGAGGAGTTGGCGGAATGGCTTATACTCACGGTCTGCAAATACAGGAGCTGTGGCAACTGCCCGATGTCTGATTGGTGCAGTCCGGGCAGGGGTATTGCTGACTGGCTCAAAAGCCCGGCGGAGGCAGACAATGGCTGACTTCAAACTTACCCCGGACATGATCGGCATGAACAATTATGAATTGTATGACCCGGCGTACTGTGACGGACATCCGTGTCCGAGGGATTGCGACAGGTGCGGAATTGCAGACGAGATTCTGGAACAGTATGGCCTGGACAGCATTATCGAAGAAGTAAAGGGGTGGGAGTTACGGCAGCGGAAGATCGCGAAGAGAAGGTCATCGCTTGCCCGGACCATTATGTTTCCGGCCGTAAGTATGAACCTAAGGATGTGATCCGGGACTGGGGGCTGAATTTTAATCTTGGCAACACGGTGAAGTATGTTGCAAGGGCCGGTCGGAAAGATGACATTCTCCAGGATCTGAAAAAAGCGCGGCAGTACCTGGACTTTGAAATTGAGTATCTGGAGGCAGAGAATGACCGAGTACATTGATCGGGAGGCGGCAATTAAAACAATAGAAGGGCTGATTTCTAAATATCCTTCAACGTATGTAAACGGGATCATGGCAGCGTCAGAAGCCTTACGCCAACTCCCCGCCGATGGTGCGCGGGATCTGAAACGCGACCTTCGCGACTGCCGAAACGAGTTGTGTTTGCAGTGCGGCAAGTACAAGTTTGCCCATCGCGGAGAGTGCAACGGATGCCGCTGGAAAGACGGTGTGTGGAATGAGTGACGATATCGATATTGCCAACAGCCCGTATGCGGAATGGCTGGAGGGCGTTGTCAAGTCTGTTGTGACCATGCAGCCGGACAGTATGGGCTTTGTGGCGATGCGGGAATCGGACGGCATGGCTTTGACAGCGTACTTTGGGGCTGGTGTGCAGGATAAGTCGTTAATGATCCTTCATCTGCTTTCGGATTGGGTGATGGAACTGATCGAAAACAACGCTGACACGATCCGCGACATCGTTTTGGGCGAAGAAGATGACAAAACGGACGATGAGGAGGATGACGAGGAGGAATATGGCAGAACACATTACACCGATTAGGGCTATAAGGCTGAAATGCCTGGACTGCTGTGTAGGCAGCGCGACCGAGGTTGGTCTGTGTCCGAGCGGGGACTGCCCACTGTGGGCGTTCCGCTTCGGGAAAAACCCCAACATCCGTCTGTCGGACGAGGAGCGGGAAAGGAGGGCGCAGCTTGGCAGAGAACACGCCTCAAACCTACAGAAAGCCCGATAGTAAAATGCCGTATGCAGAGCGGCTGGCAAACTACGAACGCGAAAAGGCAGAGATCCCGCGAGTTATAAGAGATTACAAAACATACGAAACAATGGTAAGAATGCTTGCCAAGAAATGGAGGGTATAGAAGTGGCAAATTGGCAACTCAAATCGTTTTATGAAAGCGACATCGCGATGCTGGAGCATGAGTTTATTACGAACTCCTTTGCGCCGGAAGCCGAAGCGGAGAAAATGACGTGGTATCTCGCCGGGGCGCATGACTTCGCCCAGAGGCTGATTGAAGAGATTCGCGGAAAGGCGGTGGAGTGATGGGCTTGCCGGTATTGGTGCTGGGTGCGTCCGGGAGTGGCAAATCCACTTCACTCCGCAACTTCTCCCCGGATGAGGTGGGGGTGTTCAACGTTGCCTCAAAACCGCTGCCGTTCCGGGCAAAGCTCCCGCTGTTCAACTGCTCCGATTATGCCAAAATCATGGCGGCTATGCAGAAGTCGGACAAAAAGGTGTTCGTGGTAGATGACAGTCAGTTTCTTTCTGTTTTTGCGAACTTCGCCAGGGCAAAAGAGACTGGATATGGCAAATTCGTGGATATGGCGCTGAACGAGTACAATCTGATCCAGTTTGTGATCCAGCGGCTCCCGGATGACACCATCGTGTATTTCCTTCGGCACATTGACATTGACGATGGCGGCAGGATCCATGCGAAGACTATCGGGAAAATGCTCGACCAGAACCTTGGTGGGTTGGAGTCCATGTTCAGCATTGTTCTCCTCGCCGGGACGGACGGCAACGAACACTGGTTTGAAACGCAGTCGGATGGATACAGCCCCGCAAAAACGCCGCTGGAAATGTTCAGCGAAAAGAAAATCCCAAACGATTTGAAATTCGTGGACAGCACCATTCGCGGCTACTATGAGGTTGGAAAGAATGCCTGACTTTGACAGCGGCATATCTGACTACATACACGCGCAGGCCACGGTGGAGGTATTCTTCCCGGTGGACCGGAAGGGCGTTGCAGATATTTCATGCAATCAGTGCTACTTCTTCCGCAGAAGTTACAGCACCTGCGGATTGAACGGCGAGGTGTGTCAGTATCCAAGTAAGTATGTTGGCGGGAGCTGTCCGCTTCATCCGGCAGAAGAAAATAATAATGATATGGAGGAAAACAAATGAAACCTATCAACGGCTGGGAAAACGTAGAGGCACAGGGCAATGACGAGTACAAGCGCCTTGTCCCCGGCGGGTATGTCTGTCGCATCACCAAGGTGGAGGACAACCCGGAGAAGGAGTATCTGTACATCGAGTTCGACATTGCCGAGGGAGAGTACAAGAGGCATGGAACGCAGTGCCTGGAGCGGAACGGGTTCACCCCGCTGCGGATGTGGCGAAGCTACAGCCAGAAAGCCGCCGGGATGTTCAAGGGCTTTGTCCAGTGCATGGAACAGTCGAACCAGAACACGTTCAAGTGGGCGTGGAAGGAGCAGGAGCTTGTCGGCAAATTCTTTGGGGCCGTACTGGGCGAGGAAGAGTACAAGAAGCAGGACGGCAACGTTGGGACCCGGCTGAACGTGGTGCGGACCAAGACCCCGGCAGACATCCGGGCCGGTGATTTCAAGATCCCGGAAAAGAAACTGCTGAAACAGGAACAGGCGGCATCGTCCGGCTTCACCGCAATGAATGATGACGATGGCGAACTGCCGTTCTGATTATGGCGCAGACCATAATCATTGAAGACACCCGCAACCAACCCGGCAAGCACAAGAACATTCAGCGGTATTGCGAACAGAACGGTATTCGCATCGTTCGCACGAAATTGACCTGTGGGGACTATACGCTCCCCACAGATCAACGTGTGTGCGTAGATACCAAGTACGGCTTGCAAGAGGTATACGGCAATCTGGTGCAGGACCATGAACGGTTTCGCCGGGAGTGTGTTCTGGCGCAGGAGCTTGGTATTCGGCTGATCGTGCTTGTGGAAGAACCGGACATTGCGGATGTCACAGAAGTGGGGATGTGGAAAAACCCACGGTATGAACGGTATATGTTCCTCAAAGAGGGACACGCCCACGGTCGCTTTCTGGGGACGAAACTGCCGCCGACTGCCCCGCTGCCGTCTGACCGCTTGCAAACGATGATGCAGACCATGACAGCAAAGTACGGCGTTGAATGGCGGTTCTGTGATAAGGAACATACGGGGGAAGTGCTGATGGAGATACTGCGCGATGGACGAATATAAGGATTGCTTAATTATCTACAAGACCGGCAAGGGCATCGTTTTGAGGGCAACCAAATTGACGGTGCAGAATGCGGACAAATTTGCTGTTGTCTATGATGGCGAAAACATCATGGCAATGGTTCCGTTTGCAGAAATTAAAACAATCATTTTTTGCCAAAAGATAGAAGCGGATAAAATGGTGGAGATACTGACAAATGGCTGAAACAATATTTTACATTTGCGTATGCCTTTTGTGCTTGTCTGGATTTGTGTTGGCAGTGACATTCGCCGTGTGGTTGTTCCATGACATGAGGCATGATAAATAAATGGGCATGGGTGACCAGAAGCCAAAGTACACCCCGGCGCACGGCACGGCGTATGACCCAGTACACAGAGTGCGGTTCGCATCGTGCCTCATGCGCCAATGCCCACATGATGGTGTACAGAAAAAATACGGAGTGGGGTGCTATATTGCTGTGTACACTTGCAAGCGATGTCAGCACGGCGTGAGGCATCCGCTGTTTGACGGATGGACCTGCGCCCTCTCCGCAGCGGAAACAAAGTAGGGGGGTCATTTCTGCACCCCCCTACGGCAAACCAAAGTGAAAGTTGGTGATTCACCGACAAATGGCAGACAGTTACGATGAATACCAGTCATACATAGGGCAATGGACGAGCTATAAGACCATGATCCGCAGATTCCCGGCTGGTGACCGGCGGCACGATGACGCGGTGGAGGACCTTCCGCGCATTGAAAACGAGATGGACCGACTGCGAAAAGCGATTGGCATCGCCCCCAAGGACGATGACATGATGATCGCCGCTATCATGAGCGTCATTGACAGCAGCAAGACCATCCAGGGGTTTCTGGAAATCATGCTCAACGACCCGTTTTACTCCAACATTCGGTACAATGTCCTGTCGCAGACGGCAGAATACCGGGACGGGGGCAAGACCGTGCGGTGGACGGACGCAGAAGAGGCGGCAAGTCAGGCTTATATAGAAAAAGCCTACGGGCTGTACCAGAAGGAAAAACACACGGCGGCGCTTCGGCTGTTGTTCAAGGCGCGGGAGTACAACCCGGTTATGGATCTCATCGAAACCGTCAAGTGGGACGGCGTTGAACGCTGCGAACGTTTCCTGCCTCGATGGGGCGGCACAGACGATACGCCCTACACCAGAGAGGTAAGCCGCCTGATCTTCGCCGGCGGCATCTGGCGGCTGTACAAGCCGGGGTGCAAATTTGATGATGTTCCTATCCTTATCGGCACAAAACAGGGCGAGGGCAAGTCCAGCTTGATTCGGTTCCTTGCGATCCATGACGAGTGGTACGGCGAGGTCAACCAGTTTGACGGACAGCAAGCCATTGAACAGCTTTATGGCAAGTGGATCTGCGAGATATCCGAGCTGCTGGCCCTGACGCGGACGAAGGAGGTTGAAGCGTCAAAGGCTTACATCACCCGGACGGTTGACAGTTACCGAAGACCATATGATCGAAACACGGTTGACCTTCCGCGCCGGTGCATTTTCCTTGGCACGACAAACAACGCCCAGCCACTCCGGGATGTTTACAACCGGCGGTACTACCCGGTGGTCATGCACACAAAGGGATACGATCTATTTGACCATGAGGCAGAGTGCAGGAACTACATCCTCCAATGCTGGGCAGAGATGCGCGACAAGTATAAGGCACACGACAAGGCCGCGCAGAACTTCGCCAAGCGGGAGCTGGTTGATGTCTACCGGGAACAGCAGGATGCAGCCAGACAGGATGATTGGCGGGAGGGCGCAATAGAGGCGTATTTGGCATCAAAAGCCCCCGGCGAGTTTGTTTGCATCCGGGAGCTGACGCAGAAAGCACTGGCCAGGGACGGCATGGGTCACGACCCCACCGTTGTTGAGAGCAAGGACTTGGGGATGATAATGTCCCGGTTTGATGACTGGCAGAAAGCGGACCGGCATTCCTTTGCTGAATATGGCAGACAGAGGGCTTGGCAGAAAACCTCTGACAGTAAATTCGCAGAAATCGGCGAACAGGAACAATTACCCTTCTGAAAGGAGCGGAAATATGGACGAACAACAGCCTGTGAAGCGCAAGCGCGGCAGACCGCCCGGTCACCACGATGGGAGGCCGAAGGGCAGCGGGGCGCGGCCCAAGACCCATGTTGAGCTGACACCGGTGGACAACCGCCAGTCGAAAAGCCTGACGGTGAATGAACCGCTGAATGAGGGCATGGAGGTCCCCAGTCTCATCGCCGGGTGCATTGCCATCCGGCAGACGGTCGATCTGGATGACCCGGCCACGCTTTACGACGCCATGCAGCAGTACCTACAGCTCTGCGCTCAGACCGGAATGAAGATCACCAACAGCTTTATGTACCTTTCCTGTGGGATCTCCAGGCAAACGGTATCCGACTGGTATCTTGGCCGCAAGCGTCAGAACAACCCGGCATACCGGGAGTTCGCCGCCATGATGCGCGAGGTATGCGCCGCCGCCCGTGAGCAGTACGGAGTGGAGGGAAAGACGAACCCCATCCTTACCATCTTCCACCAGAAATTCTATGACGGATTTGTGGACAACCCCGGCAGCGAACAGTACGAGGACCCGCTGGGAGAGATCCAGGACCCGCAGAAACTCGCGGAAAAGTACAAGGATCTGATTACGGACTGAGCAACACTTCCCGATTCGCTGATCGTTTGGGTGAGGACGGGCGAGATGATGATTTCGGGAATGTTTTCTGTCGCAATGTGGGGGGCAGCTCAACACGCCCCCCATACAGAAAGAACAGACAGGAAGTGATTATTAAACTGTGAGCAACCTTTACATCACGAACCATGCAGAAGGGCGCTTCCGGGAGCGGGTGAAGCTGCCGAAGAAACTCGTCACCAAGAGTGCGCGGCTGGCCTTGGACCGGGGGATAACCCACGCGGAGGCCACCGGCAGTCTCAAACGCTACTTTGACAAACTCTACCTTCAAAACGAATCGGCGAACAACATCCGCGTGTATTGCGGGACAGTGTACATTTTCAGCTATGACACGCTCGTCACCCTGTTCCCGCTGCCACAGAACCTGCGAAAAATAGCGGCAGAATTACAGCGTAAAAAGAAAGAAGGTTATGACAATGCAGGAGCGTGATCTTGAGACGTTCTGCGACAACGTGCAGAGACTGCTCCGCGAAATCAGAGAAATCCGGCAGGACACCGGCTATGCTCCAGACCAGGTCCTGATTGCCATGCTCGTTGAAGCCGTTCTGGAAATGAAAAACTGAACCATTTTTTGACCTCCCCAAAATAAAGTGGGGGGGTCATTTTAATACCCCCCTCTGGCGTTTCGGCAAGATATGGACAATGCTCCCCGACACTTTTCAAAGGATTTGCCGTGGCATATAGGACACTTTTCAAAGGCCGGACCGGGATTGCGCGGAAAGAGGGCCGCAGGGCCAGGACTTTACCTTTGCGCTAATTTCCGGCGCAATGTTAGCACGAAGGTTAGGGGATCTTGCAGCCGATGGCCAAGCTGGTGGGCAACGTGCCGGACAAGCAAGCGCACAAGACGATACCGGGCCGTTAATGGCGCGACCGTGTTCAAAAGTGCGGATTTTGCACATTGAACCGCGTTATTTGCTCCAGTAATTACACCAAAAGTGTAACTAATGACGAAAATAAACCACTTTTTGACTATATTACCCAGCAACCGTAGAAAACCGCAGAAGGGGCCGCAGAAAGGCGCAGAAGGGCCGCAGAAGCCGAAAAGTCGCGCTTTAATGCGTGAAAGTGCCGGCATTCACTTTCCCATGCAATCAATACATCGGCCAGCCCTGGCATATATGCAAAAAAACAGCTTGCCAGCCGGAAAAGGTTGACAAGCTGCTATTGCGTTATTTCCGGCCAGGATCCGCGCCGGATATGCAACGATCGACAAACGCGGATAAAACACCGGAAACGGTTTTCCCCTGGCTGGCCGCATATGCCTGAAATTGGTCATACTTTGCTATTGATATTTTACACGCGGCTACTTTAAAATTTGCTTTGTCGTATTTGTTTTGCGCTTTCCTTTGAGTTTCCGTTTTCCGCGTTCCTTTTTCTACTGGCATACGCTTTCCCCTTTTCATTTTTAATATGTATAAAGATAATACCACACTTTCCAAAAGGTTAACAGTAGCATTTTGCACAAAATATACTGTTAACCTTTGTTTATTGTCCCATATTGCAATACTGTTAACAGTATGATATATTGTTAACCGTAAAGATCAAACAACAATTTGAAAAGGGGATAATAAACCATGACAAAAAAAGAAATTTACGCTGCAAATGGGATCCAGTTTGATAACAAAGCAAACAAGATTCTCTCCCCGATCGGCTGGATTAATCCGCTGCTGGTAGACGGCAACAGCAAAATCGGAAAGGGCGTTTATCACTTTTCCACGCTGGCCGGATCGAAAGAGTATACCGCAAACATTAACGGCGAAAAAGTGATTGTTAATGGTACTTGCGCGGGAAACTGTGAAAACGGTTATTGTATGCGCGGAAACTACAATTACCAGTCATGTATTGATGCGCTGGCCATTAGGACAGTTATTGCGCGGGAATACACAAGCTTTTGCAAGGCGGCCATTATGGCGCAAATCAAGGCGGAAAACGTCAAAACCATTCGGATCCATGCGACCGGCGATTTCTTTTCCCGCGCATATCTGGAGATGTGGAAAGAGATAGTTAAAGAGAATCCAGGCGTTACTTTCTGGACCTATACAAAGGAAACCGCAGCGGAAACCGCGTTTGATGAATTTGAAAACGCGAATATCGTAAAGAGTAATGTTCCGGCGCTGGCCGGCTTTGACAGCGACACAAACGGCTATAATTTCGGGCATATCGATTATATTATTGCGCTGTATGACTTCCTTAAAGCAATGAATAAATCCGTTTATATTTGTCGCTGTGGGATCGATAAAAACCAGCATTGCACAAATTGCACAGCTTGCGCCAAATGCGAAAATGTTCTCTTTATTGAGCATTCCACCGGATACAATGCCGCAAAGGATCCGCGCTATAATGAGATCGTCCGGTTGATCGAAAGCCAGGACAAAAGCTTTATTAATGGTTGACGCGGCCAGGAATCGTTTGACATTGGATGCCCTATCGTGTTATGTTATATAATAAAAAATAAATGGAGAGGAGATTAACAATGCAATATACATATTATTTCGACATTTCCGAATTAAACGGGGATGACATCAAACCCGGCGACCATGTGCTAGTTTACAGCCGACTGGACATTCTGGGCGGAGGCGAATCGTTCCATATTTCAAAGCAATTTGCGGCCTCTGGATATCCTGGCAATTTGGATCCCTCTGTCAAATGTTTTCATGGATGGCGCGGTACAACGAATAACATCGCCGTATATGCTCATGGTGTCTACACTGTCAAGAGCGTATCTGTAGAGGCCAAAGAATGGCATTTCAAAGTCGTGCTGAATCGTAATGACATCAAAAAAAGAGAGAAATAAACACAATGTTGGCAAATGACGGAAGGTGAATACATGGCAACACTGTTATTTTTCCTTTTTGTATGGGCTGTTTTCCAGGCAATCAAAGCAGCAAAGCGCAAGCCGCGCAAAGCGGCGCGAATCGAATACAGCGCCGCGCCGAATCTATCCGCAAAGCTGGCCGCGCTGGAAAGCTTGCAAGCTGCCAGGGACACAACACAAGAGACAATAGACTATATTGAGTCCATGTTCCGCGATTCCGAATACACAATGAAAGAAAAGGATATTTTATACTGGCTGAAACAAAAGGCCAGCGCGGAAAAGCAGCTTGCACAAATTGAAAGCAAAATTCAAAAGTTAATAGGATAAAGCCGGATTTATTCCGGCTTTTTCTTTTTCCGGCTGGCCGTCTGGCTGGCCGATTTTCTTTTTCCGCGCATTGGATCCGCGCATGGTCCCTTCGGCCCTTTTCTTTTCTAACCGCCTGTAATGCGTTTACAGACGCTTTCCGCGTCCGGCGCTGTCTGTATATTCCTGCGACAAACCGCGCTCATATGGCGCTGTGCGGCCTTGTGTGGGCCATGTCCTTCTGTTGCATACTTTACCGCCAAATTGTCCATATGCTGCGGACATATCACCACTATCTGTGCGCCTATAGTGGACACATGAAGAAAACAATTAAACATTCTTTTAATCGTCTTTGCATTTTCCACCAGATCCGTCCGCGCCCCGTCTGCGGCTGCTTATGTAGTATATTATTATATAATATATATACTACCAATACCACATAATACCGTGATGATATCGGTAATATATCTCTAATCGGGTATAATGGGAAGGGGAAAGTATATTAACCCCAATGAATACTCTATGAATAACCCATCTGAAACATGAATATTATCCGGAATATACTATCTGCAATTCAAAAAAGGACACATTCGGTATAAAGTGTCTGTTTTCTATGGTAAAAAGTAAGCAAAATAAATATTTTGTTTAATTGTTCAATACGATCTGTTATCAATACCACCCCAGGGGGAAACGGGGAAAGGAAGGCGGGGGGCGGGTTACCTTCCCCCATCCCCAAAAACAAAAAGGCGGCGGCAGCAATCATGGCGGTAGCAGTCGTGGCGGTAGTGATCAGGGGGAAAGCGCGGGAGGAATGGCGCGGTAGACCGGGTACATACGGTGTGTGCGGGAGGAAATGTGTGCGGGTGTGGGGTATAGGCACGGGTTATGGCGGCGAAAAAGAATCGGCGAAGGGCGGGCGGGGTACAATATCTTCTACCAGAAGTGGACAGTGTGTCCCGTCTGTCCCGTCACTGTCCCATCACTGTCCACCCCCTGTTTTTGTCTTATATCCCCTGTTTTTTCTATTTTACCCCTGTTTTTATAGTGTAAATATAATATCTTCTACTAGAAGGGGACAGTGGGACAGTAAAATGGGCAAAACTTTACAAAACAATTTAAAAGTTATAGAAAACAGTGTCCCGTCTGTCCCGTAAACCCGCAAAGCATTGAAAACACTCACTTTTTTGGTGGACAGTGATTTTGGTGTGTCCCGTCCCGGCGGTGAGGCCCGGTGGGATGAGGCCCGGACTTTGTCTTTAGCGCACGGGGATTTTGGGCGCGGGTTGACACGGTGGGGCGGCTGGTGGTATAAAATACATGATTGTGATAGCGGCTATGGTATGGGCTGCGGCGTTGACCCTGTTTGGGTTGATGCCGTGGCCCTGTTTTTATTTCTGGAGGTATGCGATGGAAACGAAGCAGATCGTGTTGGGGTTGATACGGAGAGCGGAGCAGGACCCGGTGGCCCTGTTCGATGCGTTTGAGATGACCCGCGCATTGGAAATGGAAGGGAGCATGGAGGTTGACGGGCAGCTGATCCGCAACCAGGAGAACTTCAAAGCGGCCCATGAGCTGGCGGTGTCCATCCGGCAGTTGTCGGCAAAGGCGGTCATCCACGGTATGGGGGCCGGGTATCTGGGCCTCAACAAGAAGTGTCTCCTGTTTGACGCTCCATACGACTTTGACGCTTATTGCCGGTACATCGAGTGGAACCGGCCACGGGAAAAGCGGTTCTATGAACCCCGGCGAAAAAAGCTGAAACTGATTGCCGACCAGCTACAGCGCCTTACGGACGATGAACTGGATATGCTTGGCGTGTCCCTCCCGCCGGGTGTAGGCAAAAGCACCATCGGGATCTTCTACATCTGCTGGATGGCGGGGCGCAACCCGGAAAAGCCCATCCTCTGCGGTTCCCACAGCAACTCTTTCCTGCGCGGTGTCTATGACGAGTGTACACGGATCCTGGACCCGGACGGCGAGTATCTGTGGCAGGATGTGTTCCCGTCTGTGAAGGTCTGCGGTACGAATGCGAAGGATATGCGGATAGACCTTGGGGAACCCAAACGGTTCCAGACGATAGAACTGTCCTCCGTTGGCTCCAATAACGCGGGTAAAGTGCGGTGTGAGCAACTGCTGTATGTGGATGACCTGGTGGCCGGCATCGAACAGGCTATGTCCCGCGAACGCATGGACAAACTGTGGGAGCAGTTCACCGTTGACCTCCTTCAGCGGCGCATAGGCAACTGCAAGACCCTGATTATCGCCACCCGCTGGTCCGTGCATGACCCCATCGGGCGGCTGGAGTCCGCAAACGAGGACAACCCCCGCGCTCACTTCATCCGCATTCCGGCCCTCAACGAGAACGATGAGTCCAATTTCGACTATGAGAACAGCGTTGGGTTCACCACCAGCTTTTACCGGCAGCAGCGGGAAATCATGGACGAGGTCAGCTGGAACGCTCTCTACCAGCAAGTGGCCCTGGAGCGGGAAGGAATTGTCTTCGGGCGGGACGAATTGAAGCGGTATTTCAAACTCCCGGAGCAGGAACCGGACGCTGTCATTGCCGTATGCGATACCAAGGAGCAAGGCCTTGACTACTGTGTGATGCCCATCGCGTATCAGTACGGACAGGACTATTACATTGATAAATTCATCTGCGATAACGGCAACATTGAGGTCGTGGAGGAGCGTGTGGCCCAGGCCCTTGTTGATCGCGGTGTGCAGAGCTGCCGGATCGAGAGCAACCGTGGCGGTACGCTTTTTGCCCAGACCGTTGAAAAGCGTGTCCGGGAGCTTGGCGGCGGCACAAACATAACCACCAAATGGACGCAGACGAACAAGATGACCAGAATAGAGGTTTCCTCCGGGTTTGCCAAAGCGCGGTTTCTCTTCAAGGACGAGTCTCTGTACCATGAGGACAAAGAGTACATGACGGCCATGAAGATGCTGACCAGCTATACCTCCACGGGCAAGGTGAAGCACGATGATGTCCCGGATGCTATTTCCATGCTGGTCGATTTCATCAACTCCTTTGCCTCCAACCGCGCTACCGTTATAAAAAGACCGTTCTAAAATTGTTTTTTCTTCCCGCTTGACAAACCACGATTTGTGTTGTATATATACTCACGGTAATCATTTTAACTGCAAAACGATTCCGTATTGTATAATTTTCTGGTGGTGAGCAAGTGAGCGAGAACACGGCGAATACGGCATCTCCGGTGATCACGAATAATATGTTCGGGCGGCTGGATATCTACGCCAGCTTTGACGATATCACAGAGGATAATATCGTAGAGGAACTGAACAGCGCCCTTGTTTACCACGTTCAGAATCTTCTCCAGGAGGACTTTCTGTACTGGTATCGGCGCAACGTGCAGCCAATCTTGGGGCGAAAGAAAGAAGTGCGCCCGGACATTCTGAACATCGTCCAGGAAAATCACGCGGATGAGATTGTGACATTTAAGAACGGGTGGTTCATGCAGTCCCCGGCGTTCTTTGTGTCCCGGCGAAAGGGCGTTCAGAACAAAGTCAACAAGCTGAACGAATATCTCTATCGTTCGGGAAAACAACAGGCCGACAACGAGGTTGTCAACTGGTTTCACACGGTTGGCAAGGGTGTGCTGTATGTGGAACCGCACGATGACCCGGAGGTTCCTTTCCGGGCGTTCTCTCTTGACCCCCGCTCCGCGTTCGTGGTGTATTCTCTTCGCCCCGGCAACGACCCCGTAATGGGCGTGAATTTCGTGGTGGCCGATGATAAAGCCCGGTTTGATGTCTACACGAAAACCGATGTGTACCACCTTTCCGGTACTGTCGTTGGCAAGATGATGACCCGGCAGGTGAGTGGTGATTTTCTCGCCACGGCGGTGAGTGTCGATTCCGTTGAACCCAACGTGCTTGGGTACATACCCATTATCGAGTACCGCTACAACGATATCAACATGGGGGCCTTTGAATCCGTTCTGCCTCTGCTGGATGCTATCAACACGGTCCAGTCCAACCGCCTGGACGGTGTGGAGCAGTTTATCCAGTCCCTTGCTGTGGCGGTGAACTGCCAGTTTGATGAGGATACCACGGCGAATGACATCCGGCAAGCGGGTATGATCGTCCTCAAGAGCATCGGCGAAAACAAGGCAGATTTTAAGATCCTGTCCGAGCAGCTGAACCAGTCCGAGACACAGGTACTTGTGGACTATCTGTACGAACAGGTCCTGCGGATCTGCGCTATGCCGAGCCAGACAAAGGGTGGCCGGTCCACCTCCGACACCGGGGCCGCTGTGCTGGCCCGTGACGGGTGGTTCCAGGCTGCTGCGGCGGCAAGAAACACCGAGGACCTTTTCAAGAAGTCCAACCGGCAGTTTGAGCGCATCATTACGGACATTCTCCGGCGCAAGGGCCTGATGGATATCAGCCTTAACGATTTCGATCTGGAGATCAGCCGAGAGGAAACCGCAAACATTCAGAGCAAGGCACAGGCGTTCCAGACGCTGATGTCTGCCGGGTTCCACCCGGAGTTGGCGGCGAAGAAGTCCGGCGTGTCGAATGACCCCGCTGCTGACATGAAGATGTCCGAGGCGTATCTGAAGATGATCTGGGGTGACCCGTCCGTTGTTGACAAGAACGAGAAATCCGGGAACGGACAGGGCGAGGCCGGGATCATTGAAACGGACAGTTTTGACGGCGAGAATGAAACCGGGGGTGCGATATGACCGATATCCGAAAGCACCCGGAAGTGATTAACGCCATCAACGCGGTGCTGAACGCCGAGGGCATTGCCGAAGTCAAATGGGAAAAGACCGGGCTTACCGTGGTGCAGATTAAGCGCACGTTAGTTACGCCCCGCAAGGAAAAGGCTAACTAAAATAAAACGCTAATTTCTTTAATTACATATAGTTCGTGCCTCTGATGGTATGTGAGGCATGAAAGCCAATGGTATGGGCTACAGACAGTATCAAACGATGCTGCCTGTAGCCCTTTTTGCATATAAAGGGGTTTTTCCAAATGGACCTGATGCCGTTTGACGAACTGAACAGATTCAAGGACGCGGTGCAGATCCACTTTGACGAAGAGGGGCATATCCGTTCCCGCGAGGATGCCGAGGACATCATAGACGAACTGCTTGATTTGTTCCTGCTGTCCTACGCACACGGGGCAGAGGCAACAAACATCGACCTTGACACGGAGGTCGCGCCGGATTGGGAAACCGCGCTTGCCGCTGTGAACGAGCGGGTTGCCGGGAAAACGTGGGAAGAACGTGTCTGGGAGTGGTTCGACAACGGCGGTACGGTCGGCGATATCATCCGCATCGCTGAGACAGAGAGTCACCGGGACGCTAACACGGGGGCCTTTGATACGGCGGTTGCCGCCGGAGCCAGAACTAAGCGCTGGCATTGCATGATGCTGGACGATTCCAGAGACACGCACATCTACCTTGACGGCGTTTCGGCCCCTATTGACGGATGGTTCTACACGTTCGCGGGGTCCGCGACAAAGTACCCTGGCCAGTTTGGTTTGCCGGAGGAAGATTGCAACTGCCTCTGCTGGCTCAGTTACGAAATGTGAACAACCAGTCCTCTGGACTGTTTTCAAGTCAGTGAAGACTTAAAAACGCAAGCGACATGACAAGTCGATAAAACAGAAAACATGGTGAGTGAACACCTAAAACGCGAAAAGGAGAATACGGAATGAAAATCGATGTCAGCAAGATTGAGGGATTTGAGGCTATGTCTGCCGAGGACAAGCTCAAAGCCGTAATGGAGTTTGAGTTTGAAACCCCGCAGCCGGAAAACGGCGAAGTCAGCAAACTGAAAGCCGCTCTGTCCAAGGCCAACGGCGAGGCCGCTGAATGGAAACGGCAGTTTCGGGAGAAGCAGACCGAGCAGGAACGGGCCGAGGCCGAAAGAGCCGAAAACGAAAAAGCCGTGCAGGAAGAGCTTAAAGCCCTCCGGCGAGACAAGGTAGTGTCCGAGTACACAAAGCAGTGCATGGGCATGGGCTATGACACCGCCCTTGCTGTTGAGTGCGCCGAAGCAATGGCTGACGGTCGATTCAATGATGTGTTCGCCATTCAGAGCAAGTTTATGGAGGCCAGGACCAAGGAGATCGAGGCGGCGGCTTTGAACAAGCAGCCCGGACTTTCCCGCGGTGCGCCCCCCACATCCGCAACGGCAGAGGCCGAAGCGGAAAACAAAATGCGGCACTACTTTGGTTTGCCGCCCAAGAAATAATACATAAGGAGAAATAGCAAATGGCTACTACTGTTACTGCCCCTGTTGCCAACAACATCTCCCTCGCGGAGAAGTATCTTCCCATTCTGGACGAAATCTATAAGGTCGGTTCCCGGTCTGCCATCCTTGACACCGCCGAAGAGCGTGTGCGGTGGGACGGCGCGAAGAAAGCCTATCTGTTCAACACCGAGCTGGTGGGCCTGTCCAACTACGACCGCAATGCCGGTTTTGTTCCCGGCGATGCTGTGGACGGTTGGGAGGCTTATGAGATCACTCAGGACCGTGGCCGTTCCTTCATGATCGATGTCATGGACAATGACGAAACTCTTGGCATGGCGTTCGGCACTCTGGTGGGTGAGTTTGAGCGCACTCAGGTCTGCACCGAGTTGGATAGCTACCGTTTCGCCAAGTACGCCGGTGCTGCCGCCCCCGCCCAGATCATCACCGAAACCCTGTCTGCCGGTGCTGCCACCATCGCCTCCATCGACACCGCGACTGCGGCTATGGACGATGCCGAGGTTCCCTATGAGGGCCGCATCCTGTTCGTCAACCCCAATACCTACAAGCTGATCAAGGGCGGCGTGACCCGCATGGTCATGAACGGTGACAACAACGTTAACTACAACGTTGAGATGTTCAACGATATGCGGCTCATCACCGTTCCCTCCGGCCGGTTCAACACCGCTGTGACCATCAATGCGCCCACCGCCTCCAACGGTGCCGGCGGCTACACCGCCTCCGGTGATGCCATTAACTACATGATCGTGCATCCCTCTGCCGTCCTCCAGGTTGTGAAGCACGCGATCCCCCGCATTTTCAGCCCCTCTGTCAACCAGGAGGCCGATGCGTGGAAGTTTGACTACCGCGTGTACCACGATGCGTTTGTCAAGGCGCAGAAGACCAACGGCATCTACGTTTCTCACGCCTGATGGTCAGGCGAAATGCTGACGGCAGCGTAACCGTGGGCATTCTCAAGGAAGAGGATAAAGGGGTAGTTACCACTGCCCCTTCTTCCGAA
Organism: Faecousia sp.; assembly: GCA_045647845.1. Classification (GTDB taxonomy): domain Bacteria; phylum Bacillota; class Clostridia; order Oscillospirales; family Oscillospiraceae; genus Faecousia. The sequence goes on from JAZRMV010000052.1 coordinate 17,216, forward strand.
AAGAAGCCTGTGGCGAAAGCGCCGAGAAAACCAAGAAAACAGGCTGAAAGCGAGGGATAACCAATGGGCGTTGAAAAAACGGCTGACGGAAGAAGCCTTGTCGGCATTGGCGTTGCTGATGCCAACAACTATAAGGGATTTCTTTCGTGGCGGGACATCGTTATTCAGCTTACATCCAACGGGGCCACGGCAGAGAGCGTTGACCGGCTGAATGCCCTTCGGGATTATGCCATTTTCCACTCCGGGGATGGTTCGCCCATCAAGCCGCCCGATGTAAACGTGTGGATTTCCGCGAACGGTTACATGAAAGCGGTTGAAGCGGATGATTTTGCTGTGACCGGATCCGGCGATTCCGCTCAGTTTGAGTGCGGCGGGATTAAGTGGACGGGGTCCGCTTGGGACTACACCAATGCCGGACAGTCCTCCGGCGGTGGCGGCGGTTCCTCCGGCGGCAGTGTGCTGGTGGTGAATGTGATCACGACCACTGATGGGGAAACCACAATCCTCACCTGTGACAAGACGGCGGCTGAGATGTACGAAGCGGCAGAAAACGGACTTGTTGTGCTACACCAGATTACGGCTGATGATACAATTGTTTCTTTTTGCGATAACTACACCATTTATCAGTCCGTATATTACTTCCAGGCTGGAGGGAATCAGTTTTCGGCTTTTGGGCCAACTGACTACCCGTCCACGAGTGGCGGCAAATAACCCACCCCACCGATGAAATGAGGCATTAATACATGGACATGACGCAAAAGCTGACATACATCAAGGCGATGCTTGGCATCACCGACACCTCCGAGGACTCCTTGCTGACATCCTATCTGAATATGGCGGCTTTTGAGATCATCCAGTTCAAGTACAGCCTTGTCGGTGTGCCGGACGGGATGACCGAGCCGGATGCCGAGGATGCCATGACGCAAGTAATGGCGGTGCTGGCCGGGTATAACGACCGTGGCGCTGAGAACCAGACCAGTCACAACGAGAACCAGATTTACCGCACGTTCCACTATACGGATATGCTCCAGTATATCAGAAGCAACATCATTCCTTACGCCCGACTGAGGTGACACCGCATGAGAACGCTTGAACTGAACAAGCAGCCGATGTGGTACGCCCTGTTGCTGGGGAAGACCGAAGTCATAGACGAGTACGGCAACCACACGGGGGTCTTTGAGTTGAATTACTCCGACCCTGTGCTGTACCCGGTAAATATGTCGCAGTCAAGGGGAACAAGCGATGTTGACCAGTTTGGTATCAGCGCTGACTATGACCGCTCTTTTGTAACCACAGACATGGATTGCCCCATCAAAGAGGACAGCATCATCTGGTTTGGAGCCGACCCGGAAACCGAGCCGCACAACTATGTGGTCCACCAGATCGCCAACAGTTTGAACAGTATCACATACGCCATCAGGGGAGTTGATGTCGGGTGAAACTGAGTGAGTGGCGGCGGCAGTTTGGCGAAAAGTACCGGCGGTACATTGATGAGCTGTCGCAGTTGGCGGTCGATACGGCACAGAGCATCTTTGATTCCGCGCCGGCGGAGTACGGCAACGGAGGCGTTGCTGTGGGCCGGGAGTTTGACGGAGGTGTGGATTTCACCATCCGGGCATCCGGGGCCGATGCCGCTTTCATTGAGTTTGGGACCGGCGTTGGCGTAGCGGTGAATCCGGCGTTTAACGTGCAAGCGTCCTTTCCCATCGAGGACGGTTCATGGAGCCGGGAAAACGATGGGCCATACAGCAAAAACGGGTACTGGTATCACAACGGAATGCGACTGGATGGTACTCCCGCTCTTGGCGGGATGCAAGAAGCGTGTATTCAGATGCAAAACCAGTCCCCTGACATCGCGAGGAGGGTATTCGGATGATTGACATTGAGAATAAAGTCCTGTCGGTTGTCCGGGATGCCGTCCTCGCGCAATTCCCTACAGCCTCCGTTTACGGAGAATACATAGATGTACCCGCATCGTTCCCGTGTGTCACCGTGACGGAGGACACCAACTACACCTATGTCTACAGCAAGGACGATTCGGTTGCTGAACACCACGCCGATGTGCAGTACGCCGTCAACGTGTACAGCAACAAGAAGACCGGCGCCAAGCTGGAGGCCAGAGCGATCATGAAGGTCGCGGATGACGCGATGCAGAGCATGAAATTCTGGCGAACCATGACCCGCCAGATCCCCAATGTAGACCGCAGTATTTACCGAATGATTGCCAGATATCACGCCATTGTGGGAGAACCGCAGGAGATTGACGGCAACCTTGTGTACCAAATTTATCAAAGATAAGGAGTAATAGCAAATGGCGCAGGAACTTTCTACTGCTGGCGTTCTGCTGAAATACGCCGTTGAAACTACGGCTGGAACCCGCCCGACCACGGGCTATACCCAGGTTCCGAATATCAAGGCGATCCCGGACTTCAACCCGGAACCGGAAAGCCTGGAAGTCACCGACCTGAGTGACACCGAATGGCGGCGCTATATCGCCGGTCTGAAGGACCCCGGCGGTGCGCTGTCCTTCACAGCGAACCTCACCACCGGGTTCAAGACCGCGTGGGAAACGCTTGTCTCCGCTTACGAAACCGCCCTTGCCTCCAGCAAGGCCACCTGGTTTGAGATCATGGTCCCCAGCTTCGGCAGTTTCTACTTCGCCGGTATTCCCAGCCCCCTGGGTATGACTGCGATGGATGTCAACGCCGTTCTGGAGATCGAGGCGTATGTCACGCCCAACCAGATCGAGGGTTGGAGTACTTCCAGCACCTAAAACCAAAACAATTTTAAATAAGGATGGTATGTGATGATGTCTGATGTGAAGCCGATTTATGTAACGGACAACGACACCGGCATGGAGTACACGCTGGAGTTCACGCGGGAGAGCATCGCCTTTGCCGAGCGCAAGGGGTTTGAGATCTCCGATGTGTCCCGGTTCCCCATGACGAAGGTCCCGGAACTGTGGTTCTACGCTTTCCGCGCCCACCACAAGAATCTGCCCCGCGACAAGACGGATGCCTTGCTGACGGCGGCTGGCGGTTTTTCCGAGGACCTGCTGACCCGGCTGGGCGAACTGTACTCCCTCCCGTTTGAATCCATGAAGGACGAGAGCGAGAGCGAAAACCCTCGCGTGACGGTGAGGCTGTAACCCGCTCCAACTTACCGTCCAGCATAGAAGAAGCATTTTGGGAGGCCCTGCCATTTTACTTGTCAATAGGAATGACCGCTGACGAGTTTTGGCACGGGCCTCCCCGCCTTATAAACGTGTACCGGGAGCGGTACAAACTGCATCTGCGTCAGGCAAATGAGCTGGCGTGGTTGCAAGGGGCCTATATCCATACGGCGGTATCTGTGGCAATCCAGAACGGGTTTGGCAAGAAGGGCGGCAAAAAGGCCAAGTACCCGAAAGAACCGATGGATCTGGGGCTGGAAACCGAGTTTGAAAAGGCTGATAAGGCGCGGAGAGAGCGGGAGAAAATCATAGCCGGTCTGACTGCATGGAAAAAGGCGTGGGACACGGCGCACACAAAGAGTGGTGAGAAGTCATAGCTACTGTCATTGACGATCTTGAAATAAAAGTAAACAGTAACGGGCTGAACAATCTGCTGAAAGCTCTTGACGCTCTGGAAGGACGGTTCTCTAAGGCGCAGAAAGCGGCTGAGAAGTTTGCCACGGCGGCGAACAGCATCTCCCGGCAGACAGAGGCCGTTGGGAACGCGGCGCAGAAATCGGGAAATAAGATGGGCGGGTTCTTACAGTCCGTGTCCCGGATTGCAAAATACCGCCTTATCCGAAGCATCCTCCGCGGCATTACTGATGCCGTGCGGGAAGGGGCAGAGAATTTTTATAATTTCTCCAAGGCCGTTGGTGCGCCATTTGCCTCCGCTATGGACCAAGTTAAATCCGCTTCGCAGACGATGAAAAACCAGCTGGGTTCCGCGTTCGGTGAACTGTATCAGACGATTGTTCCCATTATTCTGGATATCATCGGCGTGTTGACGCAGTTGGCATCTGCCTTGTCGATGATATGGGCAGCGTTCTCCGGGAAAAGCGGATGGTACAAGGCAACGGACGGTGCGAACGACCTCGCTGACGCTGTCGGCGGCGCTGGTTCGGCGGCAAAAGAGGCCATGAGATACCTTGCCCCGTTTGATGAGCTGAATCGTCTGCCGTCAGAGAGCAAGGGCGGCGGCGGTGGAGGCTCCGCTGGGAACGCTCTTGGTGATCTGTTTGACTTCCAGGAGTTTGAAGAAAACAGTCCGTGGGCCAAGATTTCGGGGTTCGTTCGCGAAAACCTTGAGGCTGTTGACCTTTTGGTGGATATCTTCGGTTTTTCCATCGGCCTTATTTTGGCGCTTTCCGGCCACTTTGCGCTTGGCGCGGGTATGATGCTGTATTTCGGTTGGAAGGGCGTTACGGCAGTCCAGGAGAATTGGGGCGCAATCAAATCACAGATGCAAGGCACGTTTGGCGAACTAACGGCATTGATCGGCGGCGCTCTGCTTGTTATCGGCGCTGTGCTGGCGTTCTCTAACGCATCTATACCGCTTGGCATTGGGTTGATGGTGGCCGGGGCCGCAGGACTTGGTACATCTATCGCGGTGAATTGGAACGCTATCAAAGGCGCTCTTGAGGGGCCGCTTGGCGAAGCTACGGCAATTATCTCCGGCGCTACGTTGTTGCTTGGCGTTCTGCTGTGTACGGCGCAACTTTGGGGACCTGGTCTTGGCCTTATCGTGGCCGGGGCAGCAGCCGGGGCTACATCTATTTCGGTCAACTGGAATGCGTTCGTTGAAAAAGTCGAGGACATTATTTTCAACGTTGAAAAGGCTATATCTATCGGAATTGCGTGGATAGAGGACTACATTGGGCGCGGCGGCGCACAACTTATTATTAACGCGATCAATTCTCTGGCGTGGCCGGTCGAGGAAGCTGTCAACGGAATCATAGACCTTATCAATGGGCTGATTGAAGAGTTTCCCGGAATTGCCGCAAAACTGGGGCTTGACGGGCCGCTGGAACACGTTGACTTGACAATTATCCCCAACCTCGACCCGCCGGTTGGTGAACTGTACAACGGCGTTGTGGCCGAATGGGAGGAGAAATCCAGAAACCGTCACGCCGAAATGGAAACGGACGCTGTGGTTGATGAGTTTGTTGACAACATCCCGGAAGACATGAAGCGGATGGCAATGGCGGCAAGCCTTAATAAAAGGATGTTTGGCGGCGGGTACACGGAAAAATCGTTCACGACATTTAACTCTACCGCCAACTGGTCAAAGTATTCCTATGGCAATGGATGGAACGGAAAAACGTTTTCTACATGGGATGCGACCGCCAAATGGTCTAAATACGCTTATGGTGCTGGGTATGACGGGAAGTCTTTCTCCACATGGAATGCTACGGCAAAGTGGTTGTATCAGTCTACGGACTCAAAATGGGCTGGAACAACTTGGAACTCTACAGCTAATTGGAAGAGTCAAAAGATTGACCCAAAGTGGGGCGGCACTACATGGAATTCCACAGCAAACTGGAGAGGCCAGAAGATTGACGAAAAATGGGCTGGCACTACATGGAACTCTACGGCGAATTGGAAAAGCCAGAGAGTTGATCCTCAATGGGCAGGAACTGTATGGAATTCTACGGCTAACTGGCGCAGTCAAACCGTTGACGAAAGATGGGGCGGGACCACATGGAACTCGACCGCTAACTGGAAACGCCAATCCATCGATTCCAGTTGGGCTGGTACAACGTGGAACTCTACGGCAAACTTTAAATATGTCCAGGACAGTTTGACTTCTGCCCAAAAGACCATCAACGTTAAGGCGAAAATCAGCGGTCTTGATCCGCAGAGCCAGCTTTCCTATGCGAGCGGTGGCGTAATCAAGAGCAACGGAGATTCGGCCCCCATCACAAGATTCGACAGCGGCGGTCTTGCATCTGGTTCCCAGCTTTTCTGGGCGCGGGAGTCCGGCCCGGAGCTTGTGGGTACGCTTGGAAACCGTTCTGCGGTCATGAACAACGACCAGATCGTGGCCTCCGTTGCCTACGGTGTACAGAGGGCCATTGCCGGGATCCGGTTCAGTCTGGTGGGGATGCCAGCAACCGGCGGCGGCAACATGGAAGAGGCTATGTACAATGCGTTCGTCCGGGCGTTCAACGACACGGATCAGGACAACCCCATCATGCTCGACGGTGATGTTCTTTATAGCAAGATGGTGGACCGCAACCGGGCGGCAACATACCGCATGGGATCAAACCCCATGATGAGTTTGGCGTAAAGGAGGGGTGTGGATATGGCGTTTACCATTAACAAAGTCGATACGAACGGCTATTGGAAGGTTGGGAATACAAATATCTACATCCCCTCCCAGCCTTGCAAGATAGAACACAGCAACGTTGTCGGGGCTGATTCCGGGCGTGACGAAACCGGGGTTATGCACATCGACTGGGTGCGCCGCGATGTGGCGAAGGTATATCTGAAATACAATTACATGACCGCCGCCGAACTTGCAACGCTGTTTGCCTTGACACAGGGCAAGGAGTTTTCCTTTACCTACCGCGACCAGGGGCAGACGAAGACCATCAATGCTTATGTTGGCGAAACCAGTTATGAGTTCTACACCTATGACATTTTTGGCGCTCCCATCTACAAGGATGTGGAGATGCACGTTGTTGAACTGTGAGGCATAGGCAATGAGAAATGTTATTTTGCTGGCTGACGGCGTGACGGAAGTAACGAATATCGTACAAGGGTCCTTCTGTTGGTCGGAACAGACCAACACAGAAGAAAACCTTCGGTACGGCGCGGCCTGTGCCGGTGTGATTGAATTCGCTTGTTTTGGAACTCAAGCGGATGCCATACCGGAAGGGGAAGAACTGACCTATATTCAAGAAGATGACGGTGGCATTCAGACGGTAATCGGTCTGTTTTATGCCCAGCCGAGCATTCCGAGCAAAAACACGTTCAAAGTTGTGGCCTACGACAGCGTTGCGAAACTGAACGCCGATTTTTCTGCATGGCTTTCTGAACACCAGGGCAGTTTCCCAATGACATTGGCAGATCTTGTGACACAGGCTTGCACAACTGCCGGTGTAACGTTTGACGGAACCTTTGACATGGGAGATACATCAATCGAGGCGTTCTATGCTGACGGGATAACTTGTCGGCAAATCCTCAGTTGGGCAGCAGAAATTGGGGCCTACTATGTGTACGCAAAAGAGGACGGAAAGATTGCCTTTGGAAGATATGCCGCCGCTGCCACGGACATTAGTCCGAGTGCCAGCGCCGGAACTGTTGCCTATAAACAGGGTGGACTGGATTACGCCAATTACGACACCGACAACATAGACGGCGTTGCCGTAAAACCCATTGGCGTTGATGGCGCAGCGTATATGTATCCTTTGTCCCCCTCCGGTGACAATTTGTATATCGTTACAGACAATCTCCTGCTGAATAATGCTGACAGCGAAACGCTGACAGATGTCGCGCAGAACATTTATGAAGACAGGACGAGGCTTGCAAGTTATGTGCCTTGTACGGTTAATATTTTCCGTAGCGAGAATCCGTTCCGCGCTGGTGATATTGTCAACTTTACTGATGTTCAAGGGTTTTCCGGTAGTTTCCCGGTCATGACCATGAAGGTGACAGATTCCGGCGCAACGCTGACGGCAACAGGGAAGAAAACCTATGAGTCCGACCGGGGGAGCGGCGTTACGGAGCGATTGGCAAGTCTTTCGGAAAACATTGTCCGTATTGATAAACTCAAGGTTAATTGGGCTGATATCGACACAGCGATTGTGAATTACCTCACGGCAAACAATGTGACGGCGCAGAATTTGACTATCGTGGACGAAAACGGGAACACCTTGGCAACGTATGACAGCAACGGCATTACCCTTGGAGATCCGTCACAAACACACGCGGAGCTGGACTTCAACTCGTTTGAACTGATTGACAAAGACGGCAACGTATACTTGTCTGTTGGCGATTTGCGCGGGTCTGACGGACGGGCAGATGTAACGTGTCGCTTTATCGGTGACGGAACGACCACGATATTCGGTTGTAGACCATATCCCGCAAACGCAATGCTTGTAACCGTGAACGGGACTACTGCGATACAGGGGCAGGACTATAGCCTGTCATATTATGCTGGCTATGTAAATATCGTGTTTTCCTCGCCCCCCGCAAACGATGCGGTGATTTTGGCAACGTACAAAACAACGAACCCGTTTTATCACTACGACAACGGCACAAGGGCAAGCGGGTCTACCGTAGGTTACTACTCGTTTGTTGCCGGATTGAACCAAGAGGCAAGCGGAACGCTATCCGCTGTTGGCGGCGGCAGAGATAATGTCGCAAAAGGCAACGTGGCCTACATTGGCGGCGGTGATGGCAACGTGGCCGATGATTACAGTTCGTTTGTCGGCGGCGGCGCATCGAACGAGGCAACGGGAAGTACAAGCGTTGTCTGCGGCGGCTATAACAACGAAGCGTCAGGCAACGACTCCTCCGTGCTTGGCGGCAACGCGAACGTGGCATCTGCACCGTATTCTTCTGTGCTTGGTGGACATGGCAATAGGTCAACTGGAGAAGCGCAGACGGTATTTGGGAAATACAACGCCACGGACAACAATATGGCAGAAATTGTGGGCAACGGAACATCAAACGGCAATCGTTCCAACGCCCGTACCCTGGACTGGAACGGAAACGAAACGCTGGCCGGGGACCTGCTGCTGCGAGGTGGTACGTTTGATGTCCGCAGCCAGATCAACGGCAAGGTGGACGCTTCCGTGGAGACGGTGGCAAAGGCCACGTTCCTATCGGATACCAGCGTTTTCCCCGGAACCATCCGAGTATATAAGCAAGGCAACGTGATCGAGTTCTATTGTGCGTTCACCGCATCCACAAAGCCGACCGATGGAGCTTATACCGGAGCGGTCGCTGATGGGTATAGACCCTCCGCTCCGTATGCCATCTTCCCTGTTTTTTCCGGGTCAACTCCATATCTTCAAATCGGTTCGATGTGGATTTATCAGAGCGGCACGGTGGCGTTTTATGGCATACCAAACGGAGCCGGGTATATCCGGGGGACTTATATTTGTTCATGAGGTGAAAAAATATGAAACTGAACGACAAAACCTATGACTGGCTCAAGTGGGTCTGTTGCATCCTCCTTCCTGCCATCGGCACGTTCTATGTGGCAATGGCTGGCACATGGGGCCTCCCCTATGCGGACGAAGTAAGCAAGACCACCCAGGCTCTGGCGCTGTTCATCGGCGCTCTGATTGGCATCAGCTCCGCGCAGTATTACAAAGAGAGGTAATTACTTATGTGGCGAGTTAGTGTGCTTAATCTAACAATGACTGAGGGCGACTACGGAATCCGACTCCCCGTGACGATTAACGGCACTACCTTTGCCGCGAACGATTCCGTGAAACTCACAATCAAGGACAAACCCAACGGCACG
>JAZRMV010000053.1:0-8358 GCA_045647845.1 Faecousia sp.
ATATCGCCTTTTTGTCCTTTTTCGGGCGAAAATAAAAGCCGACGCAGGCAAAGCCTTGCGTCGGCTCCATGTTCATTACTGGCGATTTTCCAAACTGTTAATTTCGTCCTGATATTTTAAAACGGCTTCGGCAATGGCGAAGTCCAGCAGAGAGTCAATATCAATAGACCGTTCCTTGGGCATAACATAGCAGCAGCATGTATCTTCCAGGTAACCATAACTGGGATCTTCGATTTTCTTGTTTACAATATAGATCGCGCCGTTGGCACGGTAGGTTTTTTGCGCGTCCTGTCTGCGGAGCTTATAGGAATCGGAGCTAATGGGCTCTGTGCGAATGGAATCTGTTACCAAATAGGAGTCTGTCAATATGCAAATCTGAGAAAATGCAAGACCTGTTTCTGCGCAGGAGATCAGGTTGTTTGCCTTTCTTTCTTCCATAAAGGCAAAGGCTTTGTGAATATCTTCTGCGGTGCGCAGGGGAGAGGTCGGCTGCAACAAGCAGATCGTATCAAACTCTTTTCCCATTTCTTTGTACTTTCTCAGCACTTCCCGCACCACGTCCCAGGAGCCGGCAGTGTCACCGGAGGTCTCAGCGCTGCGCAGGAACGGAACTTCCGCGCCGTATTCCCGGGAGATGCGGGCATATTCTTCGGAGTCGGTAGAAACCATGACGGTATCAAACAAGCCGCTTTCCAAGGCCGCGCGGATCGTATAGGCGATCAGCGGGATACCCGCCAGGGGACGAATATTCTTGTCAGGCAGACCCTTGGATCCGCTGCGAGCGGTAATAATGGCAATTTTTTTCGAGTTCTGTTTCACTTAGATCAGTTCCTTTCAAAGATTTTGCGTTATTATACCATATTTAGCGGGAAAAAGCAACTGCGGTTACTTGATTTTTATATGCTCTAAAACGACAATTAGCAAAAATTACAAAGCAAAAACCGTATTTTTTGCAGCATTTTAGGAAAAACTGTGGTTAGTGCGTAAAAAAACCGGAATAAGCAGCAAATTTCGAAAAATTTTCGCAAAAACCCTTGCCGAAACGGAAAAATCGATATATAGTCTATCCGCAACGAAGAAGAGAAAAGAGAGGCGAATCATTTTGGGCAACACAAAAAATGAGGCCATGAATACCGACGAGCTGCAAGGCGCATTGCAGAACCTGATCGTGCAGGGCAGAAAAGAAGGTATGATCCGGGCGGATGAACTGAACAGCCTGTTGGAAAAAATGGATCTTTCCCCAGAGAAGATCGAGGAGATCTATGACCGGTTCGATGCCATGAACATTCAGATTCTGGGAACAGAGCTGGATCTGGGCGACGATCTGGCGTTTGTGGACGGGTTGGACGATGATGTGGACCTGTCCGGTGTGGACGAGGAAGATCTGCTGGATCCGGTGGACCTGGCGGCAGAGTATAATTTGGACGATCCGGTGCGTATGTACCTGAAAGAGATCGGTCAGGTTCAGCTGCTTTCGGCTGATGAGGAGATCGAGCTGGCAAAGCGGGTCGGTGAAGGCGACCAGGCGGCAAAGAATAAGCTGACCGAGGCAAACCTGCGGTTGGTGGTGTCTATCGCTAAGAAGTATTCCGGCCGCGGCCTGCACATTCTGGATCTGATCCAGGAGGGCAACACCGGTCTGATCCGTGCGGTGGATAAATTCGATTGGACAAAGGGAAACAAATTCTCTACATATGCCACTTGGTGGATCCGGCAGGCCATTACCCGCGCCATCGCGGATCAGGCTCGTACCATCCGGGTGCCGGTGCATATGGTAGAAGTGATCAATAAGGCCACCCGGTGCAACCGGAAACTGGTGCAGGAGCTGGGCAGAGAGCCTACCGTGGAGGAGATCGCTAAGGAGCTGAATCTGCCCGTGGAGAAGATCATCGAGGCAAACCGCACCGCAGCGGATACCCTGTCTTTGGATACCCCCGTGGGCGATGAAGAAGATACCTCCATCGGCTCTTTCGTGGAAGACGAGCACACCCCCGGCCCGGCAGATGCCACTTCCAATGCGTTGCTGGCGGAAGCGCTGAAAGAGATTCTGGATACGTTGACCGAAAGAGAAGCGGACGTACTGCGTATGCGTTTCGGTATGTACGACGGCCGCACCCACACTCTGGAAGAAGTGGGTCAGATCTTTGGCGTTACCCGTGAACGAATCCGCCAGATCGAAAACAAGGCGATCCGGAAGCTGCGTCACCCCAGCCGCGCCAAAAAGATCAAAGATTTTTATTGCTGATAAGAAACCCGGCGTGTGCCTTTTGGCACACGCCGGGTTTTTGTTATTGTTGTGGCTGCTGCTTTTTGCCGTGGTGGTGCCGGTGGCGGCGGTGATGTTTTTTGGAAGGCTCTTTGGCCTCGCCGGATTCCGCTGCGGGGGCACTGGTCTGGGCATCGTTGTGCCGATGACCACGGTTCTTCCGACGGCGGCGGGAGGAGGTGCTTTCCTCGGCTGCTGGGGTTTCTTCCGGCTCCTGGGGCAGGATCTCCTCCGCTACTTTTTCGCTGCTGTACCGGAATTTGATAGAATCCAGAACCACGGGCGCATCTGCGGGGGCTTCTTTAACCGTCCGCTTGGGCGCACCGGAAATGGGCGCCAGATCCGTAGGAATGGGCGGGTCGTTTTTCTTGGCCTTGCCGCTGCGCAGGATCGCAATATCCTCGTTGGCAAAGTAGGTCATGGTCTCCGGGTGGTTTTCCATCTGCACCTTGACTCTTTGCCGCAGCAGATCCACCTCTACCACCGTGCCCCGACCCTCGGGAGTGTCCACAAAGGAATCTGCTTTGGGGGCGGTGCGAAGCAGGTCTTCATAGGCGTCCTGCTCGTATTTCAGGCAGCACATGAGCCGGCCGCAGGTGCCGGAAATTTTTGTGGGATTCAGGCTCAGATTCTGGGTTTTTGCCATTTTGATGGAAACCGGCTGGAAATCTTCCAGGAAGCTTGCGCAGCAGAAAGGTCTGCCGCAGATGCCCAGACCGCCTACCATTTTGGCCTTGTCCCGGACACCGATCTGGCGCAGTTCGATCCGGGTGTGGAACACGGAGGCCAGATCCTTGATCAGCTCCCGGAAATCCACCCGTTCGTCAGCGGTGAAAAACAGCAGAAGCTTGCTGCCGTCAAAGGACATTTCTGCCCCTACCAGCTGCATGTCCAGACCCAGCTGCGCTACCCGATCCTGGCAGAACGCAAGGGCCTGCTTTTCCTTGGCACGGTTTTCTTCTACGGTTTTTTCGTCCCGCTCGGTGGCTTTGCGAATGACGCCCCGGAGGGGAGAAACGATCTCCCGCTCCGAAACTTTTCGGTTTCCGGAGGTGCAGTAGCCAAATTCCGGGCCCCGGGCGGTATCGATGATCACCCGGTCACCATTGCGCAATGTAAGACCTGCGGGGGAGAAAAAATAAATTTTCTGACCGGGACGGAACTGAATATCCACGACCTCGATCATCAGAGGTTTGCGTTGTTCTTCCATGGTTTGCTCCTTTTTGAGAGGTGAATAAAAATTACGGTTGCAGCGCCCAGCAAAGCCATGCGCAGATGGCGGCGGGCGAAACGTTGCTTCGGGCATATTCCAGCGCTTTATTTAAGTTTTGGGCGGCAAGGGAAATCTCAGCAGCGCTGCGGCGCTGGCAGATCTGCTTTGCCAGGGGGTTCAGCGAGGGCAGATTGGCGCGGCAGGTAAGGCTTTCCACAAGCAGCTGTACCCACTGTTCCAGGGTGGCGATCAGATCGTCCCGCTTCCATTTTTCCATGGGTGTCAGAGTGCCGATCAGGGCAAGATCGTCCTTGGCGGCAAAGGCTTCCCCAAAGCGTTGGGTGGGACCTTGCTGCTTTTCTCCCTGGGTAAGGATTTCCTTGGCTTGCCCTAAAAATCCACCGCTGCGAGAAATGGCAGAGTCGATGCTCTCGCCGGTCGCCTTGGGAAATTCCCGGGTCAGTTCTTCCCGGAGGGTGCTTTCCGGCAGGGCAGTCAGCCGCAGCTCCACGCACCGGGAGCGCACCGTAGTCAGCAGGCTTTCCGGATTGTTGGCAAGGAGAATGAACACACCGTAGGCGGGGGGTTCTTCCAAAATTTTCAGCAGGGCGTTTTGTCCCTCGATGCCCATTTCCTGGGGGAAAATGTAGATCTTCCGGTCGCTTTCGTTGGGCTTGACGTACATACTCTCCCGGGCGGCACGAACCACGCTCACCGCCACGGTCTTGTGCTCCGGGTCGGTGACGGTGATGATGTCCGGGTGGTTGCCCTCCTTGGCTTTCCGGCAGGCAGCGCAAGTGCCGCAGGGGCGGTTTGCGCCCCGGCACAAAATGGCAGAGGACAGAGCCTTTGCCAGGGTTTTCTTGCCGGAGCCCGCAGGACCGGAGATCAGAAAGAAGTGGGATATGCGGTTAGATTGGAGTCGGGCAGAAAGATTGGCTTTCAGTTGTTCGTTGCCCAATAGGGATTCAAAACCCATATCGCACCTCGTTTTTTTGATATTAGCCCCACAAAGCCGAGAGCATGGGGATCACTTGCTTTTTGCGGCTCATAATACCCGGCAAAAATGCCACATGGTCTTTGGGGGAAACGGCAAAGGCTTGCTGGATGATGTCGTCGTCGCCAAGGTACAGGATCTGGGAGCCTTCCACCAGCACATCGGTGAGCATCAGGATCATCATGGAGTAGCCTTTTTCTTCTTGCAGCTGCTTCATCAGCGCCAGGAATTCTTCTTTGCGTTCCAACATTCTGGGACTGTCCACGCAGGTGATCTGCGCCACAGCCAGGTCGTGGCCGGCAATGTGGAATTCCTTAAAGTCTGCCAGCAGCAGATCCTTGGCGGTACGGCCGTCCATGGAGGCGGAGAAGATCTCACGACCCAGCTCGTCCAGGGAAACGTTGGCGATCCGCGCCATGCGCTCTGCGGTGCGTCTGTCCTGATCGGTGCAGGTGGGGGATTTGAACATGACCGTGTCGGAAAGAATGGCTGCTGCCATCATGCCGGCCATTTTTTCCGAGGGCATCAGACCCCGATCCTGGAACATGCTGGCGATGATGGTATTGGTAGAGCCCACCGGCTCATAGCGTACATAGATGGGGTTGGCGGTCTGAATGTCCGCCAGACGGTGGTGGTCGATGATCTCTAAAATTTCCGCTTCTTCCAGACCGGGAACGGACTGGGCGGCTTCGTTGTGGTCCACCAGAACCACCCGCTTGCGACGGGGGCGGAGCAGGTGATACCGGGTCAGAACGCCCACCACTTTTTCCTCTGCGTCCAGAATGGGATAGGTGGAATCTCTGTGTTTGAGCATGGTCTCCCGCACGTCGTCCACCCGGTCGTCTAAGTGGAAGCAGATCAGGTTTTCGGTGCGGCAGATTCGGCTGATGGGGGTGGACTGGAAGATCAGCCGCATGGTGCGGTAAGCGTCGTTGGGGGTGGAGATGATGCAGGTCTGGGTGGGAATTTCCAGAAGCTCCACGGGCAGCTCCGCCTGGCACAGAACCAGACAGTTGACGTTCATTTCCAGCGCACGACGGATAATATCCGGCTGGTAGCCGCAAATCACCACAGAATCCTTGCTCTGGAACATGAGATTCTCCCGGCTGTTGGGCAATGCTACGCATACTTCACCGGAGATCCGGTCGATCTGTTCGCCGGCATCGTTGATGATCTTGGCTTCCAATACGTTTAGCAAATTGAAAAGGGGCACATCGTTGAGCCGTCCGGCGTTGACCAGGCTCATGTTGTAGTTCGCCACGTCCTCCCGGGACAGCATACCGAACAGCGTGCCGTCCTCGTTGGCAACGGGAATGGCGGGGGTTTCCTTGCCCAGCTTTTTCCATGCCCGCTCCATGGTCACGGCGGCGGAAAATACGGGAGGCTTGTCAAAGTCCAGATCCCGAACCTGGGTGTACATGCTGTGGATCTGCACCGGAGGCGCAAAGCCAAAGCGATTCAAAACGATTTGGGTTTCGTCGGATACCCGACCCAGACAAGCGGCTTCGTACTCCCGTTGACCCAGGGCGTTTCGCAAAGAAGCGTAAGCCATGGCGGCAACGATGGAGTCGGTATCCGGGTTGCGGTGTCCGGTGACAAAGATCTTGTCCATAAAAATACCTCCTTGTTTGAGGATGAAAGCGTGTTATAGCGTAGTGATCTCACCGGCAAGGCTTTGCCGGAAAAGGTCGCAAATCTGCTCTTGGGTCATGCCTTGTCCCAGGGCCCACATGAGCTTGGTCATGGCCGCCTCCGTGGTCATGTCCCGACCCTGGATCACGCCCAGTTCCAGCAACTTGTTGCCCACTTGATAGACCCGCAGGTCGGAGCTGTCGTACAGGCATTGGGTGGTGACTACCACGCTGATGCCGTCTTCAATGCAGCGGCGGATACTTTTCAGTTCCCGGTTGAGGCTGTTGATGCCACCAAGACCGAAAGCTTCGATGACGATGCCCTTGTAGCCCATGGCGCCCAGCATATCAAATACCGCGCTGCTCAGGCCGGGGGTCAGCTTCAAAAGGAATACATTTTCACAAAGCTGTGGGCGCAGCAATGTGGGGGCAGAAGTCTTGGGCAGCACCCGCTCGTCCAGAACAAGACCCCGATTGGTCACCTGACCCGCATACCGGGCGTTGACACTCTCAAAAGCGGAGAAACCGGAAGCGCGAACCTTGACGGCCCGGCAGCCCAGCATGATCTTCCGGTCAAAGGCCAGGAAAATGCCCGGCTTTCCCGATGCGGCCATGGCAAAGGCGGTGCGCAGATTGTCCGGCCCGTCGCACAGCACGTCGGTCAGGGGCAGCTGTGGGCCGGTGAATACCACCGGCAGGTCGATGTTTGGCAGCATAAAGGTCACCGCAGAGGCGGTGTAGGCCATGGTGTCCGTACCGTGGGAGACGACGATGCCGTCAAAACCCGCCCGGTTTTCAAAAATACTCTGGGCGATGCTTTTCCATTCCTCGGGACGAATATTGGAGGAGTCCAGGCACAAAACGTCCTTGACAAAAATATCGTAATAGGTGCGAAGCTGGTTCAATTCCCGCTCCATCACATCGGAACGCCGGGGCTCCAAGCCGTCTGCGCCGGCCACGGAGGCGATGGTTCCGCCGGTGGTCAAAAGCAGGATTTTCTTTTTCTGTTCCATAATAACGCCTCGTTTCACAGCCCGGCTGGGGAGATTATAACATTCCTTTTTATATTATACTGGTATCTTCAAAAAATAGCAAGAAAAAAGAAGAAGGCAAGGCCAAAGAAATCTGCTGAGGATTCTGTGTAAATTATAGAAAAATTTCGGAAAAAAAGGGCGGTTTTGTACAAAACTGATACTTTACAAGATTGGGAGGTTGTTGTATAATAAATCCGTGCGGTTTTATCGATATTACCGCAGAAAATGTCTAATATACTGCAAAGCAGTAATTTTGAAATGGAGGAAATTCCCATGTCTGTTAAAGTTGCAATCAATGGTTTCGGTCGTATCGGTCGTCTGGCTTTCCGTCAGATGTTCGGCGCTGAGGGCTTCGAGGTGGTCGCGATCAATGACCTGACCTCTCCCGCTATGCTGGCTCATCTGCTGAAGTATGACTCCACTCAGGGCGCTTACGCTGCTCCCTTCGGCACTCACACTGTTGAGGCCGGTGAGGACAACATTGTTGTGGACGGCAAGAAGATCACCATCTACGCCAAGGCAAACGCTGCTGAGCTGCCCTGGGGCGAGCTGGATGTTGATGTAGTTCTGGAATGCACCGGTTTCTACACTTCCAAGGCTAAGGCTCAGGCTCACATCGATGCCGGCGCTAAGAAGGTTGTTATCTCCGCTCCCGCTGGCAACGACCTGCCCACCATCGTATATAACGTCAACCACGAGACCCTGACCAAGGATGATCACATCATCTCCGCTGCTTCCTGCACCACCAACTGCCTGGCCCCCATGGCTAAGGCTCTGAACGACCTGGCTCCCATCGAGTCCGGCATTATGTGCACCATCCACGCTTACACCGGCGACCAGATGATCCTGGACGGCCCCCAGAGAAAGGGCGACCTGCGTCGTTCCAGAGCTGGTGCGATCAACATCGTTCCCAACTCCACCGGCGCTGCCAAGGCGATCGGCCTGGTTATCCCCGAGCTGAACGGCAAGCTGATCGGCGCTGCACAGCGTATCCCCACTCCCACCGGCTCCACCACCATTCTGAATGCTGTGGTTGCTAAGGAAGTGACCAAGGACGAGATCAATGCTGCTATGAAGGCTGCTACCACCGAGTCCTACGGCTACACCGAGGATGAGATCGTTTCCTCCGACATCATCGGCATGACCTTCGGTTCTCTGTTCGATGCTACCCAGACCATGGTCAACAAGCTGCCCGGCGGCATGACCCAGGTTCAGGT
>JAZRMV010000054.1:0-21087 GCA_045647845.1 Faecousia sp.
CATTTTCCGCAAGCGGAAAATTCCACCTGTGTCTTGGCTTCTCCTTTCCCCGCAAAGCCTGCTTTGCGGGGACCCCAAGTATTTCTGCCACTGGCGGCGCTCCCATCGCTCCCCAAACTCGAACTTTGTTCGAGTTTGCCGAACACCGGCAATAAAAATATCCCAGCCCCGATTGGGGTTGGGATATTTTTGGTGCCGGTGGCCGGACTCGAACCGGCACGATGTCGCCATCGGTGGATTTTGAGTCCACTACGTCTACCAATTCCATCACACCGGCAAAGGTAGCTTCCATAGTATAGTATACTTTTTCAAAAAAAGCAAGCAGAATTTTTACATTTTTTCTTCCAGAAGCGCTTCCAGTTCTGCCACAGATGTAATTTCATAATCCGGCTGAATATCATCCGGTGGGATTTTGTTTTCCCGGTTTACCCAGCAAGTCAAAATCCCCGCATTTTTGCCGCCCCGGATATCCGAGGTCAGACTGTCGCCCACGATCATTGCCTTGTTTGGGTCGAACCCGGGGATCTGGGCAAAACAGTTGCTGAAAAATTCTTTCGAAGGCTTGTTGTAGCCAACTTCCTGAGAGATGAAGATCTTCTCAAAATAAGGATAAAGACCTGCGCTTTCCAATCTTCCGTGCTGTACCGATGCTGTGCCGTTGCTGGCCAAAAACAGCCGATGCTTTCTGCTCAACCGTTTCACGGTTTCTTCCGCACCGGGTAGAAAGTAATGCCCCATGGAAAGATTCCGGGAATAGGCCTTGGTACATGATAGGGGGTCAATATCCATGCCCAGCTCCTGAAACAGCAGCACGAATCGGTTGACCAGCACCTGTTCCCGGGTCAATTCGCCCCGTTCCAATCGTTCCCATTGCTGCTGATTGATCACATGGTAGCGGTCCAGTACCGCTTTCGTGGGTTCAGCGCCAAAGGCGGAAACGGTCTTACTCAGCGCCACTTGCTCTGCCTTGTGGAAATCCAGGATCGTATCGTCAAGATCCAAAAACAAAAATTCAATCACGGCCAAGTCTCCTTGCGATCTCGTTGGCAATTCGGGCGAATGCGGCAATGTCCAGAGTCTCGCCCCGGACGGTGGGAGTCAGACCGCAGCTTTCCAAAACTTCTCCCGCACCGGTTTTGCCCAGCTGAGGGAAGCCGGAGGTCAATCCGTTTTGCAGAGTCTTTCTGCGCATGGCAAAGCTGGATCGAACCACCCGGAAGAAGATCTTTTCGTCGGCAATGTCCCAGGGGCGGGATTTTCTGACCCGAAGCATGACCACTGCGGAGGTTACCTTCGGCTGGGGCAGAAAACAGTGGGCAGGTACATCAAACAAGATCTCCGGCTCTGCGTAATATTGGCAGAATACCGTGAACGCACTGTAATCCGCAGTGCCTGGCTTTGCAGCGATCCGTTGCGCCACCTCTTTTTGTACCATAACGGTCACTGCGTCAAAACATTCCGATTCCAGAAGTGCAGTTAGGATCGGTGATGTAATGTAATAAGGCAGATTGGCGCAGGCCATGGGGCGCAGCTCACCGAATTGCTCCTTGACTAACTGCGGAATGTTCAATTTTAAAACGTCATTCCAAACGATTTCCAGATTAGAAAATTCGCCTACGGTCTGCTGCAAGATGGGCGCTAACCGTTGATCCAATTCTACTGCGCAGACCTTGCCTGCTCGGAGGCACAATTGCTGGGTCAGCGGGCCGATACCGGGGCCGATCTCCAATACGCCTGCGCTTTGATCCACTCCGGATTGCTCCGCAATGGATTCAGGCACCCATGGTGCGATGAGAAAATTCTGTCCTTTGGCTTTTGAAAAATGAAAACCGTGCTCTGCGAGCAAAGGCTTCATCACTTGAATATCACAAACATTCACCATAAAAGCAACCGCCTTTCTTCCGATTATCATACCAGAAAAAAGGCGGATTTGCAACTATTCAAATTTTGTGGCAATGGGGCAGGGGTTTAGTACCCGGCATTGGTGCCGATAGCCACAATTTGGGCCACAGGCTGGCGAACGACGATCTCGGAAGTGACTTGACGGCTGATCTCCCGACCGTCCAAGTAGCTGACGATTGCGGAGCAGATCATCTGACCGTCCACGCCTGGCGTCAGGATCTTTTGCTCACCTGCACGCAAAGTGGCATCGTAACAATAAATCACATCATGGGCAATGCTGGCGGTATAGTTTTCTTCTCTCTGGGTCGACCGGGCAATGGTGATCACCATGCCGTCGTAGGTCATGGTATCCATGGGCACGGTGACGATTTCTCCTTGCGCCAGGATCATATTCAGCCGGTGCAGCAGCGAGGAGACAGTCTCACCGTAGCTGCTTACCAGCATCATTCGACCGCTGTGATAAATTGTGATATTTTGCTTGCGCTGCACGGTGATCTGGGACAAACCGCGGCTGCTGTTGGTGGTGTAGGTGTCCTCTGCGCCAAGAGCCAGACCCACTTCGCCCAGTACCGTCGTGGGATCGGTGGCGTAGCTGGTGTGGATCAATACCCGCTCACCATCGTTGATCAGATATGTGTTTTTGGCGAAGGCAGTCTGTGCCAAGAAGATCGCAACGCACAAGATCGCCAACAGCAATGCTCCGGACCGGGTCAGTTTCTTCATTCTTTTTTTCAAAAGACGGTTGTATTCTAACATGGACATTTGCCCCCTTTCACAAAAAACACAAAACTTCGAAATTCCAGATTATTATAACATTTTGCATTAAAAAGTCAAGCTTTTTCGCCAAAAATAGAAGTTTCGACAACTTTTTACAAAATAATGCAATAAGTGTTATGTTAACGGTTTTTTCAAAATATACCTGCAAGATTCCGCAGCATCCACTATATCTTGTGCAAGAAAATCCCTTTGTTAACATAATCTGAGAAAAACGCAACCAATGATTATTGTTGATCGTTTTGGGCAAAATTTCGTGAATCCGGACTTTTTCTGACCCGGGCATTGACTTTTCCCGGAATATGTGCTAAATTTCACCATAGAAAGGCTGCGATGAAGACACGCGTTTTCGTAAAACACCCAGAGAGGGCATCGTTTGGTGAAAGATGCCTGTGATTTTTCCGGAATCGATACCACTTCTGAGCCGTATAGCGGAAATGCTATGCCGGGTGCGCCCGTTATCGCGTCAATGAGTGGCGATGCAATTCGCAACCAGGGTGGAACCGTGGAATACTTTGTATCCCACCCCTGATTTTTCAGGGGTGGGTATTTTTGTACCTTCCCCAATAAAAAAGGAGGAAACATCATGAGCGAAGAAAATTTGTACACCTTTGAAAATCCGGAGTATCGGAAAACCTTCTGGCATACCAGCTCCCATGTGATGGCGCAAGCCGTCAAGCGGCTGTGGCCGGAGGTGCAGCTGGCCATCGGACCTGCCATCGATGAAGGCTGGTACTACGACTTTGACGCGCCGTTCTCTTTCACACCGGAGCATTTGGAGCAGATCGAAGGGGAAATGAAGAAGATCGTCAAGGAGCGGATCCGTTTGGAGCGCACGGAGCTGCCCCGGGCAGAGGCCATTGCATGGGCAGAGCGCAATAACGAGCCTTACAAGAAAGAGCTGATTGAAGATCTGCCGGAAGATGCGGTGATCTCTTTTTATACTCAGGGCGAGTTTACCGACCTGTCCGCCGGCCCCCACTTGGATCATACCGGCCGTCTGCGTCACAATGGCTTTAAGCTAACCAAATCCTGCGGCGCATATTGGCGGGGAGATTCCAACCGGAAGATGCTGCAAAGAATCTATGGCATCGGCTTCCCCAGCAAGGACGAGCTGGATGCATATCTGGAAGCCCAGGCAGAAGCGCTGAAACGCGACCACAACAAGCTGGGCCGTGAGCTGGAATTTTTCACCACCGTGGAAGAGATCGGCCAGGGTCTGCCCATTCTCATGCCCAAGGGCGCAAGAGTCATTCAGACCTTGCAGCGTTGGGTGGAAGATGAGGAGCAGAAGCGTGGCTATCTTCTGACCAAAACCCCTTTGATGGCAAAGCGGGATCTTTATAAGATATCCGGTCACTGGGACCATTACCGGGACGGCATGTTTATCATGGGCGATGCGGATGATGAGGAGAAAGAGTGCTTTGCGCTGCGCCCCATGACCTGCCCGTTCCAGTACCAGGTCTATCTGAACCGTGCCCGTTCTTACCGTGATCTGCCCATGCGTCTGGGTGAAACTTCCACCTTGTTCCGCAATGAGGATTCCGGTGAGATGCACGGTCTGATCCGTGTCCGCCAGTTCACCATTTCTGAGGGTCACCTGGTATTGCGTCCCGATCAGCTGGAAGAAGAGTTCCGCGGCTGTCTGGAACTGGCGAAATACTGTCTGGAAACTGTGGGCATGCTGGAAAATTGCTCTTTCCGTTTCTCCCAGTGGGATCCTGCCCGTGCCGGAATCAAGTATGAAGGCACTGCCGAGCAGTGGGAAGAAGCTCAGAAGGTTATGGGCGACATTCTGGACAACCTGGGCGTGGAGTATGAGATCGGTATTGACGAGGCTGCGTTCTACGGCCCGAAGCTGGATATCCAGTATAAGAATGTGTTCGGTAAGGAAGATACCATCGTCACCATTCAGATCGATATGCTGCTGGCTCAGAAGTTCGGCATGGAATATACGGATGCTGATGGTCAGAAAAAGACACCTTATATCATTCACCGTACCAGCCTTGGCTGCTATGAACGGACTTTGGCATACCTGATCGAGCGTTATGCCGGTGCGCTGCCTTTGTGGATGATGCCCACACAGGTCAAGGTTCTGCCTATCACCGATCGCGCCCATGAATATGCCAACGAACTGGCAGAAAAGCTGAACAGTCTGAATATCCACGCGGAAACAGACTGCCGCAGCGAGAAGCTTGGTTATAAGATCCGGGAAGCACAGCTGCAAAAGATCCCCTATATGCTGGTCATCGGTGACCGGGATATGGAAAACGGTACGGTTTCCGTGCGTACCCGTAAGGGTGAGGATCTGGGCGCAATGACCCCCGATGCATTTATCGCCAAGTGCCTCATGGAGATCGCTGCCAAGAGCAAAGAGGTTTAATGGATATAAAAACATCCGACCCTTCGGTCGGATGTTTTTTGTTGTTTTGTAAATGCTTTTGTGCTATAATACAGAAAAACGCAAGGAGCCTGACATGGTGAAATTGATTCTTTTCCTTTTGCCTTGGTGTGTGCCGCTTCTTTTTGTGATCCTTGGCTCGGTTTTGCGCAATCGGGTGCAGGGGCACAGCTTTTTGGGGCTTGTTTGTTTTGGGGTAGCCGGGGCGATCGGCTGTTATTACTGTATTTTGTATTTGCCGGAACCGGTTTCTGTGGTGCTGAGGAATTTATTCACTCTCGTCTTGTCCGCTGGATTTCTCGTTTACGCAGTGACGCTGGGCGTGATTTTCCTGGCTGGCCGGAGCAAAGGAAATGAAGATTGTGCTTATATCATTGTGTTAGGCGCAAAGATCAACGGTACGCAGCCATCTCGGGCGCTGCTGGAACGTGTACGGGCAGCTTTTTCTTATCTTTGCGTACACCCGGATACCATCGCCATTCTTTCCGGTGGACAAGGACTTAATGAGGAAATTGCGGAATGTGACTATATGTACCGGGAACTGATAAAAATGGGCATAAGCACGGATCGGCTTGTATTGGAAAACCGTTCCACTACTACTTGGGAAAACCTTCGCTATTCTCTTGCACTGATGGATCGTTTACCCCATAAGATCGGATTGGTTTCCAGTGAATACCATTTGTTCCGGGCGTGCCTTTTTGCAAAAAGACGAGGCGTGGAACCGGTAGGCATTCCCGCCAAAAGCACACATTTTACTACCCGGCTGAACGATTATCTGCGAGAAGGTGCCGGAATCTGGCACTATATCATTTTAGGAGGAAAATATCATGATTGAACGTAGCTATGCAGAATTTGCATGGGAAAAGACCCAAGCATTACTGTCCATCGACTCTCCTTCCGGCTATACTGCAAAGGCCGCCGACTGGGTGCGCGATAACTTTGCGGAATTGGGCTTTGATGCAAAATTGACCGCCAAAGGCGGTGTGATCGTAGACTTGGGCGGTGAAGATGTGGCCGATGGTCTGCTTCTGGAAGCCCATGCGGATACCCTTGGCGGTATGGTCAGCCGTGTGAAGGGCAACGGCCGACTGCAAATCGCGCCTTTGGGCGGTATGAACGCCAATAATGGCGAGGCGGAGAATGTCCGGGTCTATACCCGCAACGGCAAGATCATTGATGGCACTTTGCAGCTTTGTAATGCCTCGGTACACGTCAATGGTGACTATTCTTCCGCAAAGCGAAGCTTCGATACCATGGAAGTGGTTCTGGATGAAGATGTAGTCTCCGCAGAGCAAGTCAAAACCTTGAACATTGAGGTGGGCGACATTGTGTGCTTTGATCCCCGTACCCGTCGTACCGCTTCCGGCTATTTAAAAAGCCGTTTTTTGGACGATAAGCTGTCGGTTGGCATTTTGCTTGGTTTTGCAAAGTATATTCGGGATCATGGCATTACGCTGCCGCGCCGTACCTATGTGCACGTGACGGTTTATGAAGAGGTGGGCCATGGCGGTTCTGCCTCTGTTCCTGCCGGAATCACGGAAGCGATCTCCGTGGATATGGGTTGCGTTGGTGACGGCCTTGGCTGTACCGAGAAAATGGTTTCCATCTGTGCCAAAGATTCCGGTGGCCCGTACAGCTATGAAGTGGTGGGTAAGCTGATCGATGCGGCAAAAAAGACCGGCGCTGATTATGCGGTGGACGTTTATCCTTACTATGGCTCCGATGTGGAAGCTACGCTTCGCAGCGGTGCGGACATTCGCCATGGCCTGATCGGTGCGGGTGTCTATGCAAGCCACGGCTACGAAAGAAGCCACATGGCCGGTGTTTATAACACGCTGAAAGTTCTCGCAGGTTATCTGAATGTTTAAAAAAAGCCCGACGGGTCAGTCCCGTCGGGCTTTTGATATCTTTTACAACACACTGAACAATACAGCAAAGACTGCCAAAGCGGCCGCAACCACCTGAGCCTTGGAAACCTTTTCCTTGAAGTAATAAAGAGACAGTAAAAATCCGGTCAGCATGGAGCTAGCAGAGGTGAGAACTGTGTAGATCGACATGTTCATCTGTGCCAGTACCGCGGCCGTTGCCAGGGAAGACAAGTTGACGATCACGACCCGGGAAATGATAATGGGCGTTTGCCTACCCTTGACAAAAGCGCGAACATTCTGCCAGACGTCTTTTTTGCGAATCATTTGAGCCAGCAGCATAGCCATGCAGAGCGCAGTGAGCATAACATTGGTCAGAATGTAGAAAGATTCCACCTCATACACCTGGGTGTCGATGGCGTAAAACTTCATGACGATGGTACCAAGACCGCTGATTAAAAACAGCAAAACGCAAAGAAACAGATTGCTTTTTTGCTTCATACTGTTGCTCTTGAAGTAAAGCAGCAATACTGCACTCAGCAGCAGGCAGATGGATAACGCTGCAAACAAATCAATATTTTCCTGTAAGAAGATCCCACTTACCAACGACGGTACGATCACCGAACCGGCAGTTCTGACCACCAGCATCATGGGAATCGACACGTGTTTCATGGTCAGAATTGGCATGGTCAGAGTAACGAATACCACGGCTGCGTAAAGAACGCTGTATAGCAGCGTAGGCACATTGATATGGATCTGAAATTTATTGATCATAAAAAAGTATATGGTGCTTAAAGCCGCTACCATCAGATTGTAATTGGTAAAACCTAAAAAATCCGTGGGCATCGACTGCTGTAATTTTTTGGTGGAAGCCGTATCAAAAGCGCCAATGAGCACGATGACCAGCATCAGAAAAGTAATGTACATGACTGTTCCTGTTTTCCGTTATTCAGGCAATTTAACCATATACTACATCGGTGTGTTAGAAAAAGCAAGAGCGTTTTTTGCTTTACAGTACAACCGGAACCGGCTTTTGAATGATCATCTCATTTTTTGTAACATAGCAGTCCATGGCAAGCACATGAACACCTGCCGCTGCCGCATTTTGAAGTGCCCGGGCGAAGGCGGGGTCTGTGATTTCGTTGGGCTTTAAATAGCGCACATCTGCCATTTGGATCACAAAGAGCACATACGCTCCGTAACCTGCTTTCGCCGCTTCGATCAGACCGTTTAGGTGCTTGACACCTCGTAAGGTGGGAGCATCGGGGAAAGCGCAGATCCCGTCTTGCTCTAATGTAACGCCCTTAACTTCCATAAAGCAAGGCTTTCCGTTGAGCGTAAAAGAAAAATCAAACCGGGAATCTCCGTAAAAAGTCTCCGGTCGCAGCTGCTCGATCTGCCCCAGACCACCGGCTGACAGCCATTCTGCCGCTGCCGTGTTGGGCGCCATAGAGTCCATGTTGATGATCCGCTCGCCCTTGCGGACACAGATCAGGTCGTATTTTGTTTTGCGTTTTTCACCGTCTTGTTTCTGACACCAAACCTGCGCACCCACCGGGAGCAGTTCCCGGCAACGGCCGGTATTCTTTACATGACAGATCTGCACATCGTCTCCGATTTTTACATGAGCGATAAAGCGGTTCGGCCGCTTTAAAAAGATGCCCTCGACCATTTGGGAATACTGCATAAACTCACCCCTTTTATCAATATGGTAACAGATTTTTTGTTTTTCGCAAGGGGTGGATTTTTTCCTTGACAATCTGCCTTTTTGTGATATAATCGTTTTTGTTCCACAAATGGAGGCTTAGCTCAGCTGGTTAGAGCGCATGCTTCACACGCATGAGGTCACAGGTTCGAGTCCCGTAGTCTCCACCATGAAAAAAGCACTTGCTTTGCAAGTGCTTTTTTTAGCTATATTCGCCTAACGGCGAGCGAAATTTGCTCTGCCAGCGAAATTGGCTATCGCCAGCTAAATTGCCTGCGGGCAGCTAAGAATGAATATAATTTAGCTCTGTGCGTTAGCACAGAATTTAGCTATGAAATAATTTCACTGTCGCCATAAGGCGGCAATTTTGCTAATGACAATTCTTCAATTTTATGATATGCTTATTGCAAAGGAGATGGTAACTGTGGCAGAAAGCATCATGTTGGAAAAAGCAAAAGATTTTGCAGTAAATGTTGTCAATCTTTGTAAGCATATCAAAGAAACAAAGAAAGAATCGGTGCTAACGAATCAACTTCTTCGTGCCGGCACCTCCATCGGTGCTAATATACATGAATCCAAATATGCGCACGGAACGGCAGATTTTATCGCTAAAATGCAGATTGCACTAAAAGAGTGCTATGAATCAGAATATTGGTTGGAGTTGCTGAATCGTACTGGCTATATTTCTGACGATCATTATAAACCCCTCCAAAATGATTGCGGCTCTATCCGCCGGATGTTGATTTCCTCTATCAATACTGTAAAAGAGAAGCAATAAATATAGAATAATGCCCGGCTTGGATTTCTTTCTGAGCCGGGCGTTTTGTGTCTTATTATATGTTCAGAATTTGGTTTGATTATTTGAAATTACTGCGGTATAATTGTTTTGTTGTTAGAGAGGGGGCGCAGTTATGACCTTAGGAAATAAAATCCAGTTGCTTCGGGAAGAGCATAGCTTATCGCAAAAGGAACTTGCAAATCTTGTTGGAGTAACAACCGGAACGATTGCAGAGTGGGAAGCTGATGAATCTGCACCGGGCCTTGCAGAGTTATCTCGTTTGAGTAAAGCGCTTAATGTTTCCTCTGATGTTTTATTAGATGCAACAGTAGATGTTATTCCTGCTCCTGTTGTTACGCCAAAAGAAGAGCTCGTTTCGGAGACAAAGCCTACAAAAAAGACAAAAAAGAAACCAGTGATTTTTTGCTTGTTAGCAGTGGCTGCGGTTGCACTTGTTGTTGGCGCGGTTTTGCTGTTAAATGCCGTGCCGTTTGCAGAGGATAGCTCGGCCATTGAAAAGGCAGATGCCTCTGTGGTCACGATTTTCTGTTATGATTATGATGGAAAATTAGCAGCCACCGGCAGTGGTTTTGTCGCTTTTAACGGCAAAACGATTATTACAAATTATCATGTTATGACTTCGGCGTACACCTGCAAAATCTCTACCAATCAAGATATTTCTTATAACGTCTCCAAAATTCTGTGCTACTCGAAAAAGCAAGACATTGCCATTTTGCAGCTTGAAAAAGATACCGGCCTTCAGCCGCTGACTTTGGGAGATTCCAGCATTATCAAAAAGGGTGAAACGGTGGTTGCTATCGGTAGCCCCTTGGGAATTAAGAACACGGTATCTACTGGTGTGCTTAGTGGTAGATTGATGGAAGATGGAATGGATGTGCTGCAGTTTACTGCCCCCATATCCAGCGGTAGCAGCGGCGGCGCTTTGTTTGATAACAATGGCAATGTTATTGGTATCACGTATGCTTCTTATGTTGCCGGTCAGAACTTAAATCTTGCGATTCCTATTGAGTTGGCAACAAATTTATGTAAATCCAAGGGCGCATTGAAAAAGGTTTCTGCGATTTATTTTGAAGAAAATCCTCATATAGCATATCTCGAAAAATACCCGGATACGCCAGAAGTTACATTAACAGACCTGAAACTTAATCCCCAAAAGTATAATCACAAAGTTGTTAAACTAACGGCATATGTATCCTCTTTTTATCAAAAAGATCTTTTATACGTTGCAAACAAAAACGATATTAGCGGTAACGTTACATATGATCAGCACGCCTCTAGCGGTGTTGATTTCGAAGACACACATCTTTTATTATGCGGGTCTTGGGGTGATTGCTATAGCACACTCGAAACAGTTAAAATCGGCCAGAAAATTATAATTATCGGTGAATTTGCATACAACGTTAAAGGTGAGCTATATTGGTGGGGAGGAATTCGAGAAAATAATGGCGCTAATATAGAAGTAAGATATATTTTCTCAGATTAAAACAATTTACATTTGTCTCTTTTGTTGTTCTTGTTATTCCTGCCTTTAAAAAGCTATCTCAATGATTACAGCCGCAAGTTTAAAACTTGCGGCTGTTTTGATTTACAGATCGGTTAGTACCCAACTATTTCCGGCATCAACATACCAATAAATGCGGCTTTTCATCCCATAACATTCATTACCACAAACATCAAGGAACAAATCCGGTATCTCTTCAAGAGATTCACATTTTATCATATGGATAGAAGTAGAACACCCAGGTTTTTTAGTCCATGGCTTTATAACCACATTCGGTTTGAGTAGATCATTGTATATGGATGCAACAACATGATACTCTTTCATAGCAAGCCCTCCTTTCCTGATAATAGTTGCATTATAACCAATGCAGTTGGTATTTTCTAACCCCGACCATAATAATTTTACTTTTGAAAACGGGATAGTTCTATCCCGCTAAAATTAGCGGCAATTATAAAAGAAATGCTAAAACAAGAAAACATCCATCTTCTGAATGTCAATACAAAAACGGATTATATTTCTGAAATTTATAATAAAACAGAACAAAAAGCGAATTTTTGCGCTGTTTTCTTGTGTTGCAGCTTGATTTTCTTCGTGCTATAATGGCGTTGATAGGGGGTGCTCACTATGAAAAAAAGACTCTGTATTGGTTTCGTTCTGGCGTTGACGGTGTTTCTTTGCGCCTGTGCGCCGAAATATTCGGATTTGCATTCGGACTTGTATTTATCCGATTACTCCGCCCAACAGATCGTAAAGTATTTCGATGAAGTGGTGCTCCATGCGGAGTATTCCGATGGCACAGGCAATACTTCTGTTGTACAGAAGTGGAAAGAGCCGATCCGTTATTACATATACGGTGATCCGACGGATGAAGACCTTGCGGTGTTGGAGCAGCTGTTTGCACAGCTGAATCAGATCGAGGGCTTCCCGGGAATCCATGCGGCTTCCAACCAGGAGGAAGAGCATAATCTGTCTATCAGCTTTTTGAATCGGAAGGATTTCTTCGATGATTTTTCTTCCGCAGTAAACGGTGAAGATGCCTATGGCGCAGCGCAGTTCTGGTATTATACCGCCACCAATGAGATCCACACCGCAAGAGTGGGCTACCGTACAGATCTTGACCAAGCCACCCGTTCTTCCATATTGCTGGAAGAGATCGTCAATATGCTGGGTGTCAGCGATACCGTACTGCGGCAAGACAGCATTGTTTATCAATACTCCAACAGCAATATGGCGTTGAGCGATGTGGATTGGGTGATTCTGAAAGTGCTTTACAATTCTGCGGTGGACTGCGGCATGGACGCAGTCAGCTGCAAGGCGATTATCGAGCAGCTGTATTATTGAGCTTAACATGACTAATTTTTGAAAGCGAGACTCGGTTTGAGTCTCGCTTTTGCCCGTTTTACTGCTGATGGCGTATTTTCGTGTAAATTAAGGTTAAAATTGTATTAAGTATCTTGTGTTTGAAATCAAATTATTATATAATGGTAAAAACACCCAAAAATAATAGGAGAGTATACGATGAAAAAGACTTATACCCAATCCGCGGACGAGGTTCTTCAAAGTCTTGGTGTAGGCCCCGAGGGCTTGACCACCGAGCAGGCAAAAGAGCGTTTTGCCAAGTATGGTTCCAACAAACTGAAAGAGGGAGAAAAACCCACGCTGCTGCAAAGATTTTTGGCGCAGCTGAAAGACCCGATGCTGATCATTCTGATGATCGCCGCATTGGTGTCCGCAGCGACCACCGTGATTACCTTTGTGCAGGACGGCAATACCGGCCACTTGACCGAAGGTCTGGTGGAAGTGGGCATCATTGTTGTGGTGGTTTTGCTCAATGCGATTCTGGGCGTGATTCAGGAGAGCAAGGCAGAAGCTGCCATTGAGGCGTTGCAGACCATGACTGCCGCAACCTGTAAGGTGCTGCGTGACGGAAAAATGGTGGTGCTGCACTCCGATGAGCTGGTTCCCGGTGATATCGTGATCCTGGAAGCGGGTGATGCTGTGCCTGCCGACGGCCGTATCATCGAAAATGCTTCTTTGAAGATCGAAGAAGCGGCTTTGACCGGTGAATCCGTTCCCGTCAATAAGTTGATCGATGCGCTGAATCTGACTGCCGGCCAGGACGATGTTCCTCTGGGCGACCGGAAGAATATGTGCTATATGGGCTCTACCGTGGTTTATGGCCGCGGCAAGGCTGTCATTACCGAAACCGGTATGGACACCGAAATGGGCAAGATCGCAGGCGCTCTGGCGCAAGCGCAGGAAGAGGAAACTCCCTTGCAGAAGCGTCTGGATCAGCTGGGCACGACTTTGTCTTATATCGTTCTGGGTATTTGCGTATTTATTTTTGCCTTTAATCTGCTGATGAAGGGTGATTTCTCCCTCACCGGTATTTTGAGCACTTTCATGGTGGCAGTTTCCCTGGCGGTGGCAGCGATCCCCGAAGGCCTTGCAACCGTGGTTACGGTGGTGCTTTCCATTGGCGTTACCAAAATGTCCAAGCGTAATGCAGTGATCCGTCGACTGACTGCGGTGGAGACTCTGGGCTGCACCCAGGTGATCTGCTCTGATAAGACCGGCACCCTGACCCAAAATAAGATGACCGTTGTGGAATCTTATGGTGATGAAAAACTGGTCGCCACGGCCATGGCTCTTTGCTCCGATGCCAATTTGAACGATCAGGATCAGGCAGAGGGCGAGCCCACCGAGTGTGCGTTGGTCAACTTTGCTTGCAAGCTGGGTCTCAAAAAGCAGGATTTGGAGAAAGCGACACCCCGTGTGGACGAAGCGCCTTTCGATTCCGGTCGGAAAATGATGTCTACTGTCCATGATTTGGGCGGCAAGTTCGTACAATATACCAAGGGCGGCCCCGATGTGGTGCTTTCTCGCTGCGCTTATTATCTGGATGGCGATGAAATCAAGCCCATGACTGACGAAAAGCGCGCTGCCATCATGGCACAAAATAAGACCATGGCAGACAAGGCGCTGCGTGTGCTGGCCGCTGCGATGCGCAATTGGAGCGAAAAGCCTGCGGATAATACTCCGGAATTTTTGGAGCAGGAACTGGTGTTCCTGGGTCTGACCGGCATGATTGACCCGGTTCGTCCCGAGGTAAAGGCGGCCATTGAAGAGTGCCGCTGTGCTGGTATTCGTCCCGTGATGATCACCGGTGACCATAAGGATACCGCAGTTGCCATCGCTAAGGAGCTGGGCATCATTACCGATGCAGCCGAGGCGATTACCGGTGCGGAGCTGGATGCGATTTCTGACGAAGATCTGTGCGAAGCAGTGAAGAAGTACGGTGTTTATGCCCGTGTACAGCCGGAGCACAAGACCAGAATCGTCACTGCATGGAAGCTCAACGGCTATATCACTGCTATGACCGGTGACGGTGTGAACGATGCTCCTTCTATCAAGTCCGCGGACATTGGCGTGGGCATGGGCATTACCGGTACGGACGTTACTAAAAACGTGGCAGATATGGTTCTGGCAGACGATAATTTTGCCACCATCGTTGCTGCTGTGGGCGAAGGCCGTCGAATCTATGATAATATCCGTAAAGCCATTCAGTTCCTGCTGGCGTCCAATATGTCCGAGGTTCTGGGCGTGTTTACCGCCACCTTGATGGGCTTCGTGCTGCTCAACCCCGTGCACTTGCTGTTTATCAATCTGGTTACCGACTGTTTCCCCGCTTTGGCGCTGGGCATGGAAGATGCCGAACCCGATACCATGCACCGGGCACCCCGAAATTCCACCGACGGCATTTTTGCCGGTGGCTTGGGCGTTGACGTGGTCTACCAGGGTGTCTTGGTTACTACGATTACCATTGCAGCTTATCTGATCGGTGCATCTATGGAATATGGCGCAGACTGGTTCAACACACTGCGCAGCATCGGCGAATCCGGCCACGGTATGACCATGGCATTTTTGACCATGTCCATGTGTGAGATCTTTCATTCCTTCAATATGCGTTCTCAGCGTAAGAGCGTGTTCACGTTGAAGACCCAGAATAAGGTGCTTTGGGCAGCTATGCTTGGCAGCTTGGCGCTGACCACTCTGGTAATTGAAGTTCCCTTTATCGCAAGCGCCTTCGGTTTTACCCCTATCGGTTGGGATGAGTACGGCATTGCGCTGGCGCTGGCAATTCTGGTGATCCCCGTTGTGGAACTGGTGAAACTGTTCCAGCGGCTGCTCGCGAAGAAATAAGATTCGCTTTTGACCCGGCAGGTCTTCTGCCGGGTCATTTTTCTTGCCTTTGCACGGAAATTGTGATAAACTGAATGTAATTCGCAGAAAAAGAAGGTGACGGCTAGTGGAATATAATGATATTTACGATGAAAAAGGCAATCGCACCGGCCGGATTCACCGACGGGGAACGCCCTGGAAAAAGGGAGAGTTCGGCCTTGTGGTCTGTGTCTGGGTGTATGACGGCTGTGGTAATTTGTTGCTGACTCGTCGTGCTAAGGGCAAGAGCTTTTCAGGCACATGGGAAAATTCCGGTGGCGCTGCCCAGGCTGGTGAGACCAGCAGGGAAGCCATCGCCCGGGAATTGTTTGAAGAAACGGGAATCCGGGCTGCTGCGGAGGAGTTTGAATATCTGTATACAGATCGGGATAAGCACTTATTCTATGATTTTTATTGCTTGCGTCGTCAGACGCCTTTGGAGCAGATTGTGCTTTTGCCCGGTGAGACAGACGGTGTTCGTTGGGCAAGCTTTGACCAGGTTCATGAATTGATTCACAACGGTAAAATTTGCCGGATCATTGCCAATCAATTTTTGCGGCAGGAACAGACGCTCAGGCAGCGGCAGACGGAAGAAAATAAAAATGAAAAACACCCTTGACGAAGGGTGTTTTTTGTATATAATCGGAGATAAAAGGAGGGGGAAATATGAATATAGCATTACAAATCATTCCGACTCCGAAAACATGTGAATTTCCCCGGTGGCGACGGATTCTACTCGGATAAACTGTTCTTCCCCTCTGCAATTTTCAACTATATGTTTAAGGGCGCAGGCGCAGTGATCACCTGCGACGGCAATGCGTTCCAGGAGCCTTTGCAGATATTCAATGCGGAATATATGTGGAACTGCGAAAACAGCGGTTTTTACAATTTATCTGACCGACCCCAGAATAACGAAACCTTCATGAAGCTGTATGAGCAAAGCCGGAATAATGCCTTCCACCCGGAAGAGATCTATGGCGAAGGCGGCATGCTGGATGTGATTTGTCAGAAACTTTATGCAGATCATGGCGCTGCAATGGCGAAGATCTTCAAACTTTCCGGCAAGAATCACGAATGCGTTGTACCTTACGCTTGCAGCAAGGAGACTCTGAGCGGTGGCTTGGATGTGCTGCTGCGTTATCGGTGGGATAATCCCTTGCCGGCAGAGCAGATCGCAGCACTGACCGAATCTTTCGGTGAAATGCTGCGGCTGAATCGGGAAGCGCTGGCTATTTTGCAGCAGGAAGGTCAGCTGCCGGAAGATCTGGAACAATTCTACCAGATGTTGCAGCTGAATACGCCTTTGGTGGAATATTGGTATCGGTACTTGCAGCTTTATCCCCAGGTGGAGGCGCAGCTTGCCGGCGGAAACCAGAGCGAAACGCTGGTCCAAACGATTGATGAACTCCTTTCTCAGGTGGGAGCACAGCTGCAAGATCATCAAAACCGGGATTACCAGCCGGTGGACGACATGGGTGGTGCTCTTGCCAGACGGGAAGAGCTGTTGCACTCCCAGCAGTATAATCTGGAACTGATGAAAAAGAGCATCTTAACCGGTCAGCGGATCCCGGAAGACCGGAAGATCATGAAAAAGGGCGAGTGGTGGTAAAGTTATACAAGAATCCGCAGGGATTTTTGTTGGACTTTACGAAAAAATTTGCTTGCTAATTGGATACGTTCTGCGATATAATGAAAAAAAGCGTTTTTATTGTATCCGGCGAAAACGCTTCTGCCGGAGATAAAAACGCTTTTCTTTTTACTTTCACTTTTGGAGGGTAAGAACATGATCGAACTTACAAATCTGCCGATTCAATACGGAAAAGTTCCGCTGCGTATTGCGCGGGGTCATTTTGCCACAAACCATAGTCATATCAATTATTATATTGATATCACATATCCCAAGACCCGGCTCAGCGAGGCGAAAGACAGTGCGAAACAGTTGGTGTCCCATTTTATCAATAATACGCCAGTAGACACGATTCTGTGCCTGGACGGCACTGCCGTTTTGGGCGCTTGCGTCGCCCAGGAGCTGACAAAAAGCGGTTTCCGTACCATCAACCAGCACCAGACCATTTACGTGATCGAGCCGGAGTTTAACGCTAACACCCAAATTATCTTCCGGGATAATATTCAGCCTATGATCCGCAATAAGCACGTGTTGATCCTTATGGCATCGGTCAGCACCGGCTTTACCGCCAAACGAGCCATTGAGGCTATTGGTTATTATGGCGGTTTGGTGGCAGGTGTTGCGGCAATTTACCGGGCAGTAGATGAGATCGAGGGTCATCCCGTTCGCTCCGTGTACAGCGTGGCAGACTTGCCGGATTATGCCAGCTATGATTATCGGGATTGCCCCTATTGCAAACGTGGCGTAAAAATCGACGCGCTGGTCAATAGTTACGGCTTCTCGTCACTGTAAAAGGGGAACTCACAATGAAAAAGATTTTGAAAATTGTAATTTTGGGCATGGTTCTGGTTTTATGTCTGGGAGCGCTTTCTGCCTGCCAGCAGGCGCATATCCACAACTATAAAGCCGTAGTGACCAGCCCCACCTGCGAGGAAAAAGGCTATACCACTTATACCTGTAACTGTAATGACAGCTATGTGACGGATTACGTGAATGCCACCGGTCATAGTTTCGGCAGCTATACGTCTAACAATGACGGCACTAAGACGGCTGCTTGCACTTGTGGCAAATCCAACCGGATCGCGGATGAAACGGTTCTGATTGTGAGCAATGGCGTGGTAAAAGGCTTGACCGATTACGGCAAGACATTGAAGGATCTGGCAATCCCCGGTGATGTTACGGGCATCGACGAGAACGCATTCCTGAACAATACGGTTTTGGAAAGCATTGAGATCGAGGCAAGCGTAATCCGCATTGGTAAAAGCGCATTCCAGGGCTGCGAATCTCTTAAAAAAGTGTTCTACACCGGAACAGTGGAAAATTGGGTGCAGATCCAATTTGCGGCGCCTTCTTCCAATCCGCTGTTCTATGGGGCAGAATTGTATATCCGCAGCGAAGTGGTCAAAAATGTAGTGCTGAAAGACGTTACATCTATTGGCGATTTTGCGTTCTATGCTTATCAGTTCTTGGAAAGCATTGAGATCCCCAATACGGTTATCCATGTAGGCAGCCGCCCCTTTGAGTTCTGCAACGCGCTGAATTGCAACGAAAAGGACGGCTTGAAGTACCTGGGTAATCCGGAAAATCCCTATTTGTATCTGGTGGGCGGCGGTATTGAAATGGTAGTCGATACAGAAACCACCACAGCCACCATTGACAGTAACTGTAAATTCATTGGCTCGGGCGCATTTTTCTCTTGGTTTGAATTGGAGACTCTGGTGATCCCCGAAGGTGTTACGGACATTAGCGATTATGCCTTTGCCTATTGTTATAAGCTGAAACAGCTGACGATTCCCGCCGGCGTGACCAATATCGGTTCTTATGCTTTCCACTATTGCACCGCATTGGAACGGGTGGTCGTTCCCACCAGCGTCACGACTATTGACGAGTATGCATTCTACGCTTGTGATGCATTGACCATTTGTTGCGAAACAACCACGCAGCAAGTAGGCTGGCATGTAACATGGAACTTCTCAAATTGCCCCGTGGTCTGGAACTATACGTATAACTAAATAAAAAGGGCGAAAAAAAGGGCGAAGAATTTCAAAATTCTTCGCCCTTTTTCTGCCTATTTATCTTCCTAAAAGTTTTTCGAGTACCGGGGTGACCTGCTCGGTGATCTTCTCATAGCCCAGAGGGGTGAGGTGCCCGCCATCTGTGGTGTATTCTTTGTAAATCTCGCCGATGGAAATATCGTAGAGAACACTGTAAATATCAACAAATTCGTATTCGTATCGCTGAGCAAGGAGCTTGATCGTAACATTATTGTATGCTGCAAGCTGACTCCTGCGACCCCAATGTTCTCCACCCATGGCGGTAAGGGATAGGAGCACGATTTTGCTTTCGGGCAGGTTCTGTTTCAGATCCTGCAAGATGGATTCGTAATTTTGCAGCATGGTATCAATGTTGTTTGCACCGATGAGCATAACGATTACTTTGGGCTTCAAATCGTAAAGGGACACTTGCAGACGGTCCTGCAAACCAAAAGTGGTGTCTCCGCCAATGCCTCGGTTGACAGTGACGTATTGGGGATAAAAGGTTGCAAGATCATATCCCTCGGTCAGACTGTCACCAATAAAGGCTACGTCCGTTTCATAGTCGTCATATTCTGTGTTTTCTTGCATAAATTGCGCTACTCTGGTGTTGTAATGCTGACGAAGGATTTCCATGTTCCTTTCGTTTGCCTTCCTTTGGGGCAAAATGATGGAAAAAAAGACCACGATGAGTGCAATCAGAGCAAGTGTAACTGCACAAAGGGGAATCAGAAAGCGTTTTTTGAGAATGATGTGTTTCATGGGTGTTTTTCTCCTTGCGTTGGTGTTTAGGATATTATAATCCAATAGGGATTTCTTTGCAAGGGGGCAGTAAGGTGGTTTTATCACCGGAAAAGACAGAAAAAGTCAACACCCCCTACGGGATGCCGCCTTTTTTCTGCGGACTTTCCCACGAGCTAAAAATTGCTCGCCAGCTCTCAATTTTGCCCAGCGTTGCTGGGCCGCTCTTTCGAGTCCCGGTGTACCAAAAAAGAGGAGGCGATTGCCTCCTCTTTTTTGGTACACCGGAAGGGACTCGAACCCCCAACCCTCGGAACCGGAATCCGATGCTCTATCCATTGAGCCACCGGTGCATCTGCTTGACAGCTAAGTCATTATAGCAAGGTTCTTTGGGTTTGTAAAGGGGAAAAATGAAAAATTACAAGTTCTCCTGGGAAACTTCCTGCTCTTTCTCCTCGTCTTCATTGTTTTGAGGAGAGTTGATAAATGCCATCAGCTCATCACCGGTGATGGTCTCTTTGTTGAGCAGATGTTCGGAGACCTCTTCCAACAGCTCCCGGTTCTCCACAAGGATCTTCTTTGCTTCGCTGTATGCGGTACTCAGCAGTCTTTGGGTTTCCCGGTCAACCAGTGCGGCAGTATCCTGGGAGCAGTCCATATACGCTTGATTGTCCAGATATTGATGCTGAACAGATGCCGGTGCCATCAGGCCCAGAGTATCGCTCATGCCGTATTGGGCAATCATGTTCTTGGCAAGGGCAGTTGCCCGCTGAATGTCGTTGGCAGCGCCGGTAGTTTTGACATTGAACACCACTTCTTCCGCTGCCCGACCACCCAAAAGGGTGCGAAGCTCGGTCATCAGTTCCTGGCAGGTGCTGAGATATTTTTCTTCCTCGGGCATTTGCATGGTGTAGCCCAGCGCGCCGGAGGTGTGGGGGACGATGGTGATTTTAGAAACCGGCTGTGTGTGCTTTTCCAGCGCGGCGATTAGTGCGTGACCCACTTCGTGATAGGCGACCAACCGCTTTTCAGTATCGGTCAGCACGGTGTTTTTCTTTTCCGTGCCGGCAATCACTGTTTCAAAGGAAACCAGAAGATCTTCCTGATTCACAGTTTTTCTGCCCTGGCGGACAGCTCGCAGAGCCGCTTCGTTTACCAGGTTGGCAAGGTCAGCGCCAACGGCGCCGGCAGTCGCCTGGGCGATCTTGCGAAGATCCACATCTTCGGAAAGTTTGATTTTCCGGGTGTGCACCTTCAAAGTATCTAGTCGGCCTTGCAGATTCGGCCGGTCGACGATGATCCGCCGGTCAAAACGGCCAGCCCGGAGCAGCGCCTTATCCAGAATCTCCGGACGGTTGGTGGCCGCGAGGATCACCCCACCCTTGGAGGAATCAAAACCGTCCAGTTCGCTCAGAAGCTGGTTGAGGGTCTGGTCGTTGCCGCCCAGACGGGAATCACGGGTGCGACCAACTGCGTCGATCTCGTCAATGAACACGATAGAGGGCGCCACCTTCGTTG
>JAZRMV010000055.1:0-3758 GCA_045647845.1 Faecousia sp.
CGTAGGCAAAGGCCCTTCTGCCAATTCCATTCGGCTGGATCTTCCCAAATTCACGCTGGTTGGCGCTACCACCCGGGCAGGTCAGCTTTCCGCACCCTTGCGGGATCGCTTTGGTGTTTCGCTGCGGCTGGAACTTTACACCACCGAGGAACTTGCCCGGATCGTTACGCGCAGCGCGACCATTTTGGGTATGCCCATTGATCCCGACGGTGCAAAAGAAATTGCTTCCCGCAGCCGCGGTACGCCCCGAATCGCCAACCGATTCCTGCGCCGTGTCCGGGACTTTGCTCAGGTCATGGGCGATGGTACGATCACCAAAGAAGCTGCCGACCTTGCCCTCTCCCGTCTGGAAGTGGACAAACTGGGTCTTGACGCCATCGACCGTCGTATGCTCACCGCCATTATTCGCAATTACGGTGGCGGTCCTGTGGGTCTTGACACCCTTGCCGCCACCATCGGTGAAGAGGCGGTCACCCTGGAAGATGTATACGAACCATATCTGATGCAGCTGGGCTTCCTCTCCCGCACACCCCGGGGCAGATGCGTCACTTCTCTGGCCTACGAACACCTGCATATTCCCTACGACGGGCAAACCCAATTTGCCCTGTAATATGGGAATATTTTGTAAAAAAATCATGAACAAACCATTGACTTTCGTATATTTTGTGTGTATAATTCAATTTGTGGCATAGCCACCATTATCATTTGACTCCGCGTTACAACCAGCAGTTTGGTGGGCTTTCACGGGGCAAACAACCGAAGAGAGGTATTTTCCATGTACGAAGACAAGACTTTAGTTTGCAAAGAGTGCGGCAACGAGTTCGTATTCACCGCCGGTGAGCAGGAATTCTACGCAGAGCGCGGCTTCCAGAACGAGCCCCAGCGCTGCAAGGCCTGCCGCGACGCTCGCAAGAACGCCAGCCGCGGTCCCCGTGAGTTCTTTACTGCTACCTGCGCCCGTTGCGGTGGCGAGGCCAAGGTTCCCTTCGAGCCCAAGTCCGATCGCCCCGTGTTCTGCAGCGAGTGCTTCGCTCAGATGCGCGCCAACGGCTAATTTGCAAAATGACAACAGGGCAGGTAATCCTGCCCTGTTTGTTTTATGCGTTGGTTTACATAATTAATTTTCTCTCCGGTTTTCCAAATGCCCCGACCGCACCACCGGAGGTTTCGGGTCTTTCACTTCCCAATTCACGGGTTTTTTCTCTTCCTGTTTCATGGCGCACCTCTCTTCTTTCGCTATATTCCCCGCTTTCACAGAAAATATGTAACGGTTTCCCAATCGGCAGGGACAAAGCCGAATCTGCCCTTGATTTTTCTGAAAATTCCAAACTTTTTTCCAAAAAATTGTTGACAAATTCACCCGATCCCGATATAATACACTAGTCTGCGTATGCGGACAATCCTTGCTCACGGCGCGACCGTGGGCCAAAAGTCCAAAAGGAGGTGCAAACAACATGGCTAAGATCACCGGTAAGTACGAGGTGCTGTATATCATCGACCCTGCTCAGGGCGAGGAAGGCATCGCCGCACTTGTGGAAAAGTTCAAGGCAATGGTGGAAGCGGAGGGTACTCTGACCAATATCGATGAGTGGGGCAAGCGTCACCTGGCGTATCCCATCAACGATTTGACTGAGGGTTACTATGTTCTGATGAACTTCGAAACCAAGCCCGAATTCCCCGCTGAGTTGGAGCGCGTTATGAAGATTACCGAAGGTATTCTGCGCTGCCTGACCACCGTAGTGGAGGGCTAATCTATGCTCAACCACATCACTATCATGGGTCGTCTGACCCGCGATCCCGAACTGCGCCGTACCGGCAGCGGTGTGGCTGTTGCCAGCTTCACTCTGGCGGTTGACCGCGACTTTGGCGGCAACGGCAACGAACGGGAAACCGATTTCATTGACTGTGTCGCATGGCGTCAGACCGGAGAATTCGTCTCCAAGTATTTCGCCAAGGGCTCCATGGCTGTGGTATCGGGCCGGCTCCAGATCCGTAACTGGACCGACAAAGAAGGCAACAAGCGTCGTGCCGCAGAAGTTGTGGCAGACAATGTCTACTTTGGCGAAGCCAAGCGCAACAGCGAGGGCGCTGCTCCCTCCGCTCCGGCTTTCGGTGGCTATTCTGCCCCCGCCGGCGCTCCTGCGTCTGATTTCGCTATGCTGGACGAAGACGATGCCCAGCTGCCTTTCTAACTGAACTTTTCTACTAGACTTACAAGGAGGTAATCTTCATGGCTAACGAACAGCGTATGCGTCCCCGCAAGCGCAAGAAGGTATGTGCGTTCTGCGTGGATAAAGCAACCGGTATCGATTACAAAGACATCGCTAAGATCCGTCGTTATCTTTCCGAGCGTGGCAAGATCCTGCCCCGCCGTACCACCGGTACCTGCGCAGCTCACCAGCGTGACCTGACCACCGCGATCAAGCGCGCCCGTCAGATCGCTCTGCTGCCCTACGTTGCTGAGTAATTTGCAAAGATTCACCCCCGAAGCCAATGCTTCGGGGGTGTTTTTTTATCCATTTTTAGCCATAGCGACAGTGCGCAAAATCCGCAGGAACAGATCCCACCAACTGACTCTGTTTACGCTTTCCTGAGCGATCATGGGCGTTTGAAAAATCACCTGTTCCCCTACCCGCACCGTAAGCGTTCCCAATTTTTGTCCTTTACTCACGGGCGCAGCGACAGATTCTTCCAAAACCGTTTTGACCTGCACTTGATTTGCCTGAGCTTTATCCACCAGAACCTCTACCGGCTCCGCAGGCACGGCAACCACCGAATCCATTTCTCCCAGTTTTACCTGCACCTCGCCCAACAATCCCTGAGGTTTTACCAGCGCATAATTGGCAAAGCCGTAATCCAGCAGAGATTTGCAGGCAGCAAACCGTTCCTGGGAGGTTTTCGCACCCATCACCACCGCAATCAAACCGATACTGTCCCGCTGTGCTGTGGCAGACAAACAGTAACCCGCCTCTGCGGTAAAGCCCGTTTTCAGCCCCGTGGCTCCGGGATAAAACCGCACCAGCTTATTGGTATTGGACAATCCAAAGGTGCCATCTCGCACCGTATCCATCCAGATGGTGGTGAATTTTTGAATTTCCGGGTGATTGTTCATGAGCTCCCGGGACATCAGAGCAATATCATAGGCGCTGGTGCGATGATTTTTCGCATCGGGCGCGTCATCAAGGCCGGTGCAGTTGACAAAATTGGTATCATTCATGCCCAGCTCCTTTGCCCGCTGGTTCATCAGCTGCACGAAAGCCGCCTCCGACCCGGCAATATGCTCCGCCATAGCGCAGGCGCAGTCGTTAGCAGAAGAAACTGCGATGGATTTGACCATATCGGTCACGGACATCTGCTCCCCCACTTTCAGGTAGATCTGGCTGCCGCCTTTGGCTGATGCAGCTTCTGATGCGATGACCGTATCGTTCCAGCCGATCTTCCCGGAATCGATGGCCTCCATGATCAAAAGCATGGTCATCACCTTGGTAACACTGGCAGGAGGCAGCGCTTCGTGGGCATTCTTTTCATAAAGCACCGTGCCCGTGGCAATATCCATCAAAAGAGCGCTTTTACCCCCGATATCCAGCTCCACCGCTCCCGCTGTTATCGGAAAACTTCCCAGCAGCAGACAAACAACCAAGATCCATACCACCCGTTTCATAGTAAATCCCTCCGACGATTATGGTGGTACAATCTATGCGCCTTGTCCCCGGGATAGACCGAAAACATAAAGGCTTCTCCATTTAAAAGCGTTCTGC
>JAZRMV010000056.1:0-2668 GCA_045647845.1 Faecousia sp.
GTGGTGCCACGATGGCAGCCGGTTGCGATTAGAATGGTAATATCCGCCTCTGGATTGCCCTGCCGGATCTGGCGCAGCATTTCCGGCATAATTACCTTGCTGGGCACCGGTCTTGTATGATCGCTGGCAATGATCACAACATTTTTCTTACCCTTGGACAATTCCGCAAGGGTCTGGCTGCCCACGGGATTTTCCATTGCCAAACGAACCAGCTCGCTGCCCGTATTGGCAGGTACATATTCCTCAATGGCCGAAGTAAGCACGCATTTCAGCATCTTATCATCAAAATCATATTCCAAATGCTCACGACCGTAGGGAAACGAGATTTTGCTCATATACCTTCTCTTCTCCTTTACACCATCAAACGAAACACCTGATAAGCAGTTGCTGTCAGGTTTCGGTAGGCGTTTTCCGAATTCATCGCTTCATCCAAGGTGCATGCGCCACGGACAATAGGAAAATACGCATCAATACCATGATCGTTGCAAACTTCGGCATCTGCTGTAACACAACCGGAAAAAGCAATCACCTTTTTCCCATGCTTTTTCGCCAATTTTGCAACACCCACCGGAGCCTTTCCCATCACAGATTGCCGATCCAATCTTCCCTCGCCCGTAATTACAAGAT
Source organism: Faecousia sp. (assembly GCA_045647845.1). Lineage (GTDB taxonomy): Bacteria > Bacillota > Clostridia > Oscillospirales > Oscillospiraceae > Faecousia. Next base: position 628 of record JAZRMV010000056.1, read on the forward strand.
CCGCGTCCTTGATCGCACCTTCCAAATTGATCTCATCCAGCACGATCTCTATACCGGACCGCAGCGTTGCATTGGTAAAGGTTCGAAATGCAAACCCTAATCCACCGGCCGCACCTGCACCCGACTCATCCGGATCACCTGCGGCCAACCGAGCATAGCGAAGCAGCCACCCATCCATAGCCTGAACCATTTCCCCGGTCGCGCCCTTTTGGGGTCCATATACTGCGCTTGCTCCCCGCTCCCCACAAAGGGGATTATTCACATCGCAAGCCACAGAAAAGCTGCACTCGGAAAGCTCCGGCAGCACATTTTCCCGGGAAATACTATATAAATCCGCAAGCCCCTGAGCACCGGGTGCAATGGGTCTACCATTTTGATCCAAAAATTCAAACCCCAGGGCGGTGAGCATACCCACGCCCCCATCATTGGTAGCGCTGCCGCCAATGCCAACAACAAAGTGCCGACAACCACGCAAAATCGCATCTTTTAACATCTCACCCACACCATAGGTGCTGGTTTTCAAAGGATTCCGTTCCTCCGGTGCAACCAAGGTGATACCCGAAGCCGCAGCCATTTCCAGTACAGCCGTAGTCTTATCCGACGATATGGCATATCTAGCAGTCACCGGTCGCATCAGCGGATCATGCACTGTCATTTCCACCGGTTCATATTCCCCACCGGCGCAAAATGCATTCACAGTTCCCTCTCCGCCGTCAGCCAGCGCCTTTACGACAATCTGCGCGTCCGGTTTCAAACGTAAAATTGCATCCTTGACTGCATTTCCCGCCTGAACGGAACTTAAACTGCCCTTAAAAGAATCAATCGCAACCACAACACGCATAATTAGTCCTCCGAAATCGGATAAACCTTCCATTGAGGGCCGCACCGATCGATAAAGGGCTCATACTTCTTTTCACATTTGAGGCACTTGATTTCAAACCATTCATCATCAAAGCCCGGAACGCAATGAAATTCTATGGTGCCTTTTCCGCAAAGGCAGCGGTGAACCGTGCATTGGGTCGGCACATTGGCGCCATCGGGATAATATTCCTTTTCTTCCAAGACCTTCGGGATCTTCACAAATTCATAATCCATCATAACGCCTCCATTACATCTATTCTACAACAAACAAATTAAAGAATCAAGAATTCTTAACGCAAACCCCACCTCAGGCAACGCGATCCTTATGTTTTTTCTGAACAGAAAATTTGATAATTGCAATAATGGTAATGATAAATTCAATTCCATAGGATACTGCCGAAGAAATTGGAGCTTTAACAAGCAGATTATAAGAAATCGCGCAAACATGTGGAATCAAAACCACATATCGCATCAAACGAATATTGCGCATTGCGAAAGTGATCGCATACATACAAGAAGCGATCAAATACAGCACATCCCATGCAGATGCAGTTCCCGAAAGAATCATATAGTTAATCAGAATATAGCTCAGAATCGTTACGGCACACAAGGTTGCAATCATATAGATCGGGACATTTCTGTTCTTTTTCTCGTAAGTATAACAAATCACACCCCGTGCGATTCCAATAGCCACAGAAACCATCGTAAAATAGGCGCCCATAAACAAATAGGAAAAAGATAAAAAGCCATTTCCAATCATTTGAAACAAAAGATATTTCTTCTTGTTGTCAAAAAAGTAGCTGCCGCAATATAGCGCAAGGGCGATTGCACTAAAAGAAAACGATAACTGCTCCATGTCAGTCCCCCTCCAATTATCGCATAGTGTAATACCAACGCAATTTGCCAAATTGTATCACAATCAACGGCATAACGCAACATCTCACTGAAAAAAATAAAGCAACCCAAATGGGTTGCTTTATTTTTTGGAGGTACCGCCCAGATTTGAACTGGGGAATGAGAGTTTTGCAGACTCTTGCCTTACCACTTGGCCACGGTACCATTTTATAAAAACAGGAACGCAACGCGTTCCTATTTTATTTGATTGGAGCGGGCGACGAGGCTCGAACTCGCTACCTCCACCTTGGCAAGGTGGCGCTCTACCGGATGAGCTACGCCCGCA
>JAZRMV010000057.1:0-116225 GCA_045647845.1 Faecousia sp.
ATCAGAAAATTTCGCCCAGCCTGCTTGGATTTTGGATAGATCTTCAAAATTTCCACAGAATATTCTTGCACCGACATTCCGGAAACCATGGAGCGAATGGTCGCTGCGCCGGTTCGGATCTCCGACATAGCCGCCACCGGATAAAGTTCCGTCTCCCACGCCTGATTGGCATTTCCAAACAAACCCACCGCTGTATTTTTTCGCAATTCACCAATGGGAGCCATGCGCTCCACCGCACCGATCAGTTGTCCCGGCTGCCCAACTTTACCCTTTTTGACCGACAAGATCCGCGCCTCATAAGCATTCCCCTGATAAAGATTCAGCAATTTCCCCACGCTGTTATTCACCCCGTGCCCCAGCGTTCCAAAATCGCCGGTGGTCGGATCATACCAGGTCACCGTACCGATCCCCGTGATGCCCTGACGCAGATAAATGCCCAATTTAGGCCCATCTTTGGTAATTTTCGGATTCACCCGAACCTCCTGTGCCTTCCCACCCCGGGAAAACCGAACCACCACGCTCCCATCGGAAGTTTCCAGCGCCTTGCGAATATCATCTCCGCTGCGAATGGTCACCGAATTGATCTTTTCGATCACATCGCCCGCTTCCAATCCGGCCGCCTTTGCGGGAGCACCCAGGCTCTCATCAAAAGCCGACACAATCACCTTACCGTCACGCAACTCCAACCCGATCACCTGCCCCACCGGCATCAATTCCCGTGCTCCCAACGCCTCTACGGGCAAACTACACAATAATAAAAGCATCGCTGCGATGCATAAAAATCGCCTTTTCATTTTCCTGCCCTCCTTTTCATCTGCCCTCTTAATATGCCATGGTCGCACCATGCATAACCGCTGAAAAAGTCGTGAAAAAAGGATTTTTTTGGAATCATTCAAATCCATTCTCTGTCCTATTTACCTATTGACAAGATAGGTAAATAATGGTATAGTACTGTTGATAAAAAAGAGAAGGAGAAAACCGATGTTACAGGTTTACGCCGATAATGCTGCTACCACCAAAATGAGCGCCGCTGCCATTGCAGCCATGGTGCCTTATTTTGATAAAATTTATGCGAATCCGTCCAGCCTTCACAGTGCCGGTCAGGAAGCCAAAGAAGCTTTGGAGCAAGCCAGAAGCGAAATCGCCCAATGTCTTGGCTGCGAGCCCCGGGAAATTTATTTCACCTCCGGTGGCAGCGAAGCAGACAATCAGGCCATCATGTCCGCCGCCTATTATGGCGCGCGCAAGGGTAAAAAGCACATCATTTCCACCGCTTTTGAGCACCATGCCGTGCTTCACACCCTCCAAAAGTTGGAAAAAGAGGGTTTTTCCATCACCTTGCTGGACGTAAAAAACAACCATAACATTACCGCTCAGCAGGTCAAGGATGCCCTGCGGGAAGATACTTGTTTAGTAACAGTCATGTACGCCAATAACGAGATCGGCTCGATTCTGCCCATCTCCCAGATCGGTGCGATTTGTAAAGAAGCGGGTGTCCCGTTTCACACCGACGCGGTGCAGGCGGTGGGTCACATTGCCGTTCATGTCAAAGAGCAGAACATCGATATGCTCAGCCTCTCTGCCCATAAATTCCACGGTCCCAAGGGCGTAGGCGCTCTGTACTGCCGTCGGGGTCTGCCCCTGGTGAACCTGGTAGAGGGCGGCGCACAGGAGCGGGGCAAGCGAGCCGGTACGGAAAATATCCCCGGCATCTGCGCCATGGCAGCCGCCTTGCAGGAAAGCTGCCGGAACATGAAAGAAAATTCCGCCAAAATCTCCGCATTGCGGGACAAGCTGATTACCGGTCTTTCCCAGATCCCCCACTGCGCCCTCAACGGTGACCCGATCAATCGTCTTCCGGGCAATGTCAGCTTCTGCTTTGAAGGCATTGAGGGCGAAAGCCTGCTGCTTCTTCTGGACATGAAGGGCATCTGTGCCTCCTCCGGCTCTGCCTGCACCTCCGGCAGCCTTGATCCCAGCCACGTGCTGCTGGCTATCGGCCGAGTCCACGATGTGGCCCACGGCTCCCTGCGTCTGAGCCTCAGCGAGTATAACACGGAAGAAGAAATCGACCACATTCTTGCCACCGTTCCCGAGGTGGTCTCCTACCTGCGCGGCATGAGCCCCGTATGGCGGGATCTGCAAACCGGCAAACGGGAATACATTCTGTAAAAGGAGAATTTATACTATGGCACTTTACAGCGAAAAAGTTATGGATCACTTCATGCACCCCCGCAACGTGGGCGTAATTGAGAACGCTGACGGTGTGGGCGAAGTGGGCAACGCCAAGTGCGGCGACATCATGAAGATCTACCTAAAAATTGAGAACGATACCATCGTGGATGTAAAATTTGAAACCTTTGGCTGCGGCAGCGCCATTGCGTCCTCTTCCATGGCCACCGAAATGATCATGGGCAAATCCATTCACGAAGCCATGGAGCTGACCAACAAGGCCGTGGCAGAGGCTCTGGACGGCCTGCCCGCCCACAAGCTCCACTGCTCTGTCCTTGCCGAGGAAGCCATCAAGAATGCGCTGAAAGATTATTTCGATCGCAACGGCATTCCCTACGATCACAGTCAGTTCCCCGACTGCGAACATTGCGGTCATTGTGATTAAGCCATGATTGTATCTACAAAAGGTCGTTACGCGCTGCGAGTCATGGTCTACCTTGCGCAGCAGAAAAGTGATGCATACATTCCCTTAAAAGAAATCGCAGAAGCTGAGGAAATCTCCCAAAAATATCTGGAAGCCATTATGACCACCCTTTCCAAGGCCAATTTTGTGGACGCAGTCCACGGAAAAGGCGGCGGTTACCGGTTAAACCGCCCTGCCTGCAAATATACCGTAGGCGGCATTTTGAAGCTGACCGAAGGTGCGCTGAATGTGGCCTCCTGCACCTCCTTGGGCGCAGCCGCTTGCTCCCGCAGCGAATGTTGCCATGCCCTGCCCATGTGGGAGCGCTTAGATCGCATGATCGACGAATTTTTCGAAGGCATTACATTGGAAAATCTTTTGCACGAAGACAAACAAAAAGAGCCCGTCTGAGACGGGCTCTTTTCTTATTTACACGCTTACAAAAGAGAAATTATCCTTCATATAAGGCATCATCAAAAGCTCCGCCTGATACCGCAGGCAGCAAGCCCCCGCATCACCGCTGGTGTAGCGCCCCGTCAAATCCGACTGCGCGCTTTGGCCTGTCCGAAGCTCAGAGAATCCGGAAATGGCATACAAGCTGGCGGCCGCGATAAAATCCGCCTTGCAATCATTGGGTGTCACTCCGTCCCGGAGCTTCGCCCGCAGCGACACTTCTGCCGTGCGGCAAAGCACTTCCAGTACAGAGTCATCTCCATCTTCCAAATCTCGAATCAGCACCAATGCCTGGGCATAAATCTGATCCGTCAGGCTCATACATTCAGCACCGCAGCAGCGCCGTCACAGATCTTGCCAAAGCCGGAAATAGTGGTAATGGCAGCCCGCTCCAACTGACGATCGATGAGCTTGTCATATTCCACCAGAACATCGCCGGCCTTCACCAGTTCCAAAGCATAACGGTTATCCAGACCAATGATCACATCATTTGCCACCGCATCAGTACGGTGCAGATGTGCGCCCAGAGGGGTGCCCAGCTTACCGGTGCCCTGGAAATTCAGGCCTGCCAAGGGATTTTGCAGCTCGCTGATTTTCAGCAGTTTGGTCATGGTGCCGGTGGAGCACAAGATGGTATTCATGGTGTAAGGATCAAACTGTCCCCAGAATTCCACCAGCTGATCATAAGTCAGCGTGCCGGCAGTGCCGGAAATGGGGCTGGTGCCCACGCTGTACTGAATTGCGGCATTGTCGTTGCCGTCACCGTTGATCAGCACATTCACCGCATCTGCAACCTGCATCTTCTGGATGTAAGCGCCGATCTGACGCAGCATCACGCTGAACAGATCCAGCTTCTGGAAGCGAACTGCCTCATAAGAAGCCACCAGCATACGGCCGCGCTTGGAAAGCTTCACCAAATTCTCCTTGGTCTTTACCTCAGTCTCGGGAATGGCAGCGCCCTCCTCCACATTCCGCAGCGCCTTGTCGTCATCGGTGGCAGCGGAGTAAATGGAGCGGTAGTCCATAGAATCGATCACTGTGGTAGTGGCAGTGATAGCAGGGAGAATGTCATTTTCCTCCATGCCCTGACGAACAGTGCGAGCGATGTACTCCGGGAACAGCACCGCGGAATCCATAGTGCGGAAGAACTTCTCCACAGGAGAAGAACCAGCACCCTTTGCCCGAATACCAAAGCGCTTCATCTGACGCTGAAATGCGTCAGTGCCTTCCAATGCTGTACCCCGATAGTTTTCGCTGGGGTCCAAAGATTCCAGCACCTGGGTAAAATTCATACCCTCCTGCCGGTACATACCCTTTTCCAGTTTCAGATTATCGTAACCCATAATTTTCCTCCTAAAAATAATATATGGTCACCGGCCACGCCGGAAAAACCTAAAATCAAATGAGAAAACCGCTTTCTACCGGTTCTCTTTCCCCATTATGCCCCGGCAGCTGTGTCTGCACCGGAAACAATTCGCTGCTTTTTTCCTCCAAGGCAGCTTTCAGCTTCACCAGATCCTCCCCGGAGATCTTTTCCGCCACATTTTGCAGCAGCTGCTTCTCCACGCCCAGATCCAAAACCAGCAGTAATCTGACCACATCGTCACAAAGCTGTTTTTCATACTGTCTGCCCAACTGCGCCTGCTGATAAAGCGCCCGATACTCCCCTTGGGCGCCAAACCGATCCGCCAGATCTTTCAGGGACATTTTACCGCCGCCCAAGCCTTTGAGCACCCCAGCCTCCGGCTGCGCTGGCACAGCCACAAAAGAAAACTCGTAAGCATCCATGGGCTCTTTTAAGATCGCGCAGCAGAGCTGCCCGTCATAATACTCGCCCTTCCGATGCCCACAGGTACCGTAATCCGAGCCGCAAACGGAGCAAACAGACCGCCCCATAGCGCAGCCCACGCTCACTTCCTTTTTAATGCCCGCTTCAATATCCGCGATCACCTCATCGGCGCTCCCGCCCCGACGGATATACGCCCAAGCCTTAATGTAGCTGACTCCATCTTCGCAAACCACCTGAGTCTCAAAAATTCGAGCCACCTGATGCTCACTGCTCCACTTGTGATCTACGATCCCCGTTTTCCCTATGAACATTTTCGCCAGCACCGGCAACGCAGCCGTATCAAAACGCTCACAGTCCCGATCCACCTGATCATCGCAAAGACGCAGGCAAAACACATATACCTGCTCCTTACTAAGCTCAGCCTTGGCTTGGGCATTGATGGCGCTTAATTGCGCTTCGGTGGGTGCTGCCTTACTGTGTACCGCGCTTTCCTTCTTAATTTCCATAAAAACCTCCTTAATCATTCAGCGGCAGACCGGCTTCTGCTCTGGCCTTTGCCGCCTGTGCCTGATACAATGTGGCCTTGGACTCCTCGGTAATATCCTGCAAGCTGATATCGTTCCACTCAATCTCCACCCGATTATCCAGCCCTTCCAAGGAAAGATAAGTCCGGCAGATCTTCCGAAGCACCGGCTCCACGGTGCGACGAAGCGCCCACAGTTCCGAAGTCAGAATATCTGCCTGCTGGGTACTCATACGCTCGGTTGTGCTCCAATTCAGACCCAACAAAAAGGGCGGCAAACCGGTTTTTGCAACCAACTGCTCCAAGATCTGCCGCACCGGCACCTGAGAATCCAAAATCGGTGCTTCGCCGCCGATCACCTTGATCTCCACATCGCCCATGGCCACAAAATCCCGAACCGTGCCGTTCTTTCCGTCCTCCATGGCCTTGGACCATTGCTCCGCCACTTGTTTTCCCCGTTCCTGCAACAAAGCCGGATCCACATTTTCTCCACCTTTGCACACCACGCTGTACCGAACATTCCCGGCGCGCTCCCAGTTAGAGCCGATGGCAGCGAATATTTTCATCAAAATATCCGCCAGGAAAGGCATGCCCCGGAATAAGCTCACACCATAGGGGTTTCCCGGCTCTGCATTCCAGGTGGTAAACAGCAGCAAGTGCGGATACGGCAGCGGCCGCATATGGCCTTTGGAATCCGGGCCCCAGAGCACCGGCTCCATGGGGTTGTCCCCTTCGGCCACTTCCAGCAGCGTCACATCACCCCACTGAACGCCATAGAGCCGATTACCCGCCACCACCATTTCGCCAACCGCTCGTCCGTAGGTAAGCAGGCAATCCATATACCCCGCAAGAAAACTGTCAATACCCGTCTGCCCTCTGCCGCTGGGCACGCTTTTCAAAAATTCCTCCAATTTTTTCTGAGCAGCGGAATCCTTGCATTTCACGGAAAAGCCACCGCTCAGCCTCACCAGCTTGCCCACAGCTACGTCCAGCACCGGAATTGCCTCCCGCAGTTGCCGATACACTCGTTCCTCGCCTCCGCCCAGAGGGGAAAAACTCCGCAGTGCGCCAAAGGGGTGGTTATTCCCGCTACGCAGCTGGCAGGCTCTTACCGTAACAGAACTGCTTTTTTCTTTTCTTTTCAACTAAATCGCTCCTTTCGTATTGAAAAATGATTACCGCCCCCGCTCCACAGCGCAGGCAATAAATCCGAATTCCTGTTTTTTCAGCACCGTAGCCACAAAATAACGCATATCGTCCATGGCGTGATCATTTTCCTTTTTCACCCGATCCTTGGCCTCGCTGCTCAGATCCCAAACATACTCATCCATTTCCCGTAGGCAGTCGCTGCAACCCTCGCAAATTGCGATCCGCCCCTCTTTCAGGGCATCGGAGGTCAGCCGGATCCCGGTAAGCACATCGTTTTCCGCCTTCTGTACCCGCCAACCCCGCCTGCGCAAGACCTCTATAAAGCTGGCTGCCGAGGGATCAACGATCACCCCGGTGATTTTTCTGTCCCCTGCCAGATTTCCCATAGCCGCTGCATATTCCTCATCAGTCATCTGCCGCATTTTCGCCCGGGAATCGTGGTAAAACTCGTTGACCCGATACCAAACACCCCCTTGCAGCCCCCAAAGGCCCATAGACGTGGGATTTACCGTACCGTAATCGCAGGAAATATACCATTTTTCCATGGGCCCTTCCGGTTTCCTAACCACCATATCCGGCCCGAAAAAATCATACACCCGGCCCTCTGCCTGGGCCCATTGCCCCAAAATAAACCGTCTGTAAAAAACACCGGTATACAGCCGCTGATACCGCTGCCGAATCTCCTCAGTCAGCGACGGATTATCTTCCATGGTAAAATGCAGCCGCAAGCAATTTCTTTTTTGGGCGTCCAATATCCAATTCTGGTAAAACCAATGGCCCGGCCCTGCCGGATTGCAGTTAAACCAAAGCCGGCTTCCCGCCACCGAGCACCGGGCACAAGCCTGCTCCACGAAGCTCCGGGGCATCAGCGCTACTTCATCCAGCAGCACCCCTGCAAAGGTAATGCCCTGAATCAGGGCGGCGGAACTTTCGTCCCGCCCGCCGAATATATAAAACTGGTTTCGGTGGCCCTTAAACGTCACCGTCACCAGATTTTCCGTGCGTTTTTCCTTCCACGTTCCCCCCAGCGCTTCCACCCTCGGCAAAATCTCCGACAGAACATTTCTGCGCAGCGAAGCAATGGTTTTTCCGCAAATGCCAAAGCGCATACCGTCAAAACACACCATCGCCCACAAAAAGAAAGATAGCCCCATGGCCAATGTTTTTCCGGAGCGCACCGCTCCGTCACACACAATCGCTTCCTTGTCACAGTTGGGATTTCCCGGCATCCACCAAGTAAGTACCGTTTTTTGCTTCGGGGAAAACGCCCGATAGCTCATTGCTGCTCCTCACTTCCTTGCAGCGCCTTCAAAAACGATTCCAAATCACTGTCATTATGTTCCGCCAGAATCGCCAGCTGTTCCAAGGCTTTCAGTCTGTCCACCAGCCGGATCTCCACCGTTCCCTTTTCGTTGCGCTTGACCTCGCTCAATAAGCTCAGATCCAAACTATCCAATATTGCCGAATCCTCCATGATCAGCCGCACGCAATCATTGGCTTTGCCGAATGCCAGCTCCGCCAAACGGCGCGCCACATCATCTTTTGTGAGCTTCCCGGAATGGATTCGGTTTTTAAGTGCAGTTTTACGATTCCTTTGTTCCATTTTGCGCCTCCCTTTCACCTCCACCCCCAAAATAAAAACAAGTTGCACACAAACGTGCAACTGTCAAATTTCTCCTATACATTTCACCAACCCCTGTCAGTTGACTTTTTTCCCAAATTCATATATAATTTTTCCGTATAATCTGCGAAAACGAGGAACTCTCATGAAAACACGGATAAAAGGCATTGCCGTGCTGCTGACCGTCATACTGATCTTTTCCGGTCTGCTGCGCGGAAGCGCTTTGCCCGTGATCAGTGATGTAAACCTCTCCGGGTCGCACACGCAGCCGTCCACCGCGCCTTCCACCACGCCAACCACAGCGCCTACGACTGCTCCAACTACACACCCGACTACTTCATCTACCACGGCGCCCACTACGGCGCCCACTACGCAGCCGACCACACAGCCGACTACCAAGCCTACCACAGCACCCACCACCAAACCGACTACCGCGCCTACCACGGTGCCCACCACTAAGCCTACTACCGCACCTACCACGGAATCCACGACCCAAACCACAACTACCCAACCTACCACTCCCACCGAACCTCCTAAAACTTCAAATTACAATTTTTCCGCCACCAAAGCCTTTGTGTACCGCTGCGAAGACAGTACTTTCCTCTATGCCAAAGGCGATTTGGACGGTAAGATCTACCCCGCAAGCATTACGAAACTTTTCACAGCCTATGTGGCGCTGCTCTATGTAAATACCGGTGACCGAGTAACGGTGGGTGCCATCGACTTGCCCTCCGGCTCGTCCACCGCAGGCCTTGTCAAAGGCGATGTGCTGACCGTAAAGCAACTGCTTTACGCCATGCTCCTGCCCAGCGGCAATGATGCCGCCCGTGTCCTGGCGACCCATGTGGGCTATATCATTTCTCAAAACTCCGACCTTTCTTCCTCCGCAGCCATGGAGGTCTTTATTTCCGAAATGAACCGACAAGCAGAAATCGTTGGCATGACCGGCTCTCACTTTGTAAATCCCGATGGCTACCACAACAGCAATCACTATACTTGCATGTCCGATATGATGCTGCTGGCCAAGCTTTGTCTGGATTCTTCTCCCATCTCCCAGGTCTGCGCCACCACCAAATATACCGCCAACTATTCGGGCACCAGCGGTGGCAAAGCCCGCACCTGGACCAATACCAACAACATCCTTTTATCCAATAACTCCTGCTACATCAAAGAAGCCGTCGGTCTGAAAACCGGCTATACCAGCCGTGCCGGCCGGTGTCTGCTCAGTGCCGTATGCATAGACGGTGAATACTACATCATTGGCGCGTTCGATTGTTCTGTTCAAAAGGCCGACAGTCACTTCCAAAGCACCTGCTATCTGTACGACATATATGTAAAGCCCTAAACATAAAAAGCAGCCCCCCTGAATTTCAGGGGGGCTGCTTTTTTTTAATTTTTATTCCAACTCAAAGGCACCGGTATAAAGCTGATAATACGTTCCTTTTTCCGCCAGCAACGCTTCATGGCTGCCCCGTTCAATAATCCGTCCCTTTTCCAGCACCATAATGCAGTCGGAATTTTTAACGGTACTCAGCCGGTGTGCGATCACGAAGGTGGTTCTGCACTGCATCAGCGCATCCATGCCTCTTTGCACCAGCGCCTCCGTACGGGTATCGATGGAGGATGTAGCCTCGTCCAGAATCATCACCGGAGGATCCGCCACTGCGGCTCTGGCAATGGCGATCAGCTGCCGCTGACCCTGAGAAAGACTTGCGCCGTTTCCGGTGAGCTTGGTATTATAGCCCTCCGGCAACCGGGTAATAAACTCGTGAGCATTTGCCAGCTTTGCCGCTGCCACGCACTCTTCATCAGTAGCGTCCAGCTTGCCGTAGCGAATATTGTCCATCACCGTACCGGTGAACAAATTGGTCTCCTGCAACACCACACCCAAGCTCCGCCGCAGATCCGGCTTTTTGATCTTGTTGATGTTGATGCCGTCATAACGGATCTTTCCGTCGGCAATGTCATAAAACCGGTTGATCAGATTGGTGATCGTGGTCTTGCCTGCGCCGGTGGCGCCCACAAAGGCCACCTTCTGACCAGGCTTTGCATAAAGGGTCACATCATGGAGCACCTGCTTTTCCGGCACATACCCGAAATCCACACCCTCCATGGTGATCTCGCCCCGCAGCTGGGTATACGTCACCGTTCCGTCCGCCTGATGGGGATGCCGCCAAGCCCACTGTCCGGTGCGCTCTGCGCACTCTTCCACCGTTCCGTCCGGCAAGACCTTGCAGTTGACCAAAGTCACATAGCCCTGATCTTCTTCCTCTTTTTCGTCCATCAATTCAAATATCCGCTCCGCACCCGCCAAGGCCATCACGATGGCATTGATCTGGTTGCTCACCTGACCGATGGGCATATTAAACTTCCGGCTCAGCAGCAAGAATGCCGCCAAGCCACCCAGCGTCAGCAAATTGCCCTGAGAGGAAATGGCGATATAACCACCCACCACCGCCAGAATGGTATACTGAATGTAACCTAAGTTATTATTCACCGGACCCATCATATTGGTAAATGCGCCCGCTTTAAAGGCGTTTTTCCGCAGATTCTCATTGATCTGGTTAAATTCGCCCTTGCAGATCTGCTCCCGGCAGAACACCTTTACCACCCGTTGGCCGTTGATCATCTCTTCCACATAACCATTCACCGCGCCCAGCGCCCGCTGCTGTCCGATAAAGAACTTGGCAGACCGGAACGCCACCGCTTTGGTAATATACAGAATACCCGCAGCAGTAAGCACCACCACGCCCGTCAAAATCCCGGAGGATTTGAGCATCAGTGCAAACACCGCTACCATAGTCGCAATGGAAGAAATACAGTTCGGCAGCGCCTGGGTGATCATCTGCCGCAGCGTGTCAATATCCGAGGTATACCGGCTCATCACATCACCGGCCGGATGGGAGTCAAAATAGCGAACGGGCAGTTTTTGCATATGCCGGAACATTTCGTCACGAATCGTCTTCTGCATTCCCTGGCCAACCCGAACCATCAGATAGTTATACAAAAACGAGGAAACGATTCCCACCAAATACACCCCAGCCATACCCGCCAGGAACAGAAGCAGCGACGCATAATCGGGTGTTTCCTGACCTTTCAGGGGCAGGATATAGTTGTTGATCAAAGGTTCTAAGGAATAGCTGCTCAGTGCATTTGCCAAAGATGCCAGCAAAATGCACACCACCACGAGGATCATCGTACCCCGATAGGGTTTCGCATAGCTCAGCATCCGGGAGAGGGTCTTCTTGGGATTTTTTGCCTTTCGGCCATCACCTTTCATGTGTGCAGGGGGCATTATTCCTCGCCTCCTTTCACTTGGGACTCATAAACTTCCCGATAGATCTCGGAAGTCTGCAACAAACTTTCATGATTGCCGACAGCCGCGATCTTACCGCCGTCCAGCACCACGATCAGATCCGCCTCCTGAACGGAAGCCACCCGCTGGGCAATGATCAGCTTGGTGGTATCCGGGATCTGCTCTGCAAAAGCCTTCCGGATCATGGCATCCGTGTGGGTATCCACCGCAGAGGTAGAGTCGTCCAGAATCAAAATCTTCGGTTTTTTCAGCAGCGCTCTTGCGATGCAAAGCCGCTGCTTTTGTCCGCCGGAAACATTGGTACCGCCCTGTTCGATATGGGTATCGTAGCCGTCGGGGAAACCGATAATGAAATCATGGGCGCAAGCCAAGCGGCAAGCCTTCTCCATTTCCTCATCGGTAGCATTCGGATTGCCCCAGCGCAGATTCTCCTTAATCGTGCCGGAAAACAGCACATTCTTTTGCAGCACCATAGCCACCTGATCCCGCAGGGCGTGAATGTCGTATTCCCGTACATCTACACCGCCCACTTTCAGGCAGCCTTCCGTCACATCGTAAAGCCGGGGGATCATCTGTACCAGTGTGGATTTACTCGAACCCGTGCCGCCCAAAATACCCACCGTCATACCCGATTCAATGTGCAAATTGATATCGTCCAGGGTATTTCTGCCGGCGATTTTGGCATAGCGGAAACTCACGCCCTCAAAATCCACAGAGCCGTCCTTCACTTCCATCACCGGATTTTCAGGATTTGCCAGTTCCGGTTCTTCCACCAGCAATTCATAGGCTCTTTTCATGGGCGCCCGGCTCATAGTAAACATGACGAATACCATGGACATCATCATCAAGCCCATCAAAATCTGACTGGTATAAGTAAACATAGCCGTCAAAGCCGCAGTGTCCAATTCCCCGCCCACCACCAGCTTTGCGCCCAGGAACGAGATCACCAAAATGCAGGTGTACACAGAAAATTGCATCAGCGGATTGTTAAATGCCATAATCCGCTCCGCTTTCACGAAATCCTTGTAAATGGTATCCGAGGTCTCGTAGAATTTCCGGGTCTCTTTTTCTTCCCGGACAAAGGATTTGACCACCCGAATGCCCCGCACATTCTCCTGCACCACCGTGTTGAGCTTGTCGTAATGCTTAAACACTCGCTCAAAAATGGGGTGCACCAGCCGGATCAGCAGCATCAAGCCAAAACCCAGCAGTGGCAGCATAATACAATAGATCACGCTCAGCTTGGGACTGATCTGAAATGCCATAACAAGCGCCATCACCAGCATCACCGGCGTCCGGAAGATCATACGAATGGACATCTGAAATGTCATTTGCAGCATCGCCACATCGGAAGTCAGTCTGGTCACAATGGACGATGTGGAGAACTTATCAATATTGGCAAAATCGTAAGTCTGCACCTTGGCATACATATCATGCCGTAAATTCCGGGCAAATCCGGTGCTGGCATAGGCCGCAAAAAATGCCGACGCCACGCCAAACAGCAAGCTGCACAACGCGCTCAGCGCCAACAGTCCGCCGTACTTCCATACAGCTTCCATGTTGCCCGGCTCAATACCCTGGCGCAGCAGTTCCGCCAGGATCAGGGGAATAAAAATCTCCATGGTAACCTCACCGACCATACACAGAGGGCTGCCGATGGAGGCCCATTTGTATTCCCGAATACTCTCGGCTAATTTCTTAATCATAGGCGACTCCTCCTTGGGAAT
The DNA here is from genome assembly GCA_045647845.1 of Faecousia sp. Classification (GTDB taxonomy): domain Bacteria; phylum Bacillota; class Clostridia; order Oscillospirales; family Oscillospiraceae; genus Faecousia. Next base: position 13,214 of record JAZRMV010000057.1, read on the forward strand.
ATTCATCTAATATATTATTTTACCAAAGCTTCCCGATATTGCAATAGCAATATAAAAAAGTTTACAATTTTCAAGAACTTTGCTATACTGATGCCAAAGATTTATGTTATTCCAAAGAGGGTCTTTCTATGAGAGCAGATTGCCACATGCACATGGTTCTGGACGGGGTTTATTGGAGATCCGCCATCGACCGCCACCAGACTTCCATCGACCTTTCCTTTATCCGAAATGCCTTGCGCCAATACCAAACGCAGGGCTTTACCTGGCTTCGTGACGGTGGCGACCGCTGGGGCGTCGGCGCAGCCGCCCGAGATCTGGCCAACGAATACGGCATCAACTACCGCACGCCCCTTGCGCCCCTTTGCATGGCCGGCCACTACGGTAGTTTCATCGGCCAGGTCTACCACAGCCTCCCGGAATTTACCGCTCTGGTACGGCAGCAAGGCGCTCAGGGCGCAGACTTTGTCAAGATTATGATCTCCGGCCTCATGGACTTTAACCAATTCGGTAAGCTTTCAGAAGAGAGCCTCCCCGCACCCGTCATTAAAGAATTGGTCCACATTGCCCATGAAGAGGGCTTTTCCGTCATGGCTCACGCCAACGGCGCCGCAGCCGTGGAAACGGCGGCTGCCGCAGGTGTGGACTCCATAGAGCATGGCGCATACTTAAACCAAGACGCGCTAAGCGCTATGGCCAGTGCCGGCACCGTCTGGGTTCCCACCCTTTCCACCGTCGGCAACCTCCGGGGCACAGGCCGATTCGACGAAACAGCCGTAGCCGCCATTTTGGAAAACGCCCTGCAAAATGTGTCCGATTTTGCCGCCATGGGCGGTCTTTTAGCACCGGGCACTGATGCAGGGGCATGGGCGGTCCCCCACGGCAGCCTCACAGAATTCGCCCTTTTGGAATCCGTTTTGGGTGACCGAGCAGATGCGATCCTTGCCCCGGGTATCGAAACACTGATCCGCAAATTCTAACCATCACCACCGCATAAAAAGCGGGTGCTGCCAAAAGCAGCACCCGCTTTTATTCTGCAACTCATGTAATATAACCAAAATCAGCAAAAAACGCTACCAGAATCCGAAAGACTCCGCAAGCTACCTTGCCGATGACGATCACCAGTACCGCCAGCGCAACGCACCCAACGATCTGTAAGGCTCGTTTCACCGCACCCCACCCTTTCGCTTTTGGATCAGCCGTTCTTTTCGTAAATCGTGCCAAAGTAAAAGGAGATCACGCTGGAAACAATGATCATCACATTATCCGCGGAGATCCTTCCTTGCAGCGCCATGATCACAAATACCGTGATCACCGCCATAGTAACCAAAGTCTTGACCTTGATCAGAGCAGCCACATTTTTTAAAAAATCCATTTTCCTTCCTCCTTAAAAAGTATCCGTGTCCAAGCTGAGCATATCCACTTGCCGCATCAGCGTATCCGCATCTCCGTTGCCACCCAAACCGTTGTGGTACAGATCATGCCAGTGATGCAGCGACCGTCGGTCATCTAAGCTGATCCGCCCCTCCCGAATGTGCTGCTTGGCTCGTTCCTGAATAATGTACAGCATCAAATACCGCAGCGCCTTTTCCTGAATATCCGCCCGCCCGTTTTTTGCGTCCTTACGCCCGATCAAATACTGCGCCAATGCAAATGCACCGGAAACCATCGCTGCACCCAAAGACCCGCCGAGCAACGAAATTACAATTTCCATTTTCCCCCCTATTGTAGCCCCAAAAGGACCTTCCACGTCCGCTTTCCCCCGGTGATCTCCCCGTCAGGCTGACAGTCATGATCTTCTTGAAACGCCTTCACTGCGCCTTCGAATTTCGGCCCTGCCACCGAATCCACGTTCCCCACTTGCGTATAGCCCAGTTCCGCCAGTCGTTTTTGGATCACACCCACCACCGGATGCTTTCGATTTTTCCACCGGGAAACCGTGGGTGTCTTGCCAAGCGTTTCCTTTCCTGCTATGCCATCCACCTTCGCACCAATCGCGCTCTGCACCTGCTTTATAAATTCCGTCAATCCGGAAACCTCCCGAAGCCAGGCTTCCATCTCTTTTGCTTCCCGCTGAGCCAAAAGCGCCAAATTTTCATCACATAAAAGCCATTGGGTGCACTTACGATTGGTGTGAAACCCGTGTTCCAATATCACCCCTGGTGTCCCCACCTGCGCAGCGCCCCGCAACACCCCGTAATAATCGTCTAAATAGCCGTCCTCATTGCGATCCTTGGAAGATTCCACCCCTGCAAGCTCATAGCCCACGCCCATCACCTCCGCCACCGCAGAACCGATCTTTTTTGCAAAGGCCAAACTTTTTTCGTCTGCGGTTCCCGGCTGCTGCACCTGATGCATCACCACTACCCAATCTGGTTTTTCCGTAGTCGCCGCATTGGAGTGAAGACTCACAAACAGATCCGCCCCGGCAGAGAGCTTCCCTCTATCCACCAGCGCCACCTTCTGATTCACGCGTTGCTTGGTCATCACCACCCGGATTCCCAAGGCCTCCAATTCCTCCGCCAACCGCTGCGCCAGTGCCCACATTCTTTGCCCTTCGAAATATTCCCGCTCCACCGGTGATGGATTATAAAATTCACTGTCGTGCCCGGGATCTAAACAAACGGTGTACCCTTTCATTCTTTTTCCCCCTCAGAAAATTCTTTTCACACCTGGGGGCAAAAAAAGAGAAGGTTGCACGCATTGGTGCAACCTTCATTTCAAATTTGATTCATTTTTCCAGCTGAAACAGCCGAATTGCATTATGATAGAATATATTCTCCACATCATTCCGACTCAATTCCAGCATCTGCGCTGCCTGATAAAAGGCAAATAGCGACTCAATTTCCAGCATGCCACAGGGCATGGAAGGATACGATTTTTTACTCAGCCAGAAGAATGTATCGCCGCAGGAAAAGGGCCGCATATACAGCTGACTCAACGGATAATCCGTGCCCCAGAGCACATGATCCGCACCGGCTTGGCGAATGACCTCGAAAATCTGCGTCGGTTCGGAAACGGCCGCCAGATCATAATAAATATTGTCAATTCCTTTGAGTTTTCTAGCGGTTTCCAGAATTGTCCATGCCGCAAATCCCCGGCCGCAATGAGCCAAAATCAGCTTCGCATTGGGATATTTTGCAGTCATTTCCAAAATGTAAGAAAGATTTTCCGGGTCGGCGGGAGACAATTTTTTCATCATGTGCAACGTAATGCAGTAGCCCCGGTCGTTGGCAACCCGCCAGGCGCTTTCCGGCAGGAAATCCCGGATATTGCTTTCGCCGCCGCCTGCACCGCTGGATGTGCTGTAATAGCACTTAAAACCACGAAAACGAGGGTGGATCAGCAATTTTTCCACATCCTCCACGGTATCCGTGGGCAGTACATACACTTCCGCCACCGAATCCGGCGCCTTGTCCAGCTCCCCGGCCAGCCACTCGGTCACCCGTTGGCGCACTTCCCGGTCCCCCAGCTGTGCGCTGGGCCACGGGAGCATCATCACCCGCACTTGGCGCTGGCCGTAAAGCCGCTTTGCCTCCTGCATAAACCGAACCGTATCAGCCGTGCCGTACTGTTCATTGATCTTTTCGGTTTCCGGCTGAACTTGGGTGCTATAAAAATGGGCGTGAGCATCAAAAATCCGATCCGGCAAAAAATCCGCCAGTTTTTGCAGCATAAACTGCTCTTCCTGATTCAGGTTTTGCGCCAGATTTTCCATTTGTCTCACTCCTTTTCCGTTTAGTCCGGGAACTCCCACAGAACCTCGCGAATGATCTCACTGACCGTCGGGTGGGGGAAGATGATCTGCCGGGCATCGGTTACCCGCAGCTGCATCTCCAACATTTCCGCAGCGCCCCAGATCATTTCACCGGTGTATGCACCGATCATGTGCACACCGATAATGTTGCGCTTTTGCTTGTCGATCAGAATCTTGCAAAGGCCGTCAGCGCCCTCGTTTTCCGCCACAAATCTGCCGGCATAACGCATGGACAGCTTCTGCACCTCGTATTCAATGCCCTTCTGCTTGCACTCTTCCTCGGTCTTGCCCACAGAGGCCAGCTCCGGCTGGGTGTAGATCACAGAGGGGTTGGCATGATAACGCATCATGTCCTGCTTACCCAGAATATTGTTCACAGCCACTTCCGCTTCACGGTAAGCCGTATGTGCCAACATATGATGGCCGTTCACGTCACCAATAGCATAAACCTCGGGCACATTGGTACGGCAGCGCAGATCCGTGGTGATACCGGTACGGGCAACTTCCACACCGATGTTTTCAAGACCCAGATCCTGGGTATTGGCACGACGGCCGATGGACAGCAGCACCTTATCCGCAGCAATGGAGATCTTCTCGCCCTTGGGGGTCTCTGCATAGACAGTACCCGGCTCAACGGACAGGCACTTATGACCCAACAGGAAGGTAACGCCCTTCTTTTCCAGATCCTTCTGCAACAGGGTGCTGATCTCTGCATCGGTGGGGCCGGCGATCTTATCCAGCATTTCCACCACGGTGACCTTTGCGCCCACAGTATTATAGTAAGCTGCCATTTCTAAGCCGATAACACCACCGCCAATCACGGTGAGCTTTTCCGGCACTTCGGTCAGATCCAAAATCTCCCGGTTGGTCAGCACGAAGCTGCCCACATTTTCCCGAACACCGGGAATGGGAGGCACCACCGCAGAAGAACCGGCTGCAAGAATCAGCCGCTTTGCATAGTAGGTCTCGCCGCCGGCTTCCACCGCAAAGCCCTGGGCATCCTTGCCCTTGATCTTTGCTTCCTGCATAACCACAGTAACGCCCTTTTCCTTCATCTTGCCCTTCACACCGGACACCAAAGTGCGCACCACTTTATTCTTGCGGGCAACAGCCACCGCCTGATCAAACTTCACATCTGCGCAGGTCACGCCATAAACACCGCCGTGCAGCGCATGCTCATAATGCTTGGCAGAGTTTAAGAGCGCTTTGGAGGGAATGCAGCCCTCGTTCAGGCACACACCACCCATGGAACGCTTTTCGAAAAGCAAGGTCTTCAAGCCCGCATGAGCTGCCCGCTCAGCTGCCAGATAGCCACCGGGGCCACCGCCAATTACGATCAGGTCAAAAATATCAGCCATTTTTCTTCTCCTTTACATCCCCGGGCGCAAATTGCCCCGAACATGATTTGTTGTTCTTTTCTTCCGCAAATCATTATAACGGAACTTTCCCAAAAAGGGAAGTAAAATTTGCACAAAAATGAAACGAATTTATCCTTCATGATGCAATCTTTGCAAATAAATAAAAATAAGGATATCCGAACAGGATATCCTTATTTCTTCAAATCTTCCAGTGCAGCACGAACCGCAGCAATTACAAACGAAGAAAACGTGCAGTCTTTTTCTTTGATTGCCTTTTCAACTTCCGCAACCACATCGCCCGGAAACCGGATTGTTTTATTAATCGTAGGTGGGTTCTCCGGAATCTTGAATCTTCCCATAATATCACCTCATATAAGCATTGCGTTTGTCATGCTTTAATATTACGATAAGATCGTGCGAAAATATGCATTGCATTTGCAATGCAAATTATATATACTAAGAATTGAGGTGATCAAAATGGCAGAGTTCGCTTGCTGTCGTTGACCATCTTTTGAAAATCGGGGCGATTATCTGTTGTGCCAGAGATTGCTCTGTCAATGTAAGTCCAATGATGGTATAACCGTTTCGTTCTGCAAATGCGGTACACTCTCGAATCTGACCCTCAATGGATTCCTCTCGCTGACTGCTAGAGGAGTATCTTGCGTAAATAACTGCTTTCAAATTTTCCATAAAAATCTCCTTTATTTATCTATGATGACGATATCATAGCAGGAAACTTTAGTCAACCGGGGGCGCAAATCTAAAAAAATAAAAGATTTTTCTACGCTGGAAATGCGCCCCCGTTACAGAAAAAGAGTGTTCCGAAGCACGGAACACTCTTTTATTTATCTTTCTATGACTGATGAAAAATAACAGATGGTATAGCCGTAGACGTTCTTAATGATAGCCACATCGCCAATTTTTCTTGTTCGGTCAAAACACCATTCATCGACTTCTTCATTCCACATACCTGGTTCAACAATATATAACTGTCCACCGCCTTGTTCGGCACCGTACTCATCCATAATTTCAATCATAGATTCTTCGGTCGCTTCACCATTCTTCCATAACTCGTAGACAAATTGTGCGGTATACTCATCCCCCAAGGAAATAGTACGAACACCAACATAATAGGAATCATATTTTATATATCCATTGTCTTCCGTTGGTTTGCTTGTTCCCGTTTTATCTGAAAAAGAATCTGAATTATGTAATAAGATGCCAATTACCGAACCGACAAGGACAAGGCCAATCAAAACAATTACCACAACAATCAAAATGCTTTTTCGTTGCTGTTTTTTGCTTGGGGCGGTATTCCAACTTTCTTCGAGATTTTGTGCGGTGATGCGTGCTTTCGGCTGTTCTGTGCTTTGCTGTTGGCTTATATTTTCGACCGCACGTGGTTGCTCATTTGGCTGCAGTTCGCCAACAAAAATCCACTTGTTAATAAAGTAGTAGATAATTGCACCAACGCCACCAATAAAATTTACTTCTGTCAGTGCCAATAAAACGCTTGATAGAACAAACAAAATGATGCTGTTCCACATACAGAGTCGTTTACCACTTTTATGGGGGAGTTTTTCTTTTTTAGATATTCTGACAACGAATGGCACAGCCATCATCAAGGCCGAGGACAAAGCCATACTAGCAAGCGAAAACAAAAATGCTCGTCCTACTGCAGCATCATAGTCAACACCCATGTTTAGCAATTCGCTGGTTGTGTTTCCAAATAAGGACATAAACATCAGTGCCAATAAGGCAATAATTTTCCCAGTGTGCTTTCGTTCCATAAAGCGTCTCCTTTCCTAAGGTTTGATAGAATTTTCTTAAACAAATTATATCTTTACTGAAATGCTTTGTCAAATCATTTCAAAATGCCACGCAAAAGACAAAAGTAGGAAGCCGGATTTCATCTCCAAAGGAGATTTCATCATCGAAGATGATTTATTCCACCCGTCAGGGTGGATTTAGTTGAAAAACCCCCAAGCGATCGCTTGGATGTTTTTCTGGTGCCGGTAACCGGAATCGAACCGGTACGCGTGTTACGGCGAGGGATTTTAAGTCCCTTGTGTCTACCTATTCCACCATACCGGCGTTGGTGACGGAAGTTATAGTATCACACTTTTGTTTTGCCGTCAAGTTACAGCTGATCCAAATTCAAGCTGAACGGCTCCAAGCAATTTTCCACAAACCAATTCAGCTCCGGAAGCTCCATGGCTTTCAACGCATTCAGCGTCTGCTCTGCGGCAGAATCGAACTCCGTATTACCCGCCTTCTGCTCCTCCACACACTTAATGTGGGCAGAAAGCTTATCCGCCGCCTTAACGATCAGATGGATCTGAGGATCTTCTTCCAAAATCAGCGGCGCATAGCTATCATACAACCCGTCGGGCACCATTTCCAACAGCCGCTTACCTGCAATCTGCTCCACCTGCTTATAGGCAGTCTTAATATCCGGATTATAATATTTGATCGGTGTGGGCATATCGCCCGTCAAGATCTCTGTGGCATCGTGATAGAGCGCTGCCACAGCGCACCGATCCGGATCCGGACCGTCCAATTTCAGCACATTCCGACGAATCAGCGCCAGCGCATGGGCCAACACCGCCACCTGGTGGGAATGTTCCTGAATGTTTTCCGAAAAGGTATTGCGCATCAAACCCCAGCGGGTGATGTAGCGCATCCGCCCCATCAGGGCATAGATCTCATTGGCCATAAACTTCTCCTATGATCGTTTTCAAAACCCGGGGCAACTCCTCGGTATCGTCGCAGTAATACTTCGCGCCTGCTGCTTCCAAAGTCGCTCTGTCCCGGAAGCCCCACAAAACACTCAGGCATGGCACGCCCGCATTTTTCGCAGTCAGCACATCTACCTCGCTGTCGCCTACATACACACAGCGATCCACGCCCAATTCCTTCATTGCCTTATACACCATATCCGGTGCGGGCTTTCGGGGGCAATCCGGCGTTTCGCCCATGGCATAAACCCCCGGCAAATACTGCCGGCATAGATCCCTCACCGCTGCATCCGGTTTATTGGACACCACCGCCATGGGATATTTCTCCCCCAGCAATTTCAGCGCCTGCAACACACCGTCGTAAGGCTTTGTCTTGATCTGGCTATGCTCCCGATAATACGCCTGGTAATCCGCCAGCACCTGATCCACATCCGGATCTTCCGGTGTGCCCGGAAGTGAAAGGGCGATCAGCCGTTTCGCGCCGTTGCCCACAAAGCAGCGGATCTCATCAAGCGTCCGGCAGGGCAAGCCATACTGCTGTAATGTATGATTCACCGCATCGCACAGATCTTCCAAAGAATCCAGCAGTGTTCCGTCCAGATCCCAAATAATTCCCAGTTTCATTATACCCTCCGGTTCTTGATCACACGAATATCTTCACCCACGAAGGCCAGCCGCACATATTCGCCCCGCAATCTGGATGCGATCTGAGCAGAATACCGACGGGCAAGCTCCTCGGTGTTTAAGTTGGTGGAAATGATGGTGGGTCGGCCGGCCAAGAGCCGATCGTTGACCAGCGAGTACAAGGCTGCCGTGGTAAATTGGCCGCCCATCTCCGTACCCAGATCGTCCACGATCAGAAGATCGCACTGGGTATAGCGCTGGGCATTTTGCCGCTGCTCCTCATCACCGCCGAATCTGGCGCGCTCCAAATTGGAGAACAGATGACCGGCACTTTCATAAACCACAGAATAGCCGTTATTGGCCACTTCCCGGGCAATGCAGGCGGACAAGAAGGTCTTTCCCAATCCCGTTCCGCCGGAAAACAGCAAATTGGGGGCATTTTCTGCAAAATTCACCGCATAATTCCGGCAGGTTTTGAAAGTTTTTTCCATCACCGTCCGAGCGCTGACGCCCAAATCGGGATCCACCTTTTCCGGGTAATAATCCAGCCGGAACTGATCAAAGGATTCCTGCCCGGCATTCAAGAAACTCAGTTCTTTTTTCTGCTCCTGCCGGCAAAGTTCTTTCAGGCATTCGCACATGGTACTGCCTATGTAACCGCTGCCGCCACAGCATTCGCACACCGGTGCATCGTCTAAATAGCCCGCAGGAAAATGGCGCTCCACCAGCTGCTTTCTTTCCTCTTGCAGGGAAAGATTCTGCTTTTTCACCTGCTCCATAGCCGCAGCTACATCACCACCCTGGACGAAAACCGCCTGGGCTGCCTGGGCTAAGGTTTGCCGCAGTTTCGCATCGATCTCCCGAATCCGGGGTTCTTTTTCATAAGCAGCCAGCAAATGCTGACGATTTTCCGCTTCCCGATCCGCCTTGGCTTGCGCCAGCCGATCCCGGGCGCGCTTCATTACTTCTGCGCTGTATCCCATTACGATTCCTCCCGCAGCATTCTTGCGATGGCTTCTTTCTCTTCCGAATCCAGCTGCCGCTTACTACCCTTTGCTTCGGGCTTCCGGTCACCGGCAAGCACCTGCTCTGCCGTTTTCCAGCCGGATTCCTGCCACCGCGTCAAAATTTTATTCATGTACGGCCAGTTCATGCCGCCCGTATTCAAGCAAGTGCGCTCATAAGCCAGGCCGACAGCCGTATCGTCAAAGCCCATTTCCAGCCACTGCTGGGCATAGCGCTCCTCCGCCTGGGTCAGGCTTCTGCCCCGGATCTGCAAGATCTGCACCAGCTTTCCCAGTCGACTGTCATGCATATTCCGGTTCTGAATGTAGGCAGCAGCGTTTTCCAGGGTGTCGATCCCCTGCTCTGCCCAGGCATAGGCCTCTTTCTCTATCATACGTAGACTGGGGTTTTTCAAATTTCCACGCTGGCGGGCGCGATCCTTGCAGTAAGAAACCAGCAAAGAAACCACCTCCACCGGCAGACCCAGATAGCGAATAAAGGACAGCAGGATCTTCAATTCTTCTGTATTCAAATTTCTGCCAAGCAGCCGCTGCACCTCTCCATAAAGCAGCTTAAAATCCCGGTCATCGTCCATGGCAGTCAGCACGTCCCGCTCAGAGTAAGCAGGCCGCTGACCGGAGATCACCACTTTGCTCTGCTCCTCCGGCCACAATCCAAGCTGCCGCAGCGTAGACGCAGCGCACTGAAACCGGGCATCGGACAAATTCAGCGCCTGGGCGCCCGAAGCAGGATCGTTTCCGCACTGAATATATAAGTAAAGCAACGCAGCATCGCCACTGGCAGCACCCAGCAGCTTTCTGGCCGTCAATTCATCGATTTTTACATTTTCTATGTTCATAACCGCTCCTCGCGAAAATTCGTCAGTTACGGTTATTATACCACAGCTTTTTCCCCTATACAACGGTATTTCCACAATGAAAAACCAACAAAAACCGACTGCTTTTTTTGTGAGCCAACTGCATATTGTGGCCGCAGAACAAACCGACCCCAATTTATCCAACACTTTAAAATGGCGGCATAACTGCCGCCTGCAAAATATGTACCGGCGGATCGTTCCCTATCCGCCTTTTTTCGCATCGTGCCGGTGCGCTTTCCGGCGATACACTTGACAGAAAATGTACCCTGCTATCTTCTCGCCGTCGCTGTCAGATCACCGGTTTCTTTTCCGTCCAAACTCAGTATGCCCCAACTTTTTGATGCTATACAGCCGTCAGTTCGTCCTTTTTTGTAAATTTTGCTTTCATCTTCCGGGGAAAAATGTTATAATGGTAAAAAATCCTCTTTGGAGGTGTTTTCATGTACAACATTTTGATTTGTGACGACCAACCGGATATCGTAAGCGCCCTGCAAAAATATCTGGCGCCGGAAGGCTATCAGTTGTTTACCGCCTACAATGGCGCCGATGCGTTGCTTTTGGCGCAGCGGGAAGACCTGCATTTGATTTTGTTGGATATTATGATGCCGGGCATGGACGGCATTACCGCCGCAACCCGGATCCGGGAATTTTCCAACGCACCCATCATTTTCCTTACCGCAAAATCAGAAACGGAAGATATGGTTCTGGGTCTTTCCGTGGGTGCGGACGACTACATCACAAAACCCTTTGTTCCCCAGGAATTGCTGGCTCGGATCCGTTCCCAGCTGCGTCGCTATGCTAAATTAGGCAGCCGCACAGAACCGACAGAGCATACGCTGACCATTGGCACCATCACCTTAAACGACCGCACCAAAACCGTTACCGTAGATGATGAGCCGGTAAATTTGACCCCCACAGAGTATAGCATTCTGCACCTACTGATGAAAAACCCCGGCCGGGTCTATTCCACCAAAGAGCTCTATGAAGCAGTGTGGCAGGAAGCAGCGTTGGGCAGCGAAGGCGCAGTTGCAGTACATATCCGCCATCTGCGGGAGAAGATCGAGATCAACCCCTCCGCACCCCGATATTTGAAGGTAGCCTGGGGTCAAGGCTATAAAATAGAGGCGGTGGAGAAATGAAAAATAATCTGATCGTCAAATTTATCGCCATTTTTCTCACCGCCTGTGCATTGGTTCTAGCCATATCCTGCGGTGTCGCCATCTCCTCCATCGAATCTGCCGGACTCTATGTCAACAGTCTGGACGAATTGCAGGATCAGCAGTACAATGCCAAAACCGAAAGCATTGCCCTTTCCTTCGCCCGGCTTTATGCCGTAGAAACCTACGGCAACATGAGCTACACCATGCGGCAGGATTTTTACGAAGATCCGGACTATCGTGCCGACCGGCAATACTGGACCCTTTCTTTGTCCGAGGGGGATACCCTTCTGGTAGAACCGAGAGTCACTTCTGACCAGACCGTGGTACGCAAGTACACCTATACCCCGAAGTACCCCATTGTTTCCCTTTACGATCCCAGCAGCATTAACGATCCGGAAGAGGAAGATTCTTTCGTTCCCGAAGGATATTTATACTCAGAACCCAGAGCGATCTGGGAGGGTACACAGCTGATCGTATATTATTTCTATTATTACGAAGCACCGGAATACACCATCACCGTATATATGCAGCCGGAAATTCTGGAAAGCAGCTCCTTCTATGCACTGACCGCAGTTTACCCGCTGCGATACACTGTCATCGGCTTCTTAATCATCGGCATTCTCCTTTTTGCCGCAGGTATGGCATTTCTTTGCTGGTCCGCCGGCAGAACCGACGAAGGAGATGTCCGGTTGGGTGGCCTGAATCGTCTGCCTTTGGATCTTTACGCATTGGCTTTGGGTATTATTTTCTACTTTTTATATCTTTATTATCAAAATCTCATTGCATGGATCAATAACAACGGCCCTCACATGGGCAATCTGACATTACTGTGCGTGGACATCTGGGCTATGACCGTCCTTTGCATCAGTCTGGTCTTTGCCTTTGCCGCACAAGTAAAGCTGCCCAACAACTACTGGTGGTTCCACACATGTGTGGGCAGCGCACTGCGCAAATTCTGGAATTTCCTCCGCTTCTGCGGCAGAAATATCATCAAACTGATCGACATGATCCCGGTGATCTGGCAATGGCTGCTGACTACCGCGATCCTTTTAATCAGCTATTTTATCATCTATCTGTTCACCCAAAGCCACGCCAATATGACCTGGCTGTTTGTCTTTCCCGTGATCGCCACGCTGAGCATCGTCTCCTATTGGGGCTACGCAGTTGGTGTTCTGTTCAGCGGTGCAAAGAAAATGGCCTCCGGTGATCTTTCTCACAAGATCAACACCAAATATCTGTCCGGCAGCTTTCGGGAATTCGGAGAGCAGCTGAACACCCTTTCCGAAACTGCTGTGCAAGCCGCGGATCAGCAAATGCAGTCGGAACGAATGAAGACCGAACTGATCACCAACGTTTCCCACGACATCAATACGCCTCTGACCTCCATTATCAATTTTGTGGATCTGCTGCAAAAGCCCCACACGGAAAAGGAGCAGGCTGAATATCTGGACGTGCTTTCCCGCCAGGCTACCCGCATGAAAAAGCTCATTGAGGATCTGGTAGAGTTGAACAAAGCCAGCACCGGCAATATGAGCGCAGATCTGGTCGCCCTGGACGCCACCGAGGCTGTAAACCAAGCGCTGGGCGAATTTTCCGATGTGCTCTCCGCTGCCCATCTTACTCCCATCTTCAATGCCCCCACAGAACCTGCGATCTTGCTGGCGGACGGTAAGCTTTTGTGGCGTGTGCTGAGCAATTTGTTCAGCAATGCAGTGAAATATGCCATGCCCGGCACCCGGCTGTATATCCAGCTGCAAAGTACTTCCCGGCAGGTGATCCTCACCATCAAAAATGTTTCCCGGGAAGAATTGCGAGTAAGCGTAGAAGAGCTTCTGGAACGCTTTGTCCAAGGCGACGAGTCCCGGAACACCGAGGGCAGCGGTCTGGGCTTAAACATCGCAAAAAGCCTGATGGAAGTGCAAAAGGGACATATGGAATTGCGGCTGGACGGAGATATTTTCCAGGTCTCGCTGTTTTTCCGGAAAGTATAAAAATTTTCAGATTCGTCATATTCTGTTCAAACATCTTTGCTATGCTTTCCTTGTAAGATATTCACGGATATCTTCCCCTCTCTTCTTTTTTAACAGAAACGCCTGCGGCTACCGCAGGCGTTTCCTATTTTGCTACCCTTGACATTTATTTTTACAGGTCATATAATGTTATTTAGATTGACAAATAAAGGAGTTGTTCTTTATGGATTATCGTATGACCATCGCCGGGCTGGAGCGGGATCTGCCTATCTGCCCCGTAACAGAGGACCTGTATATTGCCGGTTTTGTAATCTTCTCCGATCCGGAGCTGACCATCGCCTGCGCCCGGGAACTGTTAAAGCGGGCACCGGAATACGATTACATCATCACTGCCGAAGCCAAGGGCATCCCCCTTGCTCACGAAATGTCTCGCCAAGCCGGTGACTCCAAATATTTCCTCGCCCGCAAAGCGCCCAAACTGTACATGCGAGACATTTTTGAGGTATCCGTCAACTCCATCACCACCGCCAAGGAACAGCACCTGTATCTGGACGGTGCAGATGCCGCATTGATGAAGGGTAAGAAGATTTTGCTGGTGGACGATGTGATCTCCACCGGAGAAAGTCTCCATGCGCTGGAAGTGTTGGTAGAAAAAGCCGGCGGTATCATCTGCGGCCGTATGGCGATTCTGGCCGAGGGCGATGCCCAGGATCGGGAAGATCTGATCTACCTGGAAAAGCTCCCCCTTTTCAACCCCGACGGCACAATTAAAGAATAAATCACAAAACAAAAAAATTCCGAAATGCAATGCATTTCGGAATTTTTTATATGCTTTACTTAGGGGTGTCTTTCATCCCAAGCCTTACGCACGGCAGCGATCATTTCGTCTACCATGGCGGCTCTGTCCGCAGCCTTGGCAACACCAGAGGAAGAACCGGTAGCGTCCGCACCTGCGATGATGGTGTTGTACACATCAGTACCGTTGGCGATACCTGCGGCTGTGAGCACTAGGATCTTCTCGTCCACAGACTTCACAGACTGCATTGCAGCTTCCACATACTCAGGACCCACGCTGACACCGGTACCGATGAGCTCGGAGGGCTCAGCCACGATAATATCCGGGTGCAGGCCGGCGATCTTGCTGGCATCTGCCATGGAATCTGCGCAAACGATGGTGGTCAGGCCCACTTCCTCAGCGCGAGTAATGGTAGCAGCCAAAACATCAAAAGTCAGAGGCTTTTCCACATGGTTGAGCATAACGCCCTCTGCACCGGCAGCCACCAGAGATTCAGGCAGAATGTCTGCCAGACCGCGACCCACGGGAATGGGGTCCATGTGGGGTGCAAATACGTGGATCCGCTTGGTTGCTTCCTTCACTCTGCGAATGTCCACCACGGGGCAGGTGAAAATGATATCCACATCATACTTTGCAGAAGCAGCGTCTGCCGCCAATGCCAGATCCAAAATCTCATCGCCATACAGATAGGACTTCGGTCCGATCTCAAAAAAAGGTGCTTTAATCTTACAAGCCATGTTCAAATTTCCTTTCTTATGTGTGATTATACCAGACACCCGGATTGATGACCCGAGGATCAATATTAACAAATGCGTCCCGAAGCAAATTCCACTGCTCCTGGGTCAGTTTTACGGTCTGATTGAACAGCTCGCAATTGGCTTCCAGCTGCTGCACATTATCGCAGCCCAGAACCGTATTGGTCACACCGGGCACAGACAGTGCAAAAGACAGCGCCAGCACCGCAGGAGACAATTCAAATTCCTTGCACAGTTCCAGATAACGGGTCAGAGGCTGTACGCAAAAATCCATACGCGGATCCAGCTTCTCCGGCTTCTGGAACACCAAACCCTGCAAGAACACACTGCGGGTGTACACCATCATGCCTGCGTTTTTCAGTTTTTCCATACCGCCGTTCTCGATCTGAGACCAGTCAAATACGTTCAGCGGGATCTGCACCGCATCAAAACCACTTTCGGCCAGGACGCCGTAATCATGCCGGGAATAAGCGGAAATGGCGTTGTATTCGTACATTCCCTGAGCCTTCATGTCATCAAAAATCTTGCGCATATTGTCCCGGTCATCTGCGTAATCCTCGAAGGCGTGAACCATCATGCAGTCGATCTTATCGACGCCCAGATTCTTCATACAGCCCTCGGTCTTGCGGAAAACACAATCCCGAAGCGCATCATAAGAGCTGTGATCCAGGGTGCTGACCTTTGTCACCACCCAAGGGGTTTCCAGACCAGCCTGGCGGCGATAACCCATCCAACGACCAATGACCGCCTCGGAATCACCGTAGTTATCCGCTGTATCCAGGGTGTTCACGCCCAGCTCCATAGCCCGATCCAGGATCTGAAACGCCTTCTCCTGGGAAGGCTTTGCCTTATCCTCACCCAAGCCGTACTCCATGCCCAGCTGGACGGTGCCCAGCATAAAGGAGGACAAATTCAAACCATGCGTCTGCACATATTTCATAATCGCATCCTCCTTACCAAATGGTCCAGCCGCCATCCATCACCAGCGTAGCGCCGGTAACGTAGTTGGCTGCATCCGATGCCAAAAATGCCACCGGTCCCTTAATATCATCTTCATTGGCCCAGCAACCCAATGGGCAATTCTCGATATAATTCTGAAGGAACTGCTTCTTTGCTGGATCATCGCCGAGTCCCGGATTGAAGCCGCCGGGGGCGATGCAGTTGACCCGGATATGATGCTTACCGTAACGGCCGGCCATATACTTGGTCAGGCCAACCATTGCCCACTTTTCGGTGGTATAGTTCACCGGCTGATCGCCGAATCCCTCGGGATACAAGGGGAAATGGGGGCAATCCAGACCGCGCATGGAGCTGATGTTGATGATGCTGCCCTGCTCTGCCGGGATCATATATTCCAGCACCGCCTGGGAAAGCAAAATCTGACCGTTCAGGTTCACGCTGGCGGAATCCTGCAATTTTTGCCGGGTAGCGGTAGAAAGAGGCGTCATATTCCGACGATCCACCGCATTATTCACCAAAATATCGATCCTTCCGAATCGGTCGTACACCTGCTTGGCAAGTGCCTTGATAGAAGCATCGTCGGAAAGATCCAGGCTCATGCCCACCGCATTATGACCCGCCTGCCGCAGCTCCTGGGCCAATTCCTCGCACTTTTCACCGTTGCGAGATGCGATCACCACCGTAGCACCCATTTCGCACAGACCGGCAGAAATGGATGCGCCATAAAGACCTCTGCCACCGGTTACGATGGCCACCCGTCCGTCAAGACGGAATAAATCCATTGCATTACGCATATCATTACCTCTTATTTCTTAAAAAAACGATATTTCGCTGCACCGGTTTCTTCGTCGTAGGATTCCATCTGGAAACCGAAACCACCGGTCTCTGCCAGCGTTTTCATGACCACTTCGGTGGTGTACCGATACCAGGGAGAAACGTCCCGTCCGGTAGCCTTCAAATGCTTCACCGCAGGGCACTCGGAAACACGCACCGTAAGGGCATCATCGGTCAGCTGCAAATCCAGCACTTCCAGCGCTTTTTCTTTTTCATAAGTACCGCGGATCTGATCAGCCAACGCAGCCAAACCCCGATTCTGCATATCCGCAATCACCTTGCGGTAGACATTGCCGGTATACTGAACCAGATATTCCCGCACCGCATCCATACCGTAGTTTTCACCCAGGTAGTGAATGCCCATATTCATGCTGCTGTGAAAATCACGGTGGAAATATTCATTATCCGAGGCTTTCCGATCCATAATAATGGTATCCTCGTCCACGATTACCCGGCCGTCAAAAACTTCGGGATCGTAAATGAGCATGGAGCAAGCGGCCTTTTCAACACCCTGGAAATTGAAGATGTACTTCAAGCCCTTCTTCTCCACCGCGCTGCGGTAGCTGTCGCAATGCAGGCAATAATCGTGATACGGCACAATGCCCAATTCCTTTTCCAGCTCCAAAAGCCGACCCTTGGAAGGACAATGGTGCATGACCTCGTGGTAATAGCCGCGCTTTTCATTGAAATACATGGTAAAATCCGCAGCTTCTTCATTGAGCGTGCCGGACCAATAGGTATAACAACCCCGAAGACCTTCTTTTTCAATGAAATTGATCAACGGGATACCCTTTCCGTCCGGCTCAAACAGATACTTCCAGAAGCGGTCCACTTCTGCTCTGCCGTGCTTGTCTTCCAAATATGTAAACAGCTCGCTGTAAGACGGAATAAATTCTGTACAGGAAATCATAGATTATCTCCCTTGTTATCTGATTTTAACTTTGCCGATGATCTTCTTGACCTTGCCGGGCTCACCTGCATGGCAAGCGGGTGCATGGGCATCCTGGGGGAACAGCACGATAAAGCTGCCCGCTTTCAGCAAAACGGGAGTCGCATCCGCATCGGTAGCAGCCAACAGCGCTTCGATTGCAGGATCATACTCCTTGGTCACATTCTGCAACTGAGAAGTGGGCTTAACATAAATGGTCTCCTGGCCCTCCACCATGTACATCACATCGATATAGCTTCTATGGGCTTCGGTGAGCGCACCCTCCGGGCTATGGGTCTCATAGCTGTTGAGCAGCATAAACAGATCGCTGCCGTCCAGTTCCACCTTGCCACCGGGGTAATTATCGGGGGTATAGCTTTGCATTGCTTCCAGTACCCGATCCACGTCAGGATTCAGGCCCTGATATTTCTTTGCGTTTTCCATGGTATCCAGAATCATAAATATGCACTCCTTCAAAAAACAGCCTGTCCTTACGGCAGGCTGTATCATACACAAGTTTGCCGATATTTCGCGCAACTTATCTGATTAAAATTATAATGAAACCGTACCCCATTGTCAAGCCTTTGGGGGACTTTTTACGCCCGAAATCACAACGCCCGGCAGCGCTTTTCGCGCTGCCGGGCATCTGTATTTTTATTCCGCAAAATCTTCAAAAACCGTTACTTCACCACGGATATCCGCCACTGCCCAGCCACCGGCAAAGGAAGCAGGTGCCACGCAAGAAGGCGCGCCCATTCGCTGGCGAGAAGTAAGCAGCGCAGTATCCTTCTGATAGGTATAGAAGTATCCGTCAGAAGCGGCAAACCGAATGTATCTTCCGTCTACCCGAATATGGCCGTCCACCGTGCCCTTGTCTCCTCTGGAATAAGCAGAAGTAAACACCAAGCTCTTTCCCACCGGATAATGATGCAGCACTTCAAAAGTATTGACATTCAACGCCAGAACACCGTTGTTCACAGTACCCATGTAGTACACGTCGCCATCTCTTACCGGCTGCGCACTCACATCCATGCAATACGATCCCATCTCTGCGTAACGAACCACCTCACCGGTTTGCGCATTCAGAACGATCACCAGCGAATATGCAGGAACGATCAGATGATCACCGTCCACCAAAGGTGTTGCGTAGAAGAACTTGCTTTTTGTATTATTGATCGTCCACACCAGCTTGCCGGTATTGATGTCTAATGCGTAAATACCATACCAGCAACCGCTCATAATCACCAGGTCTTTATAGAATACCGGGCGATAAGCAGCCGGTTCGCCGCCATCCACCGGATCACCATGCCACAGCACTTCACCGGTCTTTAAATCCAGCGCAGTAATTTGACGGCAGCAGCCGGCAAACAATTTTCCCTTATAAATTGCCAGACCGCTATGGGTATAGAAATGATTATAGAACGGAATGTTCTGATTCCATTTCAGTTCGCCGGATTGGACGTCCAGCGCATACACCCAGCCATCAGCATCCTGCGCATAGACTGTGTTGTTTTCCACCACCACATCGTTTTTCACGCTGTTCTGAGTCGGGTAGAACCAACGTAGCTTGCCATTATTCTGCACGCAAGCCACACCGCAGCCTTTTTTGGGGAAACCGTCATCGATGGTACCCACAAACAGATCGCCGCCATACACCACCGGTGTGCTGTGCAGCACGCTGCCGGGAAGCTCTGCCGTCCACACGGTACCATCGTCCTGTGGTGCAAATTTCCGATGATCATACATCACGATCTCAGAGGCGATCGCCTGATCCGCAGACACTTTCACCACACGCATACTGGTGGGGGTGGTATCAATACCGCCACCCTTGGGGTGGGCAGTACCCACAAAATGAGCGCCATGATAGGTGCCGTGATAATTCAAATGATAGTGACCGAAGAACACGCCCCGGAAGCCATAATCATGGAGCATCTGCTCATTTTTCGGTTCAAAATCAAAGGTAAATTCATAACCTCTGTTGTGCTCCCGGATCCGCTCCGTGGCGCAGCATCCATGATTAAAGATCACCAGGCCTTTTTCCGGATCTTTCATTTCCAGATCCGCGCGGATCCAGTTCCATTGATCCTCGTGAGTAAACGCAGACGGGGCATCACCATGGAGCATAGAAGTGACCATATAGTGAATGTTGCCCATATCGAAGGAATACCAGGTAGGGCCATAATACTGCTCATACAGCTGCTCACCATATTTTTCTCCGAAGAAGTCATGGTTACCCTGGCTGTAACGCACCGGCAGACCCATATTGTCGCTATTCATCACATCATGGTGCAATGTAAGGCCTCTTTCGCCGGAAATATCGCCACCGTGCATGATAAAGGACGCACCCTTCTCCTTAGCGGTCTCCCGGATCAGACTGATCCAGGGCTCCGTGGGGATCTCCGTAAGGCTGCCTAGCTCCGTATCCGACAGATGGATAAAGTTATGGTCTTCCAGCTGCTCGGCAAGGCGCAGAGAAAAATTATACTCTGTCTTGCCCGCCTCAATACTCTGATACCAGTCATTGTGGCTCTTTGTGAGCACATTGGCAAAGATCAAATGGTTCTTTTCCCAACCGAGCAACGCATACGCACCATTTTCATCGGTCTTTACCACATTTTTTCCGTCACTCATGACGATTCCGGAGAGCGGCTTTCCGCTGTCCGCGCAGCGAACGACACCAAAAAACATAACGATTCCCCCTATTATACTTTCAGAAAAATTTCCGCAACCGTGCGCTTTGGCACCAAGAAATTTCCGTTTTCGTCCAATGAATATTTGCAGCTTTCCTCTTGATCCACCGCCCGGGACTGCTGATCGCTATACCCCAACGCAACGGCATAAAGCATGCAAAACCGCTCCCCGTTCAATCCGAGCAGCGCAAGGATCGCCTCTTTGGGCTTTTCGCCCATACCCAGGCAGCAAGTAGCCAAGCCCAGACTGTGCGCTGCGAGCATCACCTGATTGGCCGCTGCGCCGGCGCTGAACACATGATCCCGGCAAATCTCATTATCCCCCAGGATCAAAAGCAACGTTCCGGGCATATCTTCCTTACCCATCACATAATCCGGCAAGTACCCGGCCCAGCGCAAATGCTCCAAAGCCTTTTGTACCCGAGCATCGGTAAGCAGCACAAATTTCAGCGACTGCAAATTGGCTGCCGAAGGATAAAATCGGGCACAGTTGCAAATTTCGTCTAATTTTTCCTGCTCAATGGGTCTTTGTGAAAACCGGCGAATGGATCGTCTGGTTTTCAGCGCCTCCAAAACTTCCATCATGCGCCCTCCTGTGCCAACAAATAAAGCAAAAATTCCGTTGCTTGCTGCACATCATCTGCATACTTGGGAATACCTACGCAGCCTTTATATTGACTCATGTTTTCCTGCACCCAGGGGTTATCGTCCACTTTAATGCCGCAGGGATAGTTTTCTTCCGTATCCTCTTCCTGCACATACAAGAAAAGGCCGTCATAGATTTCAAAGAATTCCTCCGGCAGTACCAGTCGCAGATCCATCAGCGCGCCCTGCACGGCACAAGTGCCGAAAACATCTTGATTGGTAAACAAAATATCCTGCTTTGCCGAAGAAAGCAACGCATTAAGGGTATTATAACTATTATAATTCTCTTCCAGCTTTTCCGGATCGTCCAGGGCAAAACGCATATTCTGCTGAATTCCCACTGCACCCTTAAAAACCTCATAGCCCTTTTCTTCCAGGAACGCATGGAAAATGTCATCATTCAGATATTCCACCGAATCGGTAACGATCACATCCAGCACCGGCTCCCGATAAGTCAGCCAGCCATACATCAGCCAACCCAGGATCAAAACGGTGATCAAACCGCCCACGATAGGCAGTTTGTAATATTCCCAAATGTGTTCACGTTTCTGCTGCGGGGTCATGGCCAGCCATTTTTCCTTGTTCATTCCGTCCATAACACTACCTCATTCCTCTTCTTCCTGCTCTTCACTGGGCTTATAGATCTCAAACACACTTTCAATGGGCTTGATGGTCAGCATGCAGTAGGCGCAGGGCAGCATCAGTACCAAAGTGGGTATCAACCGGATCAGATCCAGATAATAAAAGGCTGCGCAAACCACAAAAACCTGCGCTCCCAGCTTGATCGTGGGGATCGAATGCATCAAGGTCATAAAAATCGTATTGCGAAGCACCGTTTTCAAAGAATCCTCAAACCGGGCAATATAAGCGTAAATATAATGCACCCACACCAGCAGCAAGATCACAACGCCAAAATACAAAAACAGCAACACGGTTCCAATGGTACCGCTGAGCAAATCCAGGCTGAGCAGCAGCAAAGAACAGTACGCCACCACCAGGCAGAACAACAGTGTCACCACGCCAACCAAAGAGCCTTGCTTTAAGCAGCCTTTGAAGGATTTCCAATAGTTATCAAACAGTTTGCCCTCCTCGTCCCGCAGCACTTTACGCGCGGTAGCATATAAAGCGCAGGATGCGGCGCCGCTGGTGACAATGGGCAAGCTGCACAACAGCCAAAAAACACTCAGCTGCACACATTGACCCAACTTATGGAGCAATCTGCCAAATTTCGTTTCCAGATTAAGTAAACCTTTCATAACAACCCTCTGTATCTGTCTTATTGCGGTCTGCACCGACTTTTGTCAGCACACCCCAGGGATATGCTCACGAAAATCACTGCAATGCAAAATTCCTCGGAATCGCTTCCCCCGTTTCCGGCTTTCACGATTCCGAGGAATTCGCTATTTCATATTATATTAGGAACAAACCAGGGACAATCTTAGTTGTTGCCTTCTGCCCAAACGTCGTAGGCTTCCTGCATGTAGTAGAGCATATCTTCTACATCAACCTGTTCCAGCTGTTCCTGGAAATCCTGCCACTTGGCGTCGATGTTGATCTCGCCCATGATTGCCTGAGCACGGAATCTTTCAACGACCAGCATAACGTCACCGCGGCACTCGTTCAAAGCTTCTGCGCCTTCCTCGGTGAAGTACGGACGAGGCCAAACTTCCTTATTGATCACATCTTTGTACAGTTCAAGAGCTTCGCGCTTCGCAATAACTGCGTCAGTCACAGAGTAAATGTTGTCATAATCAGACTGGGTAACTGCGCCGGGCAGACCGGAGAAGATCATGCCCAAGGGGAACTGACCGGGAGTCTCGACCAGCTGCTCTTCGCGCTCTTTCTTGATCTTGGACTTGGAAACCTTGCCATCAGCGTCTACCAGACGGAATTCAGACTCTTCCTCAGCGTAAGACTTACGCAGGTTGATTTCTTCATCATAGAACAGGTCCAGCCAGTGGCAAGCGATTTCGGGATACTCGCAGTTAGCGGAAACTGCTACGATACCCTTAGTGCCCATGTAACCGGGGTGGAAGTACCAACGAGTCTCATAACCCTTAACAGTGGGAGGCAGAATGGAGATGTAGTTGCCGTTGCTGACATTGCCTTCCTTGTCAATGATCTGGCTACGGGTGGGAGCGCCGGTACCGGTCCACATACCCACACGCTCGGGGTTACCGTTGTCACGGATCAGATCGTTCATGTAGTTTTCATAGATACGCATGTCTTCGTCGGAGCAGCCCAGAATGTAATCCTGGTACATCCAGCCCTTATCCATCCACTTCTTCATAGTCTTCAAGAAGTCTTTGTAAGCATCGGTCTGGGGAGCGAACAGGACTTCGCCGTCCTCAACGTAAACGTAGTTATCGTTAAGGCCGTCCTTAGTGGGAATGCCCCACATGCCCAGCAGAGCTTCGATCATGTTACCACCCATGGGATAGCAGGCGTAAGGCACTTCGTCATGATCGCCGTCGCCATTGGGGTCATTCTTTACGATCCAGTCAAAGAACTTTTCCAGTTCTTCCAGAGTGGTGGGCACATCGAAGCCCAGGTTTGCCTTGTCCAGCCAGGCCTTGTTGATCCAGATAGAGGATTCCAGGAAGCTGGACTTATCAGCATCATAAGAGCCCAGAGAATAAATGCTGCCGTCGGGAGAAGTGAAAGTGCCCAGGATCTCAGGCAGTGCAGCCACAACGCGGTTGTTGAAGTTGGGCATAATATCGGGATCCTTAACGTAATCCTCGATCGCCATCAGCTTACCGGTTGCGATCAACTGAGAGATAACGGACTCGTTCATGCCGCCCATACCGTTCAGGCAGATGATGTCGCCGTAGTTATCCATCTGCATCAGACCGTTCAAGGTTTCGATGCTGCTGCACTCGACGATCTCGATCTTAACATTGGTCATCTCGTACAGATCCTGCCACAGAGTGTTTGCAGCCAGAGTTCTGTTCAGGTTTGAGACCAAGCTGCCGTAGCCGGTGGTCATTTTCAGGGTAACTTCTTCTTTCAGGGGGAAGGTATAATCCTGATTGCCAACGTTAGGATTCTTGTTGTTGCCGCCATTGTTGGGCTTGCCGGACGGAGTCTGGCCACAAGCGACCATACCCAAAACCAGGACAACAGCCAAGAGCAATGCAAAAAGCTTTTTCATGTTGTTTCCTCCTTAAATATGTTCTGCGTTTTCAATCAACGCCAAACTACAAAATCGTTTGTCCCGTACGGGAATTTTCTTAACCCTTAACTGCGCCTACCATAACGCCCTTAACGAAGTGCTTCTGAATGAAGGGGTAGATAATGATCATGGGCAGTGCGGAAACGATAACCACGCTGTACCGGATCAGCATCTTCTTACGCATCGCCTCTTCAAATTCGGCAATATCAGTTTCATCGGGATTATCAGGCAGCTGTGCAGTAGTAGCATTGGAAGTAATGGTACGAACAGCCTGCTGCAAGGTCCAATACTTTCTGTCGGGCAGGTACATCTGCGCATCCAGGTACTGATTCCAATAGCCCTGCACAGAGAACAGAACCATGATTGCGATAATAGAGCCGGACAGGGGCAGAACCACCTTTACAAAGAAGCGGGTGTAGCTGCAACCATCGATCCGAGCTGCGTCAAACAAAGACTCGGGAATGTTGCTCATGAAGAAGGAACGGCAAAGCACCACGTTATATGCGCCCAAGCCGGTGGTAAACAGGATCGCGGCAGGATTACCATACCAACCCATGTTGGAAACCAGAACGAACTTCGGTACCATGCCGCCACTGAAATACATAGTGATCATAATGAACAGAGTGATCCACTTTCTGCCGGGCAGATCTCTGCGGGACAGCGCGTAAGCTGCGGGAATGGTACGAACCAAGGCCCACAGAGTACCGATCACTGCGTAGATCAGGGTATTTGCATAGCTGGTCCACAGCAGTTCATTCTTGAACATATCGGTGTAACCCGCCCAGGTAAAGCCTACCGGCCAGAAGAGAACTTCACCGGCGTTGATTGCGGCAGGGCTGGAAACAGAAGCGATCAGAACGAACCAAAGGGGATAAATGATAATTACAGAAAAGAACACCAGCAGCGCATTGATCGCAATATTCAATCCGCGGTCGCCGCGTTCAGCAAGGGCAGCATTGCCAGATAATTTAGCCATAATCTGCTCCCCCTTCCTTAAATGACCGAGATACCGGCGATCTTATCGCCCAGCTTGTTGATAATGAACATGAGCGTCAGGTTGATCACGTTCTGGAACACGCTGATGGCGGTAGTGAAGCCGTAACGCGCTTCGCCGGTGGTGACTTTATAGATGTATGTACCGAGAACCTCCGTACGGTCCAGGTTCAGGTCATTCTGCATCAGCAGCATTTTCTCAGTACCGACAGCAAATACGTTGGCAGAGTTCATGATCAGCATCGTAACGATGGTGGGCATGATGGTGGGGATCTGGATATTCCAGATGATACGCCATTTGCTTGCGCCGTCGATACGGGCTGCCTCAACCGTATCCTCATCTACGGAGCTCAAAGCGCCGATATAGATGATTGCGGAATAACCGGTGTTCTGCCACAGACCTGCGGTAATGTAAATAGGCACCAATGCTTCGTCGATCAAATAGAAGTTGATCTTCGAGGCCTCACCGGTGATCTTGGTGATCAAGCTGTTGACCAGACCGCTGTTGTGATCCAGGAAAAGGTTCACGATTGCGAACACAACGATGATCGACAACATATGGGGCACATAGGTCAGGTTCTGAGTCAGCTTCTTCAAGGCAGGGTTGGTACTGTTGTGCAGCAGCAGCGCCAAAGCCAGAGCAGCAGGCCAGTAAAAGAACGTACCTGCCATACCGTAAATGAAGGTATTGATCATGATGTCCTTAAACCAAAGACCATTGACGAACTTATCGAAATGGTGCAGACCGACCCACTCTGCCTGACCGATAATGGTGCCGATCTTAGCGTCCTGGAACGCCATCAGCAAGCCATACATCGGGAGATAAGAGAAGATCAGCGTAGTCAACAGGCCGAGGAACAGGAACATATACATTTCCCGATAATCCCAGACCCGCTTTACAAGTCTCTGCTTACTGCTTAGCAGTCTGACTTGCCCGTTGGGTATTGCTTTTGCTTTTATCACGGTTCTTTGCTCCCTTCGTTTATCTATCTTATAGATAATTTCATGAAGATTTTAACACCAAACGTGCCATTTCGCAATTGGAAGAATGGAAACAAATGTGCCGGAGAGAAACTTATTCATATTATTCTTGCTATTTTTTTCTCTATAAGCTATAATATCCGCAGGGCGGGCCATGTTTTCCTCCGGAAATACAATTTTCCCGCTCAAACGGACACCCGGTTTTGCTTTATTCTTTTTCATCTATTTTCTCTCTTTTCCGAAAGGAGATCAGCTATGAATTTCTTTCAAAAACGCCCCCTGCTTTGGCGATATATCCTTCTGTTTTCCCAGGCAGTAGTTCTTCCCGTATGCCTAGTGGCTTTTTCCCTTGTGCACATGAGCAATGCGCTGAAATACCAGATCAACCAAACCAACCTTTCTGCTGTATCCCTGATCCGGGAAGCACTGGATGCCAATTTTCAAGGCTTGGAAGACTCCGTCAGTGCCATTCACACCAGTCCTGAACTATCCCAGGAGCTTCTGACCCAGGATCCGGAAAACGCGGTGCGTTTTCTCCATAACCTGGTCTGTTCTCACCGCAGCCTGGAAAACATCTTCCTCACCACCTGGCAGGATCCGACGATTTATTCCGCCACCGGCGCTTTTACGCAGGACGAGCTATCCGTCCAACCATTTTTTACGGATTTAGACACCCAGCAATGGCTTTCCGCCACTGAGCAAAGAGAAAAATCCGTCTTTCTATCCGGCAACAGCGATTATTTTTATCTGGTGGCGCCCTTGCAGAACGATGATGGCGATTTTTCTCGTTCCGTCACCTTGCAGATCCGCCAAAGTTACATATTGGATCTGTTTCGTTCCGTCCAAACCTCTGCCGATGAAGGCATCGTGCTTTTCAGCCCCACTCTGGTGCCCCTGGCCCAGCTATCACCGGAGGAAAACACCCCGCTTTCACACATTTCCAACTATATTGCCGGCAATCCGCAGGTGTTAGACGAAGGCTTTGCCTTAATACCCCAGGACGAACTTTTAATCTTTGTTTCCCAATCCCAGGAAACCGGCCTCTGCTATACACGCTTCATGCCGGAAAAGATTGCCTACCAGGAAGCGCAAATACAGTGGGAATTTGCCCTTTTGATCTTGTTCGTTACCTTATTTGTTGGTATTTTTACCATCACCACCGGTATCCACCGCAGCTATGCCCCCATTCACGCCCTTGCCAACTGGATCCGTTCTCAACAACCCAGCAACGGTGAGATCCACAACGAGTTGGTACTTTTCCGATCTGCCCTGGACGACGCTTTTACACAAAGCGAAGCCCTTTCCCAAGTAGTAAACACTTCCCGGCAGAGCTTGATCGAGCATTTTCTCTCCGATCTGCTCTCGGACAACTTTTCCACGGAAAACGCATTTCGGGAAGCCTGCGAAAAGTTGGATATCCGGCTGGATAAACCTTATTTCGGCGTATGCAGCCTACTCATCGAATCCGACGGCAAAGAGGCAGACGCGGTTTCCTTCCAGCGGGTGAGCCACACCATCTATCAGGCGCTTCCCCCAGATGTCCACCTACAAATCAAAGAATTGCTCTTTGCAAACAAGCTGATTCTGGTGATCAACTGCGACTCCAACGATCTGGAACGCTATAAGCTGACCGTTTCCCAAATCCAGACCCACCTTTTGGAAAAGGAAAAGCTGATGACCTCCATTGGTATGGGTAAGCTTTACAACTCTTACAGCAAAGCAGGAAAATCCTATATGGACAGCGTAGCTGCCCTGGATTATCGGTTGGTTTACGGCAAGAACTGCCTCATCACACCGGACATTGGCGACCGAAGTGCCTCTGACCTGATCGAAACCTACCCCAGCTACGATCTGGAACTTTTGGATGCGGCGCTTTCCACCAAAAATCCGGAAATGGCCGAAACGATCCTGCGCCGGATCAATACATCTATTAAACTGAAAAACTACAACCTGCACATGGCCGAATGCATCTGCTATGACATTTTTTCCATTCTCAAAAAAAATGCAGCCATTTTCGAGCGCACAACCTCCCTGCCTCAGCCGCCCAACACCGCCTTAAAAAACCAGCACACCATCGACGATTATTTTTCCGAGGTGTTGCAACGGGTACGCAACGACCTGCAAAGCGATGCAGAGCCGGAATCTCCCACCCAATCCAAACTAGGGCCGCAGCTGGTGGAATACGCAGATAAGCACTGCCTTTCCTACGATTTTCAGATCAAGACCATGGCTGAGCATTTCTCCATTTCTCCCCAGTATATGCGTAAGCTTTTCAAAAACCATGCGGGTATGGGTATTTCCGAATACATTTCCAATAAACGTTTGGAGCGATCCATGTACTTGCTCGCAAAAACCGATCTGAACCTGCAAGAGATCGTTGCCCAAATCGGCAACAGCGACATCTCCGGTTTCGTCCGCTTCTTCAAGCAAAAAACCGGACTAACGCCCGGTCAATACCGCAAAACCCACAAGCCCAACTAACAAAAAGCCGACGGTGAAAACCGTCGGCTTTTTAATTTATACAGGTCGGATACAAGTGCGGAACACTTCTTTCTCCCCTGGCGCCAAAATGCGCAACCCGATTTTGGAATTAAGCACATTCACGCCGCCGCATTGGGGTTCCACAGACAAAAAGCCTTGCTTGCCGCCCCGGTTAAACAGAATCCAGTGGTCAAAATTTTCCGATACCACATATTCCATGTTCCCGATCCGGGCGCAATGGCCGGCTGCGGTATAAAAACCGTTGACCGATCCCCCGTCCGTTTTCATTCCCTGGCTGTACTGCTGTTGTCTGTCGTTCAACCGGGCAAATTCTCCGGTGGGAATATGCCGCTCGTTGGTCACGCAGCACCGATCCAGCGGCACTTGAAAACTGTCCTTCTCAGCAAAATTGGTATGCAGGCCAAAACTCAGGGGCATATTGCCCGCGCCGGTATTTTCAATACTAAACACCTGCCGGTAACCGCCCTTATCCAAGGCGCAGTCCACCCGGATCCGAAACGGGAACGGAAATATCTCACCCCGATTTTCGTAAATACCGGACACAAAATTTTCACCCTGCTCCATTACCGCAAAGGCTGCATCACGCAAAAAGCCATGCAGATGATTCCCGTTCGCTTCCTCATTGATGGGCAGCTGATACTGCACACCTTCAAAGGTAAACTTACCACCATCTGTCCGGTTTGACGGGAGCAGCAGCGGAATGCCATAAAGGGCATTGCTCTGCCAATTTTCTGCGTCATTTAACGGACGCAAAATTTCTTCATCGCCCCACAGTAAACGAACTGTTTTCATGCCCTGTTCCGGAACAATCCAAACCAACAGATCTTTATACCGTAATTCAACCATGCTTTTCACCCATCAGATCATACTGATCGCCAAGGACAACACGCCAAACAGCACCATTGTCACCAGTGTCATAGCAGAAAGAGAAGAAGAGATCTGCACCCGTTCTTCCGGCTCATCTGCAAATACCGGGATCACATAAGGAGGCGGCAAAATCACCATCAAAAGGGCTGCGCCCTCAAAGATCAAGCCATGCAAGACCGTCCGGTTCAGCAGCACCGCTACGCCAAAGCAAATTGCCATGATTGCCAGCCGTATTCCGATCAATCCGCCCACCTTTTTCCAAGGGATCTGATCCATCACCAGATCAAAACCCACCGTGAGCAAAATGATCATGCCCGTGGGCGCGCTGATGAAGTCCGTAACCGATTTCATTACACCTCGGAACTGTCCCATAGCCTGATAAAGGCCGGTAGCGCCCAGGAACACACCTGCAAACACCGCCCACAGCACCGGAGAATGGATCATATCGGAAATAATGACTTTCCACTCCCGTTTTCCGGAAATCAATATCTTGTATAAGGTAAATACAAATAAAGTCTGTCCCAGATCCAGCATCGCAAAGCCAGAAATGCTCTTATCAGGAAACAACATAACGAACAGCGCATAACCCAGCATTCCCGCCTCGCATCCGGACATCAAAAACGGCACAAGCCGGCTTTTGATCCCGAACAGACGAACCGCCAGCATACCCAGCGCCAGTGCAAGGCAGCAAAGCAGGAACATCAGCACGGGCATTGCCATAGTAGACAGAGAATATTCCGCCGTGGCAAACGCATTCAAAAGTACTGCTGGCAAGGTCAGGTTGACGACCACCTTTTTCAAAGTGTCTACGCCGTCCCGGTTCAAAAAACCCTTGCTACGGCAAAGCATACCCAACGCCAGCGCCAAAAACACCGGCAGGGCTGTTTTTAATAATGTAACCATTATTTGATAACACCCTTTTGCAGGATAATATTGGCGTAAATTGCCGTTTCACCGGTCTGCAAAATGCAGTAGCAATCCTTGGCTTCGTCATAGAACTTGAAACGGTCGATATTGCCCACCGCAGCAGCGCCCCGGTCGTCATACTTACCGATAATGGACTTATACTCGTCCCAAACCGGGATCACCAGATCCTTGTCGCAATCCATTTTTTCCATGAGAACAGCGGGCTTTTCCACATAAGTATCCAAGGGGAACACCTGCAAGATCGCGTCCAGAATTTCAGGAACGCCATGGCCGTCAGCCCGCAGGAAAATGGCGTTTTTCGCCTTAGCCATAGAAGCGCCGGGGAAATTGCCGTCACCGATGCAGATCCGGTCAGAATGGCCCATTTCCGCCAGAACTTTCAAAAGCTCGGGAGAAAGAATGGAAGGAATGTTTTTCAGCATAATAATACCTCCGATTGACATTTATAATTGATATGTATATGATAAAGAAAACAGGGGGTGCCATACATGAATTATACAGCAACTGTCGCTAAATTTTCAACAATCGCAGAGCAAAAAGGACTGGTAAATTCTCTGGAAGGAAACTTGTCCGTGATCGATCGGGAAACGGGCAACATTTACATCACGCCCTCCGGCCGCTCCAAGCTTCTGCTGACAGAAGAAATGATCTGCGTCGTAGATTCCCAAGGAAACCAGATCGGTGGAACCGAAAAACGATCCTCGGAATTTTTCCTTCACGAAGCCGCCTATCAGGCCCGTCCCGATATTGGCGCGGTATTTCATTGCCACAGCCCCTATCTGACCGCCTATGCTCTGGCTTATCGGGATTTTGACCCGCCCCAGGATGTGTTCCTGGGCAAATTGTTCGGCAAGATCCACTGCCTGCCCTATGGTGAACACGGCACACACGCCATTCACGCAGGCATTGAAACGGCTCTTGACGGAAAATTGCTTGCCCTTTTGGGCGGACACGGTGTGGTCTGCGTGGGCAAAACATTGGAAGAAGCCATCGGCACATTGGAAGCGGCCGAAAATTTTGCCAAAACTCTGGCGATCAGAAATACACTGTAATCTGCGTTTTTTCAAAAAGTGGCGGTCAAAAGACCGCCACTTTTATTTTAGGGAAAATTACTTGTACATGGGGCCGTAGGTAGCGCAAGCGCGGTAATCCTGGCCTTCCTTGTCCATACCGAATGCGTTCCAGCAAGCAGGACGGTAGATATCGTCCTCGGGAACGTTGTGCATGCAAACGGGGATGCGGAGCATGGAGCACATGGTGATCAGGTCAGCACCGATGTGGCCGTAGGAGATAGCGCCGTGGTTGGCACCCCAGTTCATCATGACCTCGTAAGCGGTCTTGAATGCAGAGCCTTCCTTGCCGTCGCAGCGAGGAGCAAACCAAGTGCAGGGCCAGGTGGGATTGGTGCGTTCCATCAGGGTGTCGGAAACCTCATCAGGCAGGTTCACAGTCCAGCCCTCTGCGATTTGCAGCACAGGGCCCAAACCCTTTACCAGGTTCATACGGATCATGGTGCAGGGCATTTCAGCCTTGGTGGTATAGTGGCTGGAGAATCCGCCGCCACGGAAGTTGTCCTGACCGGCCTCGCACCATACGGTAGCGTCGGTCATCTTCTTAATGTCTTCCTCGGTGACTTCCCACCACTTCTTCATGATCGCATTGCCGCTTTCATCGGTGCAGACACCGGAAGCATCCAAGCAAGCAGCGCCGGAGTTCAGCAGGTGGATAATACCGTTGGACTCGGCAGCCTTGCCTTCCAGCTTGTAGCCGGTGACACGCTCGGTAGCCTCACCGGACCAGTAAGTACGAACGTCAGCGAAGATCTGTGCACGGTGAGTCAGCAAACGCATCATCAGCATGCTCATACCGTTGAGAATGTCATTTTCGGTAGCCAGGGTGTAGGGCTCACGAGCGCCTTCATAGTCGAAGGTGGAGCTCAGCAGAGCTTCGGGATAGTCGCAGTTGGGCCAATGATCGGTCCACTGACGCTGACCCTGGAAGCCACCTGCGATGGCATTGTGACCAACCTTCTCTTCCTCGAACTTGTCAGACAGGTTGGGGTTGCCGGCCATCAGGTCCTTGATGATGCAGTACATCTTAACAGTGAATTCCCACTGCTTTTCCTTTTCCTCGGGGGTGAACTTGATACGAACCTTCTCGCCCAGGAACTCCACTTCTTCTACGTTGTCGTCGCGGCCTTCCTTGCAATGCTCCTTGGTCCAAGCCAGAGCCTTCTGGAACTCTTCCTCATTGTAGATGCCTTCTTCCATTCGACGCAGGATCTCCACCTCGTCGACGGACTCAACACGCATGCCGAAGTACTCTTCCAACACGCTCTGATCCATAATAGAACCGGCAATACCCATGCACTGAGAGCCGATCTGCAAATAGCTCTTGCCACGCATGGTAGCAACAGCAACAGCGGCGCGGCCGAAGCGCAGCAGCTTTTCCTTTACGTCCTCGGGCATCTGGGTAACCTGATCCCGATCCTGAACCTCGTGACCGTAAATACCGAATGCGGGCAGACCCTTCTGTGCGTGACCGGCCAGAACAGCAGCCAGATACACAGCGCCGGGACGCTCGGTGCCGTTAAAGCCCCATACGCCCTTAATGGTGTGAGGATCCATGTCCATGGTCTCGGAACCGTAGCACCAGCAGGGGGTGACGGACAGAGTGATGGAAACGCCTTCCTTCTTAAACTTGTTCGCACAAGCAGCAGCCTCGGGAACGCGGCCGATGCAGGTATCTGCCATAACAACCTTGACGGGTTCACCGTTGGAGTAGAACAAGTTCTCCTCAAACAGCTTCTTAGCGGATTCCGCCATTGCCCAAACCAAGGGTTCCAGGGATTCACGCATCATCTGGGGGCCACGACGGCCATCAACGATGGGGCGAATACCAATTACGGGATAATCGCCGACATATCTATTCTTTGCCATAAGTTTTTCCTCCTTATTCTTTTGCTGTGAAATCCCACAGCATACATTATAATATAATATTAAAACACCGAAGTGCTCTAACCCAATTTATTCCGGCGTAAGCCGGCATTTTAAATATGTGGTTCTGGGTTCGCCGTTATAACCGCTAAGCCGATCGATCAGATAAGCCGCAGCCATCTGCCCGATCTCCTGCTCCGGCTGGTGCACCACCGGCAGCGGCGGTTTCAGCATCGCACAAACTTCCACACAGTCAAAACCAAAAATATCCAGATCCTCCGGGATCCGAAGTCCTTGCTCCCGTGTGGCAGTGAGCAAGCCCATGGTAATGTCGTAGTTGGTGGTAAATACCGCTGTAGGTCGGTCTTCCAGGGACAAGAGCTTTTCGTAGCCCCGGTAACCGGTGGTAAATGTGTTCTTTCCGCTGATGACAAGCTCATCATCATAAAGGATTCCGTGATCAGAAAGAGCCCGAAGGTAACCGACCAGCCGTTCCTTTGCGGAAAACACGGATTTGGGTCCTGTGATGATCGCCACCCGCTTATGACCTTTTTCCAACAAACCGCTGATCGCCTGGTACACCGCACCGGCATTGTCTGCCAACACCGCGTCGCTATTCAGCCCCGGAATGATCCGGTCCACCTGCACCATAGGAATATTGGAATTGGCCGATAACTCGTAAAATTCATCTGCCGACAGATTTTCCGGCATGTACACCAAGCCGTCAATACCGTTGGTGATCAGAAAGTGCAGATTGTCCCGTTCCAATCCGTGATTGGAACCATAACAAGATATTAATGTATGATAGCCCCGCTCCCGCAGTGCCCGATCCAGTGCAGAAACCACTGTACCATAAAAGGGCGCGGTCATATCCGGAAGAAGAATTCCGATGGACGGGCTGCGCTGGGTTTTTAAGTTTCGGGCAAAGGGATTGACCCGATAATCCAGCTCCGCAATGGCTTTACGAATGGCCTCTGCATTGTCCTCGTGGACAGTACCACCGTTTATGTACTTGGAGACTGTGGAGATCGCCACGCCGGCTCTTTGTGCCACATCTTTGATTGTCGCCATAAAGCCCTCCGTTCCGTCAGCAGGGCGAAACGTTTCGCGTATTTTTACCCCTAAACTGCCCTTTTCTTATCTATAATATATAAAATTCATTTTGTGCTGTCAATACAATTTTTTAAAAAACATCTTGATTTTTTTGTGGATTTATTATAATATATACCCAGGAAGAGCCCCGGCAAAAGGGATTTTAGCAGATTTAACAAAAAATCGTTTACCATAATCTCCATTTTGCCCTTGCTTTTCATCAAGGTGTACAGTCGAAACGTTTCGCTCGTTTTTTACTGTTTTACCATGAACTTTTGTAGCGTTTATACCCGGATCGGCAAGCCCGTTTTCCTTGTCTTTCTTATGCGGTTTTCCGTCTCTCCGGTGTGTACACAACCAGTTAAAATCAGGAAAGGTGATAAGAATAATGGGTGAAGTCATTCTGAAAATGCAAGGCATTCAGAAATATTTCTCCGGCGTGCACGCGCTGAAAGGTGTAGACTTCGAATTGAAGGCCGGTGAAGTCCATGCGCTGATGGGCGAAAACGGTGCCGGTAAATCTACATTAATTAAAGTACTGTGCGGCATCCATAAGCGGGACGGCGGCAGCGTGGAATACTTCGGCAACGAAGTCAACTTCCACAACATTGCCGAATCCCAGGCCGCGGGTATCAGCGTTATCCACCAGGAATTGAACATGATGAGCCATCTGACCGTGGCGCAGAACATGTTCATTGGCCGAGAGTTCAAAAAGGGCGGCTTTATTGATGACAAGGCTATGGAGGCCGAAGCACAGGCTCTGTTTGATCGTCTGGGCGTAAATATTGATCCCTCCGTCCGTTTGGGCAGCCTCACCGTCGGCAAGCAGCAGATGGTCGAGATCGCCAAAGCGGTTTCCCGGGACTGCAAGCTGTTGGTTCTCGACGAGCCCACCGCTGCACTGACCCTCCCGGAAGTGGAAGCGCTGTTTGTGACCATGAACGACCTGAAAAAGCAGGGCATCGGCATGATCTACATTTCCCACCGTATGGACGAGATCAACCGGATCTCCGACAGAGTTACCGTCATGCGTGACGGTGAATATGTGGGCACCGTGAACACTGCTGATGTGACCAAGGACGACATCGTTAAAATGATGGTTGGCCGCGTGATCATGGGTGAGCAAAAAGAATCCAGCAAGGTTCCTGCCGACGCACCTGTGGTGCTGGAAGTCAAGCACCTGAACGCAGGCAAGGAAGTCAAGGACGTCAGCTTCCAGCTTCGCAAGGGCGAGATCCTGGGCTTTGCAGGTCTGATGGGTGCCGGTCGTACCGAAGTGGTTCGTGCCCTTTACGGTGCAGACCCCAAGCAAACCGGTGAGATCTACCTCAATGGCAAGAAGGTCCGCATCAAGAATCCTTCTCAGGCTGTTAAGAACGGCATCTGCTACCTCAGCGAGGACCGGAAGCGTTTCGGCCTGATGCTGGACAAATCCGTTACAGAGAACTCCGTTCTGGCTTCTGTGGATAAGTTCATTTCCGTCGGTATGATTAACGACAGCAAAATGCGTGAATCCGCTGCCAGCACCAACGCTCTTCTTCGTACCAAGACTCCTTCCATGGAGCAGCTTCTGAAAAACCTCTCCGGTGGCAACCAGCAGAAGGTCATCATTGCCCGCTGGCTGATCAAGGACTGCGATATCTTCATCTTCGACGAGCCCACCCGCGGTATCGACGTAGGCGCCAAGAGTGAAATCTACGCGTTGATGGACGAATTGGTAAATCAAGGCAAATCGATTATCATGATTTCTTCCGAGCTTCCCGAAGTTCTTCGTATGAGTGACCGCATCGTGGTCATGTGCGAAGGCCGCAAGACCGGTGAGCTGGATATTTCCGAAGCAACTCAAGAAAACATTATGCAACTTGCTACCATGCGAGAGGAGAATTGATATGAGCAACAATACCTTATTAAATCGCGGCAACAAAATCCAAAATCTGTTTCGCTCCGGCAAGCAGAACATGGTGATCATTGCTTCTGCCGTCGTTCTTTACATTATTTTCACCATGATCAACCCCGGTTTTGCCAGCAGCCACAACCTGCTGACCATGACCAAGTCCTTCGTTCCCTACGCCATTCTGGCTCTGGGCGTAACCTTCGTCATCGCCACCGGCGGTATTGACCTGTCCATTGGTACTGTGTGTGTCGGCTCCGCAGTTTTTGCCGGTGCTCTGTGCCGCACCACCGTCACTGTCACCGAGAACCTTTGGATGACCATTCCCATCATGCTGGGTGTAGGTTTTGCATTCGGCCTTCTCAACGGTTTCCTGGTAGCCAAGTGCAAGCTGGCTCCCTTCATCGCCACCCTGGGCACCATGCTGGTTTCCCGCGGCGTGACCGCTGTGGTAGCCGAGTTGGTTCGTAAAACCTCTTCCGCTGTCAAGTACCCCACCGTCGGCTGGCTGCAAAAAACCTTTGTCAACTACGAAGGTTTCCCCATTGGTTTGGTTTGGGTGCTCGGTCTGACCATCATCTGCATGGTCGTAATGTACAAGACCAAAGTTGGCCGTTACATTCTGGCCATCGGCTCCAACGAAGAAGCCGCCCGTCTTTCCGGTATCGATGTGGATAAGTACAAGATCATCGCATACGCCATCGGCGGCACCTTTGCCGGCATTGCAGCTATGTTCTACACCGCTGCCAACCCCTCTTTGACCATCGCTGCCGGCAACGGCATGGAACTCGATGCCATCGCAGGCGTGTACATCGGCGGCACCAGCACCACTGGCGGTTCCGCTTCCATTGCAGGCACCATTCTGGGCTCCATGATCCTGGTCATCATTCGTCAGGGTCTGAACATTGCACTGAGCAGCGGCAGCGTGGTCTCCGCTACCAACATCACCTATGCTGTTACCGGTGTGATCGTTGTTGGCGCTGTCATGCTGGACGTTCTGAAAAAGAAATCCGCTGCCAAGGTTAAGATCCCCACTGCTGAGAAAAAGGCAATCTCAGACAAAGCAAAAGCTTAACCCCTTATTTTCGTAATAAAACCGTCAGGTTTTATAATAACTATCCAACAAATTTTTAGGAGGAAAAACAAAATGAAAAAACTGATTGCATTGCTGTTGGTTCTGGTCATGGGCGTTGCTCTGGTTGCTTGCACTCCCACCGAAACCGGCGACTCCAAGGGTGTCATCGCTGTTATCGCTAAGGGCGAGACCCACGCTTTCTGGCAGGCTGTTAAGGCCGGCGCCGAGGATGCCGCTGCTAAGTATGGTTACACCATCACTTTCCGTGGCCCCACCCAGGAGAGCGAAGAGTATGTTAACGAGCAGCGCGAAATGATCCAGGCTGCCCTGAACAACTCCAATGTGAAGGCTCTGGTTCTGGCTACCATCGGTCTGGGCTTCACCGACGAGCTGAACGCTGCATTCGACAAGGGCCTGCCCGTTGTCGAGTTCGACTCCGGTCTGTATGAAGGCGGCGCTGACATCAACCCCGCCAAGGACCCCACCATCGGTTCCGTCGCTACCGATAACGAGGCTGCTGCTGCCATCGTTGCCACCAACTTCTACGCTTACCTGAAGGCTCAGAACGTTCTGACCAACGGCTACAAGGTTGGTATCATTCAGCACGACTCCAGCGCTACCGGCATTGACCGTGCCAAGGGCTTCGAGAACAAGATCAAGGAACTGGCTACTGCTGACGGCTACACTCTGGACGTCAACGTGCAGGTTAAGGCTAACAACAAGGGTGAGTACGAAATGGCTCTGAACGCTCTGCAGACCTGGGGCGCACAGTCCATCTTCATGACCAACGAAGGCGTTGTGAACGAAGTGTTCCCCGCGATCAGCGTCAACACCACCCCCTACCAGAACATCCTGTTCTGCGGCTTCGACGCTGGCACCAACCAGCACGACTGGCTGAAGGACGCTGGCGCAACCTACCCCCTGCTGGTGGGCTCCGTTGCTCAGGACTCCTACAACATCGGCTACAAGGCTGTTGAACTGGCTATTGCTAAGCTGGAAGGCAAGACCGTCGCTGACGTGGGCATCCCCGGCGTATGGTACACCACTGAGAACATCGACGCTCTGAAAGAGCAGAACATCTTCTACATGGGCTAATCCCCAGGCTTTTACAACTACATTAGTGTAAACGGCTAAAACCGACCGGCACCACTTCGGTGGTGCCGGTTCTTGGCTGAAAGCCATATTCACGGCTGAATTTTGTTAACGGTTGC
This sequence comes from Faecousia sp., assembly GCA_045647845.1. GTDB lineage: Bacteria > Bacillota > Clostridia > Oscillospirales > Oscillospiraceae > Faecousia. The sequence continues at coordinate 51,958 of JAZRMV010000057.1, forward strand.
ATTGGCAAAATTGAACCGTGAAGCAGGAGGTACAATATGAAAAAAGTCAGAAATTTGCTGGCCTTTGACTTGGGCGCCAGCAACGGCAGAGCAATTCTGGGTCAATTCGACGGTGAAAAGATCACCATGACCGAATTGCACCGCTTTGAAAACAATTACATAGAGATGGGCGGCATTTTCTATTGGGATACGCCCTACCTCTTCAATCAGTTAAAGCAAGGCCTGCTGGCCTTCCAGCAGGGCGGCTATGGCGACCTGGATGCCTTCGGTATCGACACCTGGGGCGTTGACTACGGTCTGCTGGACAAGAACGGTCACCTGGCCGGTATCCCCCGCTCCTATCGGTTGGGCACTCAGGAAGATATCGACGCCGTCAAGGCTAAGATCCCCGAGCAGGTGCTGTACAGCCGCAGCGGCATCGACACCTCCCTGGCTTTCAACACGCTCTATCAGCTTTACCGCAGAAAGCGGGAAGACGATGTGGCCTTGCAGGTAGCCGACACCATGCTTCTGACCCCGGACCTTCTGGGTTACTTCCTCACCGGCGCCAAGGGCACGGAATACACCATCGCCACCACCACTCAGCTTTATAACCCCACCACCAAGGATTGGGACTGGGAGACCATCGATGAGTTGGAACTGCCTAGAAAGATCTTTACAAAAATCGACAAGACCGGCACCATTCGCGGCTATCTTCGCCCGGAACTGTGCCAAGAACTGGGTCTGAACCCTGCCGCATTTGTTGCGGTTGGCAGCCACGACACCGCATCTGCGGTAGCTGCGATCCCCGGCAGCGGAAGCTTCGCATTCTGCTCCTCCGGCACCTGGTCTCTGTTCGGCGCTGAAATGGATACCCCCGACCTGCGCCCCGAGGCCGCAGCAGCCGGTTTCTCCAACGAAGGCACGATCCAAGGCGGCTTCCGCCCCTTACAGACCATTATCGGTATGTGGATCATTCAGGAATGCCGTCGGGATTGGATGAAAAACGGTGTCAACGTCTCCTGGGACGGCGTGGTCAACCAAGCAAGAGCTGCCGAACCCTTCCGCAGCATCATCAACCCGGACTCCCCCGAATTTTATGCCGGTGGCAATATGGAGCAAAAGATTCAGGACTTCTGCCGCCGCACCAATCAGCCCATTCCCGAGACCGTGGGCCAGATTGCCCGCTGCGTCTATGAATCTCTGGCGCTGAAATATCGGTACGCCCTGGAAGGTCTGGAAAAGATGAAGGGTCAGCGGATCGACTCTCTGAACATCGTAGGCGGCCCCATCAACAACCGCTTCTTGAATCAGTTGATTGCCGACTCCCTTAACCGGGAAGTGATCACCGGTCCCGTAGAAGGCGCTGCCATCGGCAACCTGCTCACCCAGGCCATGGCGCTGGGCGACATCACCGATCTTGACCATCTGCGTCAGATCGTGCGCAACTCCGAAACCGTAGAAACCTGGACTCCCAACCACACAGAGCAGTGGGAGCAGGCCTATCAAAAATTATTAACCTTTTTACATTAAGGAGGCAATATCATGAGCGTAGATATGACCAAATGGGCCGAACTGGCCAAGAAAAACATTCACAACCGTCCCGCCGGTGTTGGCCGTCTGGCCGGTAAGATCACCATCGTCACCGGTGCTGCCCAGGGTTTTGGCAAGGGCATTGCAGAGGAACTCTACAAAGAGGGTGCAACCGTCATCATCGCTGACATGAACCTGCCTCTGGCAGAATCTGTGGCAAAGGAAATGGGCGAACGCGCATGGGCGCTGGCCGTCAACGTTTCCTACGAAGAAAGCTGCGCCAACATGGTCGCTCAGACTGTTGAAAAATTCGGTGGTTTGGATATCATGGTCGCAAATGCCGGTGTTGTCCGCTCCGGCCCCATCGCTGACTTCGAGAAGAAGGACTTCGACTTCGTCACCGCCATCAACTACACCGGTCTGTTCCTGACCTGCAAGTATGCAGCCATCATCATGCAGGCACAGCATGAAGCCGATCCCACCGCCACCTTCGACATCATCGCCATGTCCTCCAAGTCCGGTCTGGAAGGCTCCAACAAGAACTTCGCCTATGCCGGCTCCAAGTTTGGCGCCATCGGTCTGGTGCAGTCCTTCGCTCTGGAACTTTGCGCATACAATATCAAGGTCAACGCTATCTGCCCCGGCAACTATCTGGACGGCCCTCTGTGGTCCGACCCGGAAAAGGGCCTGTTCGTGCAGTACCTGAAAGCCGGCAAGGTGCCCGGCGCCAAGACCGTGGAAGATGTTCGTCGTTTCTACGAAGCCAAGGCTCCCATGAACCGTGGCTGTCTGCCCATCGACGTTGCCCGGGCAGTGATGTACTGTGTGGAGCAGACCTATGAAACCGGCCAGGCTCTGCCCGTAACCGGTGGCCAGGTCATGCTGAACTAAGAGGAATTGATATGATCGATATTGCAGTACTTGATCTGCTCAACGCCCCCACCAAGGAAGAACGGCTGGCCAATTTGAAAACCATTTTACCCCAGACTCAGTTCCCGCCCATGGTGAGCCAGTATATCAACAACCACATTCACACCACCTATTCCTTCTCTCCCTACTCTCCCACTGCTGCGGTATATGCCGCCCGTATGGAGGGTCTGTGCACCGCCGGTATCATCGACCACGATTCCATCTCCGGTGCGGAGGAATTCTTGGAAGCTGCTGCCATCATCGGCATGCCCGTAACCATCGGCATGGAAGCTCGGATCTCCATGGACGGCACCCGTTTGGAAGGTCGCCGCACCAATAATCCGGACCAGGTGGGCGTCAGCTATATGACCATTCAGTCCGTTCCCCATGATAAAATTTCCGTCCTCACGGAGTTTTTCAAGCCTTATCAGGCTGCCCGTCATGCCCGTAACCGCCAGATGATTGAAAACATCAACCGGCTTTTGAACTTGGATATGGACTACGATCGAGATGTTCTCCCCCTGTCCATGGCCCACGAGTTTGGCGGTGTTACCGAGCGACATCTGATGTACGCTCTGGCGATCCGTCTGGTCAAGGAAGTGGGAAAAGGCGAAAAGATGATCGAAAAGCTTACCCAGATGGGCTTGACTCTCAATGAAAAGCAGCGCGCGCAAATGCTGGATCTGAGCTATCCTTTCTACGAGTACGACCTTCTGGGTATGCTCAAAGGCGCATTTGTACCCCAGATCTTCATTGACGCCACCGACGAGTGCCCCAAACTTGCTGATATGGTCAAGCTTTGCGGTGAAATTGACGCTTACCTGTGTTACGCTTACTTAGGCGACGTGGGCGACAGCGTCACCGGCGACAAGAAAGCCCAGAAGTTTGAAGACGATTATCTGGACGATGTGTTTGAATGTCTGAAAGAAGAGGGCGTCAAGGCAGTCACCTATATGCCCACCCGGAACACCCCCGCCCAGCTGACCCGTCTGCGCAAGCTGTGCGACGATTATGGCATGTTCCAGATCTCCGGTGAAGACATCAACACCCCCCGCCAGAGCTTTATCATCAAAGCCATGGAAAATCCCCTGTTCCAGAATCTCATTGATGCCACCTGGAAGCTCATTGAGCACGAAAAACAGTAAAACACACTCTAAGGAGGAATTTATATGAATACCAAAGCTGCCAGAATCCACGGAAAGAACGACCTGCGCTTAGACGAGATCACCCTGCCCGAGCTGGGTCCCGATGATGTGCAAATCCGTGTTATTTCCGACTCCGTATGTATGTCCACCTACAAAGCCGTCCTGGAAGGCGAAGATCACAAGCGCGTTCCCGACGACTGCGCCGTGAACCCCACCATCGTGGGTCACGAATTCTGCGGTGATATCATTGCCGTAGGCGAAAATTGGAAGCACAAGTACAAGGTTGGCGACAAGTTCGCCATTCAGCCTGCTCACTACTACAAGGGCTCTCAGATGGCTCCCGGCTACTCCTATCAGTTCTGCGGCGGCTCTGCCCAGTACGGCAACGTGCCCATCGAAACCCTGCTGATGGACTGCCTGCTGCCTTACAATGCAGACGCTTACTTCTACGGCTCTCTGGCCGAGCCCATCAGCTGCGTCGTGGGTACTTTCCACGCCATGTACCACACCAAGGCCGGCTCTTATGTTCATGAAATGGGCATCAAGGAAGGCGGCAAGATGGCCATGCTGGCATCTGTGGGCCCCATGGGTCTGGGCGCTATCGACTATGCGCTGCACTGCGACCGCCGTCCCTCCCTGCTGGTTGTGACCGACATTGACGATGCCCGTTTGGAGCGCGCAGCTTCCATCTACACTGTGGAAGAGGCCAAGAAGCAGGGCATTGAGCTGCACTATGTAAACACCAAAATGGAAGGCGCTACCGAGTATCTGCGTTCCTTGACCGGCGGCACCGGTTACGACGATGTGATCTGCTTCGCTCCTGTCAAACCTCTGATCGAGCAGGCCGGTGACATTCTGGGTTACGACGGCTGCCTGAACTTCTTTGCCGGTCCTACCGACACCCAGTTCAAGGCCCCCTTCAACTGGTACAATGTTCACTATCTGTACACCCACGTGGTGGGCACCTCCGGCGGCAACGGTGACGACCTGCGGGAAGCCATCGAAATGATGAGCGCCGGTAAGCTCAACCCCGCCGCTCTGGTTACCCATATCGGTGGTCTGAATGCAGTGGTGGAAACCGTAAAGAATCTGCCCAGCATTCCCGGTGGCAAGAAGCTCATTTACAACCACATTGATCTGCCTCTGACTGCCATCGCAGACTTTGAAGAAGCCGGCAAGACCGATCCTCTGTTCGCAGAGCTGGATCGCATCTGCAAGGCACACAACAATCTGTGGAGCGCTGAGGCTGAGCGGTATCTGCTGGCCAACGCCAAAGCCATCTAATCCAATAAAAGCCTCCCTTTGGGGAGGCTTTTTTCAAAAGGAGTGTCATTATGGATCTTCAAAAAACCGTCCTGGGCATTGAGCTTGGCTCTACCCGGATCAAAGCCGTGCTCATGGACGAAAACTTTCAATGTATCGCCTCCGGCAGCTACTGCTGGGAAAATGACCTGACCGACGGTGTCTGGACGTATCCTTTGGAAAAGGCCGTAGCAGGCGTCCGGGCCTGCTACACCGATCTGCGCCGGGATGTGGAAAATAAATTCGGACAACCGCTGACCAAGGTGGCAGCCATCGGCATTTCCGGCATGATGCACGGCTACCTGGTACTGGACGATCAGCATCGGCAGATTGCCCCCTTCCGCACTTGGCGCAACACCATTACCGGCCTTGCCGCTGCGGAATTGACGGAATTGTTCCGGTTCAATATCCCCCAGCGTTGGAGTATTGCCCATCTGTACCAGGCTATTTTGAACGGTGAGCCGCACGTAAAAGACATTTGCCACCTAACCACACTCAGCGGCTATATCCATTACCTGCTCACAGAAAACTTTGTCATCGGTGCAGGAGACGCCTCGGGTATGTTCCCCTATGACGGCCAGGCCGGCGACTACGACAGCCACCGTCTGACCCAATTCGACACTTTGACAGAACCCTACCAGTTCCCCTGGAAATTAAAGCAAATTCTTCCCACAGTCGTACCCGTAGGTACTTGCGCCGGTGTGCTGACCGAAAAAGGCGCTGCCCTTTTGGACGAAAGCGGTCAACTGCAAGCCGGTATTCCTCTTTGCGCCCCGGAAGGCGATGCCGCCACCGGCATGGTGGCCACCGGTGCTGTCCTGCCCCGAACCGGCAGCATTTCCGCCGGTACTTCCGCCTTTTCCTTGCAGGTTTTGGAACGGCCGCTGAAAGGCTACTACCCGGAGATCGATGTGGTGGTCACCCCCTCCGGCAAGCACGTGGCCATGGCCCACACCAACACCTGCGTTTCCGAAGCTGATGCCTGGGTAAAGCTGATTGCCGATGCGCTGACCGCGCTGGGTCATGAAGCGGATATGAACGTACTGTACCCCACTCTTTTTGGCAAAGCTTTGGAGGGCGATCCGGATTGTAGCGGCATCATTTCCTACAACTATTTTGCGGGCGAGCCTCTGTCCCAAACGGAAATCGGTCGTCCCATGCTCATTCGCCTGCCCGAGAGCAAAATGACCCTGGCCAATTTTATGCGCGCCCAATTAAACGGCGCCATCGCCACGCTGAAACTGGGCATGGATATGCTCAAAGAGAAAGAGCAAGTGGAATCTGACCGGCTTTTGGGTCATGGTGGCTTTTTCAAGACGCCCGGTGTAGGACAGCAGCTGCTTGCCGACGCTTTGAACGTGGAAATCACCACCATGGAAACAGCCGGCGAGGGCGGCCCTTGGGGCATGGCGCTGCTGGCAAGCTACATGGTGCGCAGGAAAGAAAACGAGACCATGGAAGATTTCCTCCACACGAGAGTCTTCTCCCACGCCAAGAGCACCTGCACCGCACCCGACCCGGCGGGTGTAGCGGGTTTTGAAGCTTATATCCAGCGCTACAAGGCCTGCCTACCGGCACAAAGAGCAGCTTCTGCGCTAAAATAAAATTAACCGCTTGCAAAAAGTAAAATTCGTGCTATACTTGTCCATGCGGAATCATAGAGGAAAGGTAGGCGCGAAATATGGGCAAAATCAAGCAGCATTACCATTGGGTCATTGCATTGATCGTCTTTGTGGAGACCATTATTTTTGCAGGTTTTTTCAATAGTTTCAGCGCATTTACCGTTCCGATCACAGAATCTCTGGACCTGTCCCGGGGCGCTTACTCTTTGTCAGTTACCGCCCGTTCTGTTTTCGGCTTTGTCAGCACTCTGTGCACCGGTTATCTGTTTTACCATTTTGGTTACCGAAAATCTGCCATTTTCTGCTTGTTCCTGGGTGCAGGATCGCTGATCATCATGGCATTTTCCAAAACCCTCGCTATGCTCACCGTTTCCAGCAGTCTGATGGGTCTTGCCTGCGGTGTGTGTACCACCGCTGGTGTGGTACGCATCGTAAAAAGTTGGTTTAAGAAGCACCAGGGTCTGATGCTGGGCGTTATCTCCATGGCGACGGGCATCGGCGGCAGTCTGATGACCACCATGCTGACCGAGATCATGGTTCGCAGCAACTGGCAATATGCCTTTATTTTTGCCGCGCTGCTAATGATCGTCGTGGCCATTTCCTATTTTGCCCTGCGGGACGAACCCAGCCAGATGGGTCTTGCCCCCTACGGCGACAATCTTACCGTTCAGAATGTAACAAAAGCAGACGCCAAACATCTGGAATGGGCAGGCCATACATTCAAGGAACTGCTCCGGCTTCCCCAATTCTATCTGATGATCCTGTGCACCCTGCTTTCCTGCACCTGCGTATACCTGACCTTCATGGTATTTACCCCCCATTTCCAAGACAATGGGTTCTCCCAAACAGAAGCGTCCGGCTATTACAGCATTTTAATGCTGATCCTCTCCGTTTCTAAACTTTTTGGCGGTTGGCTGCTGGATAAGATCAACGCAAAACGCGTCACCGTCATCTGCATGATCTGTGCGGCCATCAGCCAGTGGCTTTTGTGTGATGTTTCCAATCCCATCATCACCTATTTTGCCATGATTTTGCACGCATTCAGCCTGCTGTGCACCACCATCACCATTCCCATGCTGGCAATGACCCTTTTCGGCTATCAGTCCTACGGCAGCACCACGGGCATTTTCCTATCCCTGGTATCCCTGGCCAGTATGCTGGCAACGCCCATTTCCAATTTGTTCTATGATCTTTTGGGCAGCTATGTGCCGGTATTCCAGGTGGCTGCCATTTTGGATCTGGTAACCTTAGGTCTTTATCTGCTGCTTTACTTCCTTTCTGATAAAGAGAAGAAAAAATGGCTATCTGAGCACGAGCAATCATAAATCAAGCGGGAGCGTCGAAAAGACGCTCCCGCTTTTTCTTTATTCCAACAAACCCAGATCCCACAAAAGTCTGGACAATACATATTTATCCCGAATATCTTTCGTTGCCCCAAAGATCACCGGAAAAAGCGCCTCCGGTGTACCCAGCTCCTCCAAGGTTTTGGGCAAGCCCATTTCCTCATACAGCGTTTCCAGCTGCTTCAAAGAAGGCAATTCTTCTTCCATGATCGCCAAAATCTGGGGCCACCGAGCCATGATAATGTCCAGCCGCTCTTCATGACGGGCAAGATCGTACTTTTGTTCCTTTTCTTCCAGGGCGATCATCGCCTCCGCGCCCTTGCCCAGAAGCTGACGCAGTTGCCCGTTCCACGCTTCCTGATCAAATGCTCGAACCCGATCCAGCGCCCTTTGCCGATCCGGCTGAACGGTTTTCAGCTTTTCATACAGTCCCACCGCCATGTAAGTTCCCGCTGCGCACTGTATGCCATGCAGCTGCACCGGTGTGCCAAATTCCACGCCGCGCATATCCAGCACATGAGAAATATAATGCTCCACGCCCGATGCAGGCCGGGAAAGTCCCGCATATTTCATGGCCACACCGCCAATCGCCAGTCCCTCAAACACCGCTTCCACTGCCGCCTCATCTCTTTGCAGCAACCCCTGGCTGTTCTCCACGCAGCGCTTTAAGGCCTGGCGCACCAAGTCCGCCACTTCCTCGCAGTAATATTCCCCGGTGATCAGATGAGAGATCCGCCACTCGCAAATGCTCACATACTTGGCGATCATATCTCCCAGGCCGGCGCGCATCATCTGCATCGGTGCCTGACATAAAATCTGCGTATCGCCAATGATTACATCTGCGCTTTTGGTGTCGATGGACACCTTCAATCCGTCCCGAGTCATGGAAGATGTGGCCGAAGCGTACCCGTCCATGGACGGTGCGGTGGCTACGATCACATACTGCGCCCCCGCAACTGCGCTGAGCATCTTTCCAATATCATTGACCACACCGGAACCCACACCGATCACCAGATCGCAGCTTCTGTCAAAATGCATCACCGCAGCGCCTACGCTGCGCTCATCCGGTTCCGGTGTTTCCTCCGGCAGCACATAGTTGGTATAGGGAATCTTCTCCCCTTCTAAAATCTCACAAACCCGCGCACCGGCAGCTTTGTAAGTGTTTCTGTCCGAAAGGACGAACACCTTTTTCGGTGCAAATTCCAAAACGATCTGCCCCAGCTGAGAAAGCACGCCCGTTCCGGACAGAACCCGTCCGCCAAAGCTGTGCACCTTGCCGCAGCCACAGGGTTTTTTATTCATTTTCTGCAATAACTCCAAGCTCATGGTTTTCTCCTCCTGCTGCGATTATACACCCAAAACCGTCCCAACGCAATGGTTGTTGACTTTTCTTTCTGTAATCCTTATGATAAAGAAAAAGGAGGACTGATCTTATGGACTTTCACAGCATTGCCCTAAACCGCCAATCCTGCCGCAGCTACGATCCCCAGAGAGACGTAGAGCAGGAAAAACTGGATGCGATCTTAGACGCTGTTCGCCTTGCCCCCTCCGCCTGCAACGGCCAACCCTACCACCTGACCGTGTGCACCGGCCAAACCGCCAAGGAAGTGGCCAAAGCCACCATGGGTATGGGCATGAACAAATTTGCCGACCAAGCACCCATTATCATCGTCATTTCCGAAGAGCCCTATGTGAAATCCGCCGCTTTGGGTGCAAAATTGAAGCACAACGATTACCGCTCCATCGACATTGGCATCGCAGCCGCCTATCTGACCGCGGAAGCCACCGCCCAGGGTCTTAGCACCTGCATCTTAGGCTGGCTGGACGACGAAAAGATCCGTGCCATTTGCAATCTTACCTCCCCCGTCCGACTCGTCATTACCCTCGGCTACGCCAGCGCAGACGATTCATTGCGAACCAAAAAGCGCAAAGACCTTTCCACCTTAGTCACCCAACTGTAAAAATGAGCCCCGGTCAGCTGACCGGGGCTCATTTTTTATTTAATTTTCCGAACTCTCAGAACGCCTTCCATGGCCTTCAATTCTTCAATTACGGAATCCGGAGCAGGATGGTCAAGATCCAGCATGGTGTATGCATATTCCCCACGGCTTCTGTTCACCAGGTCGGAAATGTTGATATTTTCCTTAGCCATAGCACCGGTAAACCGACTCAATGTATTGGGAATGTTTCTGTGCATAATGGTCACACGACCGGCCTTGTTACAAACACCCATATCGCAGTTGGGGAAATTCACGGAATTGATAATATTACCGTTTTCCAGATAGTTCATCACCTGCTTTACCGCCATCTTGGCGCAGTTATCCTCGGATTCTTCCGTGGACGCGCCCAGGTGAGGGATCGCCACTACGCCTTGCATATTGGCAGTACGGTCGTTGGGGAAATCGGTGATGTAGCGCTTAACCTTACCGGATTGGAGCGCCACTTCCAGATCATCGTCGTCCACCAGCGCATCTCGGGCAAAGTTCAGCAAGATCACGCCATCTTTCATCTTGTCCATGGCGTATTTGTTGGTCATCTTCCGGGTGCTGTCCAGCAGCGGCACGTGCACTGTGATAATATCGCAAACCTCATAAATTTCTTCCAGCGTCTTCACCGGAACGATATGGCTGTCCAAATGCCATGCCGCATCGATGGAAATATAGGGGTCATAGCCGTAAACCTTCATGCCCAAAGAGATGGCAGCATTGGCCAGCGGGCCGCCAATGGCGCCCAGACCAATCACGCCCAGTTTTTTGTCCAGGATCTCGTTGCCGGCAAACTGGGACTTCCCCTTTTCCACCTTTTTGGCCACGTCGCCCTGATCTTTGATGGACTTGACCCACTCAATGCCGCCGATCACATCCCGGCAGCCCAAAAGCATACCGCAAATAGCCATTTCCTTCACACCGTTGGCGTTGGCGCCAGGGGTGTTGAACACCACCACACCCGCCTCTGCGCACCGATCCAGAGGAATATTGTTCACGCCTGCGCCGGCTCTTGCCACCGCCAGCAGATTCTCCGGCAGATCCAGGTCATGCATGGCTGCACTTCGCACCAGCACCGCGTCCGCATTATCCAGAACCGGGGTGGTCTGATACTCTTCCGTCCACTTGGCCATGCCCTTTTCGGAAATTTTATTCAAATAATGAATCTGATACATAATTTTCCTCCTTAGCTGTTGCGACGCTCAAAGTCCGCCATGAACGCCACCAGCTTTTCCACACCCTCCAAAGGCATGGCGTTGTAAATGCTGGCCCGCATACCGCCTACGCTCCGGTGACCCTTCAAGTTCACAAAGCCCGCAGCAGCCGCTTCTTTCACAAACTTCGCATCCAAAGCTTCGTCACCGGTGACAAAGGGCACGTTCATCAGCGAACGGTCCTTCGGCTCCACTGTTCCCCGGAACAACTTGCTCTGATCCAGGAAATCGTACAAAATTGCCGCTTTTTTCTCATTGTGCGCCTTCATTGCTTCCAGGCCGCCCATCTTTTTCAGCCACTTGAACACCAGACCGCACACATAAATGCCGTATGCCGGGGGCGTATTGTAAAGAGAGCCATTGTCTGCATGGATCTTATAGCGCAGCATGGTAGGTGTGCCGGGAAGCACATCCTCCGTGATCAGATCTTCCCGAATAATAGCGATCACCACACCGGCAGGGCCGATATTCTTCTGTACGCCGCCATAGATCATGCCATACTTGGCCACGTCCATAGGCTCGGACAAGAAGCAGGAAGATACATCAGAAACCAGGGGCTTACCCTTGGTATTGGGCAAAGTCTTGAACTTGGTGCCGTAAATGGTATTATTCTCGCAAATATACACATAGTCCGCATTTTCGCTGATGGGCAGATCGCTGCAATCCGGAATGTAAGAGAAGGTCTGATCCGCAGAAGACGCCACCGCGTTAGCCTGGCCGTAAAGCTTTGCCTCCTGCCATGCCTTCTTCGCCCATTGACCGGTAATGATATAGTCCGCCACCTTGTTCTTCATCAGGTTCATGGGAATCATGGCAAACTGTTGACTTGCGCCGCCCTGCAAGAACAACACCTTATAATTTTCCGGAATATTCAGCAGATCCCGCAGATCCTGCTCTGCGGTGTCCAAAATATTCTGATAGGTTGAAGATCGGTGACTCATCTCCATAACGGACATACCACTGCCCTGATAATCCATCATTTCCGCGGCTGCTTGTTGCAGCACTTCCTCCGGCAAAACTGCCGGACCGGCTGAAAAGTTATATACCCGTGCCATACAAATTCCTCCCGATCTGTTTTTCCATTAAGGACGATTGTCCTTTTTTTATGTATGGTAGCACTTTCTTCCCCAAAAAACAATAGCAAAAATCGCTTTTTGTCAGAAATGCCTTTATTCCAACGGTTTTAACAAAATAATTGGTTTATTTGAACAAAGTAAACCACCGATTGACAATCTACGCCGGGGGAATTATACTGGACTATATGTTAATCTATGCTTTTATTCTGTCCGGTGTTCCTTACCGGATCCACGAGGTGACTGATCGTGAAATACGGATTTATCGGCTGCGGCAACATGGGCGGTGCCATCGCCCGGGCGCTGCGAAACGCAACCCAAGACTTTTTGATCGCGGATCAATCTGAAAAAGCAGCAGCACTGGCTCAGGAGCTGGGCGTTGCTTACGGCAGCAACGAAACTGCCGTCAATTCTTGCCGCAGACTGTTTTTGGGCGTAAAACCCCAGATGATGCAATCTGTGCTCGCTCCCCTGCAAGGATTATTGCAGGAGAAAAAGCCCGTTCTCATTACCATGGCCGCGGGTCTGACCACCGAAACCATTGCCGCATTTGCCGGCTGTGAGCTTCCCGTGATCCGCATTATGCCCAACACCCCCGTGGCGGTGGGCAAGGGCATGATTCTTTACTGCCGCAACGCCCTGGTCAGCGACGAAGTTTTGGCAGATTTCCTCTCCGATATGCAATTTTGCGGCACTTTGGACGCTCTTGACGAGCATTTGATCGATGCCGCCTGCTCCCTCTCCGGCTGTGGCCCGGCTTATGTGTATTACTTCATAGACGCCCTGGCAAAGGGTGCTGCGGCCTGCGGCGTTCCCGAGGAAAAGGCGCTTTCCTATGCTGCCGCCACCGTAGCCGGTGCCGCCCAAATGCTGTCTGCATCGGGCGAAGCGCCCCAGACGCTCATCAACGCAGTGTGCTCTCCCGGTGGCAGCACTCTGGCCGGTATGCACGTTCTTTATGAAAGCGATTTTACGGAAACCGTGGCTGCCTGCATCGCCGCCGCTTACAAACGAAATCAGGAATTAGGAAAGGGTTAAATTATGGAATACAGAATTTTGGGCAAGACCGGCCTTCGCATCTCCCGCATGGGTTTTGGCGGTATCCCCATTCAGAAAATTGATGCTGCCGGCACGAAGGGTCTCATGGAGCGGCTCATGGCCGCAGGCGTAAACTATATCGATACCGCCCGGGGCTACACCGTCAGCGAAGCATTTTTGGGCGAAGCTCTGACCGGCATTCGCGAGCATTTCATTCTTGCCACCAAGAGCATGGCCCGGACGAAGGAAGCCATGGCAAAGGATATCGACATCAGCCTTGCCAACCTGCGCACGGATTATATTGACCTGTATCAGGTGCACAACCCCTCTGCGGCACAGTTGGAGCAGGTGATCGCTCCCGGTGGCGCTCTGGAAGCCCTTATGGAAGCAAAAGAAGCCGGAAAGATCCGGCACATCGGTATCACCGCTCACTCTGCGGAAGTGTTTGAAGCTGCCCTGTCCATGCCCTGGGTAGAAACCATAATGTTCCCCTACAACATCGTGGAAAACCAAGGCGAAAAGCTGATGCGTCGCTGCACCGAATCCAACATTGGTTTTATCTGCATGAAGCCTTTGGGCGGCGGTGCCATTGAAGATGCCACCCTAGCGCTGCGGTATGTATGCGCCAATCCAGATGTCACCGTGGTCATTCCCGGCATGGCCGAGCTTTCCGAGATCGAACAAAATCTGGCCGCCTGCTGCGACGATTCTCCCCTATCCGAAACGGAAACTGCCGCCATCGAGCAGATCCGCAAGACCCTCGGCACCCATTTTTGCCGTCGGTGCAATTACTGCGCTCCCTGCGCTGCCGGCATCAGCATTCCCGGTGTATTCCTCTTCGACGGCTATATTTCCCGCTATGGTCTGGAAGATTGGGCGCGGCAGCGCTACGCAACCTTGACAAAAAAAGCTTCCGACTGCATCGGCTGCGGTGTTTGCGAGACCCGCTGCCCCTATAACCTCCCCATTCGGGAGATGATGAAAGTCGCCGCAATCCACTTTGGAGAATAACAAAAAACCATCGGCAAAAATTTGCCGATGGTTTTTCTTTTACATCGTGTAGTTATCAAAATAACCCTGAACCAGAATAATCGGAGTGCCCTTATCGCCGGAGCCGGAGGTCAGGTCACACAACGAACCGATCAGATCGGTCAGCCGACGGGGGGTAGTGCCCTGGGAAGCCATATTGCCTTCCAAATTGCCCTTCTCCCGGATCCGCTGCTCGATGGCCTGCTTCAACGCTTCACCATTCAGATCTGCGAAATCGTTATCCGCCAGATATTTTAGTTTCAACTCATTGGGTGTGCCTTCCAGGCCGGGGGTGTTGGCAACGGAAACGCTGGGGTCAGCCAGCTCCCAGATCTTGCCCACCGGATCCTTAAACGCGCCATCACCGTAGACCATGACTTCCATGTGCTTTCCGGTTCTGTCCAGCAGCGCCTTCTGGATATCCAACACCAGATCGGTACACTCCTTAGGGAACAGCTTGATCTTATCTTCTGTGGACTTATTAGAACCCAGCAGACCAAACTTTTCATTGTAGCCGCTGCCGTCCACACTCTCCGTAAGAATATCGTCCATGCCGCACACCACTTCCGCGCCTGCGGCTTTCAAGATCCGCTTGGTACGCACACGGGTGTGGATATCACAAGTCAGCACATTCTTGGTGTACTGCAAGATCGCCCGAGGATTGTTGGCAAAAACGATCTCTGCCTCCGCACCGCTTTCCCGAATCAGATCGCCGTAATACTTCACGTAATCCACCTTGGTAAAGGGGTGCAGATTCTCACCGAACAGTTCCCGATACTTCTGCTCTGTGAGCAGATCGGAATAAGGATTCACACCCGCTGCATCCAGCTGATCCAAAGAAACCAACTCGTTACCCACCTCGTCAGAGGGGTAGCTGAGCATCAAAACCACTTTCTTTGCGCCTTTGGCGATGCCCCGCAGGCAAATTGCAAATCGGTTACGGGACAAAATGGGGAAAATCACGCCAATGGTCTCCCCGCCCAATTTCTTACGCACGTCCTTAGCAATGGCATCCACGCTGGCGTAGTTGCCCTGAGCACGGGCTACCACAGATTCGGTAACCGCCACCACGTCCCGATCGTTCAGGGAAAAACCTTCACTCTCGGCAGCCTCAACCACGCTGTCCACCACGATCTTCGCCAGATCATCGCCCTCCCGGATGATGGGGCAACGAATACCTCTGGATGTGGTACCAACTTTTCTTTCCATACTGTGACCTCTTTTCCCGGGCAACCGCCCGGCTCAAATAAACAACACCATTGTTATACCGCATTTTCACCGGATTTTCAATATTTTTTTCGTGATTTTTCAGTTTTTTCCAAAAAATTGTAAAACCGCACAAACATTTTACCGAATCTGTCCAATTATTCAGCGCTTCCGAAACACAACCACAGATAGTATCTGCCGATCTGAACCACTCCATACAAAACCCACAAAAAACAAAATCATGCTAATAGTTGTAATTTTCCCATAAAAATGTTATACTGACTGTAATTTATCTCCAACGGAGGTTTCTTATGAACATCATCATTGCAGGCAACGGCAAGGTAGGCATGACCCTTGCCCGGCAGCTTTCTGTGGAAAAACACGATATTACGCTGATCGATTCCGACCAGCAAGTTCTCAACGCCTGTGTGGAAAATTTTGACGTTATGGCAATCCACGGCAACTGTGCCGCCATGGACGTGCTGCTGGAAGCCGGTGTGAAGGACGCAGATCTGCTGATCGCGGTTGCCGGCCAGGACGAAGTAAATATGCTTTGCTGCACCATCGCCCACAGCATCAACCCCCAGCTGCACACCATCGCCCGTATCCGAAACCCGGAATACGCAAAGCAGGTCTATGCCCTGCGTGACGTGTTTGCCCTCTCCATGGTCATCAATCCGGAAAAGCAGGCTGCCACCGAAATCCACCGTCTGCTCAAATACCCGGGCTTTTTGCACCGTGATACCTTTGCAAAGGGCAATGCAGAAATTGTGGAATTGCGGATCGACAGCACCAGCAAGCTGTGCAATGTCCCCCTTTCGGAGCTTCCCGACATTGTCAAATGTAAAGTTCTGGTCTGTGCGGTGCTTCGTAACGGCACCGCTTCTGCCCCCAAGGGTAATTTCGTACTCCGGGAAGCAGATCGGATCTTCGTCACCGCCCCCACGGAAAATTTGACCATTCTGCTGAAAAACCTGGGCATTATCGCCCGGAAGGCTCGCCGGGTCATCATCTGCGGCGGCGGCCGTATCAGCTATTATCTTTCTACTCTGCTGCAAAAAGACAATATTTCCACCCAGCTGATCGAAAACAATTATGACCGCTGCGTGGAGTTGGCTTCTTTGCTCCCGGATACCGGCATCGTCCATGGTGACGCCACCGTCCAGTCTTTGCTGGAAAGCGAGGGTCTGTCCACCTGCGACGCGCTGATCACTTTGACCGGCCTTGACGAACTGAACATGGTCATCTCTCTATACGGCACCACCCGAAACGTTCCGCAGGTAATCACCAAATTGGGTTATTCGGAAAACAGCAGTATTCTCAACGACCTGCCCCTTGGCAGTATCATCTGCCCCAAGGAACTTTCCTGCAATCAGATCATTCGTTACGTCCGGGCAATGCAGAGTCAGACCGGTGCCGCTCTGTCCGTACATACCATCGCAGACGGCCAGGCAGAAGCGGTGGAGTTCATTGTGGACGAAAACACCCTGCATAAGGGTACGCCCCTGAAATCTCTGAAACTGCGGCAAGATGTACTGATCGCCGGCATCACCCACGGCCCAACCACAGAAGTTCCCAACGGTAATTCTACCTTCTGCGTGGGAGATTCCGTGATCGTCGTCACCAGCGGCAGAGGTGTCCTGCAACAGCTCAACGACATTTTTGCATAACGGGGGATCGATATGAACTATAAAATGATGGGCAAACTGGTTGCCCAGATTCTGTTTATCGAAGCCTTGTTCATGCTCCCAGCTGTGGCGATCTGCCTGTATTATCGGGAAACCACCCCTATGCTGGCCTTTTTGCAAACCATAGTGATCGCGCTGATCGTAGCGGGCTTTTTGTTTTTACTTTGCAAAAGTGCCGCCACAGCCATCGGTGCGAAGGACGGTCTTGCCAGCATTGGCATCGGCTGGGTGGCGCTCAGTCTGATCGGCTGTCTGCCCTTTTATTTTTCCAAAGAGATCCCCCAGTTTATCAATGCTTTTTTTGAGATCGTTTCCGGTTTCACCACCACCGGCGCTTCTGTGGTAGCGGATGTGGAAAGCCTCTCTCACGGCATTCTTTACTGGCGCAGTTTCAGCCATTGGCTGGGCGGCATGGGCGTTCTGGTGTTCCTGCTGGCCATCGCCCCCCAGGATCGGGAAGGCAAAGGCTTCACCATGCACCTGCTGCGAGCAGAAAGCCCCGGCCCCAGCGTAGGCAAGCTGACGCCCAAAATGCGTTCCACCGCCATGATCCTGTACTGGATCTATATTGTGCTCACCGTGATCAATTTCATTTTCCTGATCGCGGGAAAAATGCCTTTATTTGAGGCTTTGTGCACCGCTTTGGGCACTGCCGGCACCGGTGGCTTTGGCATCAAAAACGACTCTATCGCAAGCTACTCCCCCTACATTCAAAATGTAACCACCGTATTCATGCTTCTGTTTGGTGTTAACTTCGGTTGCTATTATCTGCTGCTGATGAAACAATTTCGCAACGTATTCCGAGACGAGGAGCTGCGGCTTTACTTTGTCATTGTAGTTGGCAGCATTATCGCCATTACCTGCAACCTGACCGGTACCTACGCTACATTGGAAGAAACCGTCCGACACGCTGCCTTCCAGGTCAGCAGCATCATCACCACCACCGGCTATGCTACCGCAGACTTTGATCTCTGGCCGTCCTTTTCCAAAGGGATCTTGCTGCTTTTAATGCTATGCGGCGCCTGTGCCGGTTCTACCGGCGGTGGTCTGAAAATGATCCGGGTGATCCTTTTGCTGAAAAGCTTGCGAAGAAATATCCGAAAGGTTCTCAACCCTCGAAAAGTGCAAGTCATTCGAAATAACGACCACGTAGTATCTGAGCAAGTGCTGGACAACACCAACGCCTATCTGGCCGCCTATGTGTTCCTTCTGGTGGCTGTACTGCTGCTGATCTCTTTGGATAATTTCTCCTTCGAAACCAATTTCTCCGCCACCCTCGCCTGCCTCAACAACATTGGCCCTGGCATGGCCGCAGTGGGCCCCACCTGCAATTATGCGGCATACAGCACCCTTTCCAAACTGCTGCTTTCTTTCTGTATGCTAGCCGGCAGATTGGAAATTTTCCCCATGCTCATTCTGTTTTCCAGAAGCACCTGGAAGCATCAATAAAAAAGCACCCACGGGCTTAAACCCGTGGGTGTTTCTTTTATTTCTCTTTATACTTAGGCTCGCAGGTCAAATTCACGCCCAACCGCTTAAACACCTTTTCGTCCACCGCAGATAAGATCACCGTAGAGTGAACTTCGCAGCCACGCAGCTTGCTCAGCTGCTCCATAGCCAGCTCCGCAGTGGGATTGGTGGCAGCGCTGATGGACAAAGCGATCAACGTCTCATCCGTATGCAGCCGGGGGTTCCGGTTGCCCAAATGATCCACCTTCAAATGCTGGATCGGATCAATGGCCACCGGAGAAATCAAATGCAGCTCATCGGGCATACCGCCCAAAGTTTTCAGCGCATTCAAAAGCAGTGCAGCGGATGCGCCCAGCAAATTGGACGTTTTTCCGGTGACGATCCTGCCGTCCGGCAGTTCCATGGCAGCCGCGGGAAGACCGGTTTCCGCTTCCTTATTCAGCGCAGCGGCAACCACCCGACGGGCGGAAACGTCCACACGGCTCTTTTTCATCAAAAGTTCCAGCTTGCGCACCACTTCATCTGCGGCTTTTCCCTGCTTATACTCGCACAGAGCCGCATAATACCGACGGACGATCTCCTGCCGGGAGGCTTCTTTCGCTGCCCGGTCATCGATGATGCAGTTGCCCACCATATTCACGCCCATATCCGTAGGCGATTGATAAGGGCACTTACCCAAGATCTTTTCAAACATGGCAACCAGCACCGGAAACGCTTCCACATCCCGGTTATAGTTGACCGTGGTGGTACCATAAGCTTCCAGATGGAACGGGTCGATCATATTTACATCGCTCAGATCTGCGGTAGCCGCCTCATAGGCAAGGTTCACCGGGTGATTCAGCGGCAGATTCCACACCGGGAATGTCTCAAACTTTGCATAGCCAGCCTGCACGCCCCGCTGATGCTCATGATACAGCTGACTCAAACAAGTGGCCAGCTTGCCGCTGCCCGGACCGGGCGCAGTCACCACCACCAATTCTTTGGTGGTTTCGATATATTCATTCCGGCCGAAGCCTTCATCGCTGACGATCTGAGATGTGTTTGAAGGATAGCCTTCTATGGCATAATGATAGTAGACCTTAACGCCCATACCCTCCAAACGGGAACGGAACGCCTTTACTCCTGCCTGATCATTAAACCGGGTCAGCACCACGCTGGAAACATACAACCCGAAATCCCGGAACACATTGATCAGCCGGATCACTTCCCGGTCATAAGTAATGCCCAGATCGCCCCGGATCTTATTTTTCTCAATGTCACCGGCGTTAATGGCGATCACCATCTCCACCTGATCTTTCAGCTGGATCAGCATTTTCAGCTTACTGTCCGGTAAAAATCCCGGCAACACTCTTGCGGCGTGATTATCGTCATACAGCTTGCCGCCAAATTCCAGATAAAGCTTGCCGCCAAACTGATCGATCCGATGCCGAATATGCTCCGACTGGGTTTGCAGGTATTTGTCATTATCAAACGCGATGTTTCCCATGGTCTCACCTCTTTTTACAACCTACCAAACCATTGTACTAAATTCAGCAAAAAATAGCAAGCTGTTTCGCAAGTTTATTTTTCCGATTGGGGGCAAAATACGCATTGCTTTTTAAAAGAAGCTGTGCTATGATAGCTACGCTTATAAAATGGCTTTTTATATGCTCAGGAGGTTTCTTTATGCAGTATCTTGGTATTTCTTTTTCCATCGACCACGCCCCCGAATTAGACCCCGGTTTCATTCCTTTCGGGATCTGGGCAAAGGCGTATCTCAAAGGTGCGACCCAAAATATTTCCATCGCCATCGAGCGGGAGCAGGGTCAAACTTCTGTGCACCACACCAAAATTTACGGCACTGCCCAGATGGCAGAAGCCGATTACCGCTTTGTAGAGCGCTATGTAAAATTTCTCCTTTGGTCCATTGGTGGTTTCCGGGTCAGCATCTGCGGTTGCAGCGATCTGGCGAAAAAGTTGCAGGCAGCATACTCCGCAACCGGCGAACGGGCCTTTGATGCCGACTTCTTCCAGAAGCTTTACGAGCGTCCCCTGGAAATCGTCGATCTGCCCCTTTCTGCCTGCCCCGTCTCCAACGAAACGCCCAAGCCCATTGGCGGACATCTGGAAGGCTGCCGCATCGGCTTTGATGCAGGCGGATCCGACCGGAAAGTTTCCGCTGTGATCGACGGTGAAGTGATCTACTCCGAAGAAGTGGTCTGGCATCCCAAGAAGAATCCCGACCCCAACTATCAATATCAGGGAATCCTGGAATCCTTCCGTACCGCTGCATCTAAGATGCCCCGGGTGGACGGCATCGGCGTATCCTCTGCCGGCGTGTTCATCGGCAATGCACCCATGATTTCCAGCATTTTCTACTGCGTCCCCAGAGACCGTTGGGACGAAGTAAAAACCGTGTTTGACCGTGCCGCTGCCGAAATTGGCGATGTGCCTATCGTGGTGGCCAACGACGGTGATGTTTCCGCTCTGGCCGGTGCTATGGGCTTAAACTGCGGCAATCTGATGGGACTTGCCATGGGTACCAGCGAAGCCGTGGGCTATGTGGACCAGGACCAACAGGTGCTGGGCTGGATCAATGAACTGGCCTTTGCCCCCGTGGACTTAAACAAAGACGCTATGCAGGACGAATGGTCCACCGACTTTGGCGTAGGCTGCAAATACTTCTCCCAGGACGCGGTGATCAAGCTGGCGCCCCGGGCGGGCATCGAACTGGACGAAACCCTCAGCCCCGCAGAAAAGCTGAAAGTGGTGCAAGCGCTGATGGCTGAGGACGATCCCCGAGCCGCAAAGATCTTCTCCGACATTGGCAAATATCTGGCTTACACCGTGGCGCTCTATGCCCAGTATTACGATTTGAAGCACCTGATGCTTCTGGGTCGTGTCATGTCCGGCAAGGGCGGCGACCTGATTCTCAGCACCTGCCAATCCGTGCTGGAAGCGGAATTCCCGGCACTTTATGCCCAGGTGGAAGTTCTGCTCCCCGACGAAAAGACCCGCCGGGTCGGACAGAGTGTGGCTGCCGCCAGCCTGCCCGCCACCAAATAACGATCCGAGACGGTCAAGAGCCTTTGGCTGCCTCTACCCTGAGAGGAGTTCTGTTATGTTTTATAAAAACGCTCGCATTTTTTGCAATGATAACCAATTCCACTTTGGCGCTTTTGAGGTAAAAGACGGCCTGTTCGGCCAGATCCTACCCGATCAAGTGCCTGAAGACGCCATCGACCTGCAAGGCGCAACGGTGATCCCCGGCCTGATTGACGTGCATAACCACGGCAACTCCGGCTGCGATTTTTCCGACGGTGACTACGAAGGTCTGAAAAAGATGGCCGCCTACCTTGCCAAAAACGGCATCACCTCTTTCGCTCCCACTTCCATGACACTGCCCTATGACGTGCTGGAAAAAGCCTTCGCCACCGCCCGTCAGCTGGTCGACGAAGCGCCGAAAAACCATAGCCGCCTCATGGGTATTCAAATGGAGGGCCCCTACTTCTCCGAGAAGAAAAAGGGCGCGCAAAACGGTGAATATCTGAAAACTCCGGATTTTGATGGTTTCCAAAAGCTGTATGAAAGCTGCGGTGGCTTGGTTCGCATTGTGGACATTGCCCCGGAATTGCCCGGTGCCGCGGAATTTGTGGAAAAGGCCAGCCGCCTTTGCACCGTTTCCGTTGCCCACACCGACTCGGATTACGACCACGCTAAAACCGCCTTCCAAAAAGGCGCTACCTTGCTGACCCACTTGTATAACGCCATGCCCGGTATCCACCACCGTAACCCCGGTGTGATCCCAGCCGCTGTGGAAGATCCCCATGTTCGCGCGGAGCTGATTTGCGACGGCATGCACGTTCACCCCGCCTCCGTCCGACTTGCCTTCTCCATGTTCGGCAGCGCCCGCATGATCTTAGTCAGTGACGCTCTTCGCTGCTGCGGCATGCCCGACGGTGAGTATGAACTGGGCGGCCAGCCGGTATTTCTGTCCGGTGGCGTTGCCAAATTGGCAGACGGCACGCTGGCCGGCTCCGCCACCAATCTGTTCGACTGCATGAAAAATGCCATTTTGTTTGGCATCGAAGAAACCACCGCAGTCCGCGCCAGCACCATCAACCCCGCCTGCGCCCTTGGTGTGCAGGACAAAGTGGGCTCCATCGCCCCGGGCAAATATGCTGACTTTATCATCTGCCGCAGCGACTACACCGGAAAACGGGTCTTTATGGGCGGCAAAGAAATTTAACTTATCAAAGAAAAACAGAGGAACTTATGCTAAAACAATTCATTGGCGACCGGGCTTTCTACCGGCGGACCATGTCCATCGCCATTCCCATCATTGTACAAAACACCATCACCAACTTTGTCTCATTGCTGGATAATATCATGGTCGGTCAGGTGGGCAATTTCCAGATGATCGGTGTTGCCACCGTCAACCTGCTCATGTTTGTATTCAACCTGTGCGTATTTGGCGCAGGCGCAGGCGCAGGTATCTTTACCGCCCAATTCTACGGCTGCCAGGATTACAAGAGTATTCGCTACACCTTCCGGTTCAAGATCCTGATCGGACTTGTGCTGACCGCCTTGGGTGGCGCGTTGTTCTACTTCTTCGGCTCTCCGCTGATCCAGCTTTATCTGTCGGACACCAACGACCCGGCAGATGTGGCGCAAACCTTGGAATACGGTCTTTCTTATATGAAAGTCATGCTCTGGGGACTTCTTCCCTTTGCCCTTTCCAACGCCTATTCCGGCACCCTCCGGGAAACCGGGCAGGCAACCGTCCCTATGATCGCCGGCATCGCAGCGGTTCTCATTAATCTGCTGCTGAACTATGTGCTGATCTTCGGTCACTTCGGTGCACCGGAGCTGGGCGTCAAGGGTGCAGCCATCGCAACCGTAATCTCCCGCTACGTGGAGCTGGCCATCGTGGTCACCTGGACGCACTTTAACCCCCAGAAAAACCCGTTCATTCCCGGCACCTACCACTCCATGCATATCCCCGGCAAATTGCTCAAACAGATCCTTTTACGGGGTATGCCCTTGATGCTCAACGAATTTTTCTGGTCTGCCGGCAATGCCACGCTGAACCAGTGCTTCTCCCTGCGGGGACTTGATGTGGTGGCCGCCACCAACATCACCAGCACCCTGTTTAATTTAACCAGTGTGGTCATGCTCTCCATGGGCGTGGTGGTCGGCATCTCCACCGGCCAGCTTTTGGGTGCGGGAGAATCGGAGAAAACCGTACGTGATGCTTACTGGAAAAACACCATTCTTTCTGTGGCCGCGTGCATTCTCATCGCCATATTCATGGCTTGCATCTCCGGTCTGTTCCCCAAGCTTTACAACACCACCGACCATGTACGCAGCATCGCAACTTCGCTGATCTGCTTCTGCGCTCTGTCCATGCCTTTTACCGCATTTGTCCATACGGTATATTTTGCTCTGCGTTCCGGCGGCCGTGCCATTCTCACATTCTTGTTTGACACCTGCTTTATGTGGGTCTGCGTAGTGCCCCTGGCTTTCTGCCTGAGCCGTTTTACCGATATGCCCATCGTTCCTCTGTACGCCCTGTGTTTAAGCACAGACTTGTTAAAATGCGTCATCGGCTATTTTATCATTCGAAGCCGTTCCTGGATTCGGAACTTAACACATCTATAAAATAAAGCAAGCGGTCAGATCTTTGGATCTGACCGCTTCTTTTTATACATTAATACTGGGCAACGGCGACTTTTCCACATTGGAATCCTTGATCAGCTTCTTGGGGCAAACCGTGGCGCAAAGACCGCAGTTATCGCACTTGCTGTAATCGATTCTTGCCAGGTTCCGCTCCACCGTTATGGCATCATTGGGACAAATCTTTTTGCACAGCGCGCAGCCAATGCAACCGGTGGTGCAGTTACGCGTAGTCACCGCGCCCTTTGCCAGGGAAGCGCAGGCGATCACCACATTCCGATCCGGCTCTACCGGAACGATCAGCTGCCGGGGACACACTGCCGCGCAACTCATGCAGCCGACGCACTTATTCTCGTCCACCACCGCCACGCTGTTGACCACAGAAATGGCATCATACTGGCAGGCTTTTACGCAAGAGCCAAAGCCCAAACAGCCAAACTTGCAGGAAAGCGGGCCATTGCCGCCCACCTTACTGGCCGCCAGACAGTCGTTCATGCCCTCATATTCCGCTTTGGTACGAGCGCCAAAGATCAGGTTTCCGTCCTTGTCATAGGTTTTTGCACCGGAGCAGCGCACCAGCGCCACACGCCGTGTCACTTCCACCGCCTGCACGCCCATGATTTCCGCCATGGCCTGGGAGCATTCATTGCCGCCGGCATTGCATTTGCCGATCTCCGCCTCACCACTGAGCACCGCTTCCGCATAACCACCGCAGCCGGCATAACCGCAGCCGCCGCAGTTTGCGCCAGGCAAACATTCCATCAGCTTTTCCAGCCGTGGATCCACTTCCACATAAAACACCTTACTTGCTGCTGCCAGCACAAGGCCGAACACCAGACCCAAGCCGCCGAGAATACCAACCGCTATTAAAATATCCATGGTATTCCCTCCTTAAAAGATCTTCATTCCGGAGAAGCCCATGAACGCCAGTGCCAGCAAGCCGGCAGCGATCAGCGCAATGGGATACCCCTTAAACGCCACGGGGCACTCTGCTTTATCCACCCGTTCCCGCAAAGACGCAAACAGCACGATAGCGATGGTAAAGCCAATACCGCCAGCCGCGCCATTGACCACGCTGAACAGAAAACTGTAATCGTTTTGCACATTCACCAATGCAACACCCAAAACAGCGCAGTTGGTGGTGATCAGCGGCAGGAACACGCCCAGCGCCTTATAAAGGGCGGGCACAGACTTTTTCAGGAACATCTCCACTACCTGCACGATAGAAGCAATGACCAGAATAAACACCACCGTCTGCATATATTGCAGATTCAGCTGAACCAGCGCCAGATTCACCAGATAGCAGGCAGCAGAAGCCAGCGCCATAACAAAAGTAACCGCCATGCCCATACCCAGCGCCGTGTCGATCTTCTTGGAAACGCCCATAAAGGGGCAAATGCCGTAGAACTTCACGAGAATAAAATTCTCCGTCAAAATCGCGCTGAGCAAAATGCCAAACAGCGCCTGAACTTGACCATTCATTCTTCAACCGCCTCCTTTTCTGCTTTTGCGTTTCTATATCGACGCATCAGCCATTGGAACCCGGCGATCACAAAGCCCAGGGTCAAAAATCCACCCACCGGCATTGCCATCAGCATGGCAGGATAGCCCTCGGGAATGATGCGAATCCCCTCGCCGCCGTTTAAAATACCGCCGCCAAAAGTACCTGCGCCCAGAAGTTCCCGGATCACACACACGACCACCAGCGCCACCGTATAACCGATGCCCTGGAACAGTCCGTCCAGTGCCGATGCCAGCACTTTGTTTTTAGACGCAAAGGCTTCCGCCCGGCCTAAAATAATGCAGTTTACCACGATCAGCGGGATAAACACGCCCAAGCTTTCCGAAAGACTGGGCAAATACGCCTGCAACAGCAGATCCACCATCGTCACAAAGCCCGCAATGATTACGATATAAGCCGCAATGCGGATCTGGGACGGGATCACCTTCCGCAATGCGGAAATCAGCACATTGGAGCAGATCAGAATAACGGTTACGCTGATGCCCATGCCAATGCCGTTAAACAAGCTGGTACTGATCGCCAGTGCCGAGCACATACCCAAAAGCTGCACCAGCACCGGATTCTTGGTCAGAAGTCCCTCTTTAAACATTTTCCCGATTTGCATAAGACGAACCTCCTTAACCCAGATTTGCGATACACGCAAGCACCGCATTCACACCGTTTACCACGGCACGGGTGGAAATGGTCGCGCCGGTAATGGCATCGATTTCTCCCCCGTCTTTATCCACCCCGAGAATGCCACTTTGTCCCACGAACTGATCCCGGAACGCCTGACCGACGGCAGTGTTTTCCGCCATCACAGAACCCAAGCCCTTGGTCTCCTTGTGGGACACCACGCTAATGCCCGTAATCGCACCGTCCAGGTCCACGCCCACCATCATCACGATCTGGCCGCCAAAACCGGCAGGCGCAACCTGCGCCACGTAGCCAATATCGGACTTCCAAAGTTTTTGCACCAGATTGGTATCGTCAGCAAAGGCAATTTCCTGCAAATTCTCCGCGCCCGGGAGCACCTGCTCCATAGCCTGCTGGATCTTCTGCTGCTGATGCTTCTGAATCAGCGGTGCAGTAATGCTGTTCACCCCAGCCAGAGCCAGCGCCACCACCGAGGTGATCACCAACAATGTAACGGAAAGACGAATCACAAAAGAAAGATTTTTCATTTCTTCGCAGCCTCCTTCCGGGGAGCACCAAACTTGGCGGGTCTTCCGATCCGGTCAAGCAGCACCACACAGCAGTTCATCACCAAAATCGCATAGGACACACCCTCAGGATAGCTGCCGAAATAGCGAATCAACACGGTGATCACACCGCAGCCGATGCCGTAAACGATCTGACCCAGCTTCGTCAGCGGGCTGGTCACATAATCCGTAGCCATAAACATCGCGCCCAGCATCAGACCGCCGGAAAGAACCTGATATCCCATCCACAGCACCCGGTCATTGTTCCCCTGGGGAAACAGCAGCGCCAGCACCGCCACCGTGCCGACATAGGCCACGGGGATCCGGAGCGTAACCACTCTGCGGATCAGAAGATACGCAAAGCCGATCAGCAGCAGCAAGGCAGAAGTTTCGCCCAAACTGCCGCCCACATTGCCCAGGAACAGATCCTTTAAGCTCTCCGCCGGCAACTGCCCCTGATTCAGCGCTGCCATGGGCGTTGCTCCGGTCACCGCATCTGTGGTATCAAACACACCGGCCGCATTTTCAAAACCCACCTTGACCCAAGTGGTCATAATGGTCGGCCAGCTGAACAAAAATGCCCGTCCGGCCAACGCAGGGTTGACGATGTTTTTACCCACACCGCCAAAAATCATCTTCACCACGATGATGGCAAAAAAGTCACCCAGGATCAAGCACCAGTAAGGGATCGTCACCGGACACACAAAGGCCAGCAAAATACCCGTTACCACGGCAGAAAAATCGTACACCTTGCAATCCAATTTGGTGATCTTGCAGTAGCCCCATTCGAAGAACAGACACGCAGCCACGCTCACCAGCACCACCATCAGCGCCCGAAGGCCGAAGAAGTACACGCTGCCTGCCAACGCCGGCAGCAGTGCGATCACCACGTCACGCATAATGGTCTTGGTAGTCACCGGACAATGGACGTGAGGGGAGCAGGAAATCGTCAGCTCATAATAATATTTCATCTGTTGTGCCAACTTTTTCCACCTCCTTATTTCTTGGCTGCGGCAGCGCGCAGCTTATGCTTGCCGCTTCTGAACGCCAATACCAGCGGCACGCAGGCCGGGCAGGCGTAAGCGCAGCAGCCGCATTCGATACAGTCCATCATGTTGGTCTTTCGCATTTCATCCAAAGAACCGGAATACAGCGATTTGAACATCAGCACCGGCATCAGGTGCATGGGGCAAGCGTCCACGCATTTTCCGCAGCGGATACAGCTGGCGTGAGCCACCGAGTACCGGTTATTTCTGCCCAAGATCGTCACCGCATTGGTACCCTTGGTCACCGGCGCGTTCAGATCGTACTGGGACTGACCCATCATCGGGCCGCCGGAGAGCACCTTGTAGGGATTTTCCTTATGTCCCACCGCTTCCAAAAGGTCATTAAAGCTTGTACCGATGGGAACCATCAGGTTCTTCGGTTCCATCACAATATCACCGGAAACGGTGATGATCCGTCGGATCAACGGCATGCCGTGATACACCGCGTCATGGATCGCCTTGCAGGTTGCCGCGTTAAACACCGCGCAGCCCACCGCTGCGGGCAAACCACCGGAGGGCACTTCTCTGCCGGTAATCGCATAGATCAGCTGCTTTTCAGCGCCCTGAGGATACTTGGTGGGCAGCGGATGTACCACGATCCCGGAATTCGGCTCCAATGCGCCCCGTAAAATCTTTACTGCCGTGGGTTTATTGTTCTCAATGGCAATATGTGCGCTGTCCAAACCCAGGATTTTCATGATGATCTGCAAGCCGGAGATCATTTCACCGGGGTACTCCCGGCAGATCCGCTCGTCTGCGGTTATGTAAGGCTCACACTCAGAGGCGTTGACGATCACCGTGTCCACCTTGCCAATGCCGGAGCTGAGTTTTACATGGGTGGGGAACGTAGCGCCGCCCATGCCCACAACGCCTGCCTCCCGGATAATCCCCATCAGTTCCTGGGGACTCATCTGCTCCACTTGACCGTGACTGCGGCTCTGAATCTCCGGACACAGTTCCTTTTTGTGATCATTTTCGATCACCACGCTAAGCATGGTAACGCCACTGGGGTGAGCGCGCATTTCCACCGCCTTGACCGTACCGGACACGGGCGCGTGCACCGGTACGCACAAACCTTCGTTATCGCCCAGCTTTTGACCCACCTTCACCGCATCACCCTTTTTCACCAGGGGCAGGCAAGGCGCACCAATATGCTGGCTCATGGGTACAACCAAAATATCCGGTTCCGGAAATTCCAGAACCTTCAAATCCGAAGTATAGTGCTTGTTCTCCGGGGGATGAATACCACCGAAAAAGGGAATCGCCATAATATCACCTCTATCAAAATCTGCCTTTTCTGTCCCCTATATTACTGCATAACAAGGGAAAAGTCCACCAAATTTCGTAATATTACAGTATTTTCCGTTAAAAAGTATGCTTTTATCGATAAAAATGTTCTAATATGGTAAATTTTTCTTCCATTTACTTCCATCTTCTGTTGAAAACAGGGAAAAACATGATATACTATAACCAAAGGATGTGACCGATGTGATTCCCTTTCAACGATTGATCCCCGCAGATGCTGAGCGCTACCAGGCTGCCCTTTCCAATTCTCAGCAGCGCGGCTGCGAATACAGCTTTGTAAATCTATGCATTTGGGGCAGGCAGAAAGCCGCATTTATGGATGATTCCGTGCTGTTTTTTTCCCAGTTTGACCGATTCAGCGTCTACCCCTTTCCCCTAATCCAAGGCGACAGTAAAACCGTTCTGGACATGGTGATCCACGATGCCAAAACCCGTGGGATCCCCTGCCGCATCAGCTCCATGACCCCGGAAAACTGCGCCCTTTTGGAGCAGCTCTACCCCGGCCAGTTCCGCTTCCACGCAGACCGGGACGGCTATGACTATGTCTATCAGATCCGGGATCTGGCCACCCTGGCCGGAAAGCGCTATCAGAGCAAGCGAAACTTCGTCAATCGCTTCCGCGCGCAACACCCGGACTGTCAATATCTGCCCCTGGACGATACCACCCTTTCCGCTGCCCGGCAGGTGATCGACCGGTGGTACGAATCCCGGCTTGCCGCCGATCCCTTTGCGGATTTTCATTTGGAACAGATTGCCATTGACCGGGCGCTGCACCAACAAAAAGAACTGGGCCTTGTGGGCATGGTGCTGATAGAAAACGGCGTACCTCTTGCCATGACCCTGGCAAGCAAGCTGTCCGATAATACCTTTGATGTGCATTTTGAAAAAGCGCTGGACGGTATCGACGGTGCCTATGCCGCCATCAACCACGCCTTTGCCGGCTACCTTCTGGAACAGTATCCCCAGGTGGAATACCTGAACCGGGAGGACGACATGGGCATTCCAGGCCTGCGAAAAGCTAAGCTTTCCTACCACCCGGATCATCTGGTGGCCAAATATTGGGCGCGGCTTTGGGAGGACGACGATGAACATTGATTTCCCCACGCCCGCCCAAATACCGGCGCTGAAACAGCTGTACCAAATCGCCTTTGGCGACACCGATGCCCAAACGCAGCTGTTTTTCTCCACCGCCTTTTCTCCCCATCGGTGCCGGTGCCTTACCCAGTCCGGCAGCGTCGCTGCCGCCCTTTACTGGTTTGACTGCCGGGACGAGCAGGGCAAGATCGCCTATTTATATGCCGTCGCCACCGACCCGGCTTTTCGTGGCCAAGGCCTTTGCCACCGGCTGATGGAGGACACCCACCGTCTGCTTACCGGGCAAGGCTACCGGGCTGCGGTTTTGGTTCCCGGCTCTGACAAACTGTTTGCCTTTTATGCTTCTATGGGCTACCAAAGCCTCAACTGTATGGACACCCTTTTCTTTACTGCCGGCGATGCCGTTCCCATCACCAGCTTATCCCCGGAAGCCTATGCGGAAAAAAGACGGCACTACCTTCCCCAGGGCGGTGTGATCCAGGAGGAGGAGAACCTCACCTACCTTTCCGGCATGGCGCGTTTTTTTGCCGGTGAAAATTTTCTCCTTGCTTGCGATCCAAACGGATCTGATTTGATTGGTCTGGAACTTCTGGGACAAACCCAAAACGCCCCAGGCATTCTTGCCGCCCTTGGCATAAAAGAAGGCCGCTTCCGGACCCCCGGCACAAGCCCCTTTGCTATGTTCAAAATGCTGAATCTCTCCCCACCCCCGGCATACTTCGGTCTTGCCCTGGATTGACCCGTAAAAAAAGTAAAATTTCCCAATAATTTGTCAAGATATACAGTATCAGACCAATATTTTTCTTGGAAACTGTCTTATCGATGAATTGACTATTTTACTTCCAGCGGTTATAATATGTATTGTAATTTACGCGCATCCTGTAACTGACGGAATTGTGGAGCACCACATGGGAGCAGAGCATGCGAGAACGGCCGACCGTCTGGGCACACTTTGCTTCTTTTCAGGGCAAAGTGCGCCCTATTTTTGATTATGGAGGAACATGATTTGAAAAAAGTCGCCATCATTATGGGCAGCGACAGTGATCTGCCCGTGGTACAAAAAGCTGCCGACACTTTGGCCGCCTTTTCCGTGCCCTATGAAATGCACGTATACTCCGCCCACCGCACCCCGGTGCAGGCCCACGACTTCTCCGCCAATGCCCGGGCAAACGGCTTCGGTGTGATCATTGCCGCCGCAGGCATGGCCGCCCATCTGGCAGGCAGCCTGGCCGCCAACACGACCTTGCCCGTCATCGGCATCCCCATGAAATCCACCACCTTCTCCAACGGTCTTGACGCACTGCTTTCCACTGTGCAGATGCCCTCCGGCATTCCGGTTGCCACCGTTGCGGTAGATGGCGCAGTCAATGCCGCACTGCTTGCCATTCAGATCCTGGCCGTCACCGATTCCGATTTAGCCGCCAAATTAGACGCCAAGCGCGCTTCCGACGCAGAAAAGGTGCTTGCCAAGGATGCGGCTTTGCAAGTATAAATTCATAAACCCAATGGAAATTTCCCATTTTACTTTTTGAAAAGAGGTCAATAACATGGAAAACCTGAAACTTCTGTACACCGGCAAAACCAAGAATGTTTACGCGCTGCCCAACGGCAACTGCCTGCTCAAATTCAAGGACGACTGCACCGGCAAAGACGGTGTGTTCGATCCCGGTGAAAACAGCGTCGGTCTGACCATCGAAGGCGTGGGCGATGTGAACCTGCGTATGTCCATCTACTTCTTTGAAAAGATCAATGCTGCCGGCATCAAGACCCACTATGTCAATGCCGACCTGAGTAGCACCACTATGGAAGTTCTCCCCGCCAAGGTTTTTGGCCAGGGTCTGGAAGTGATCTGCCGCATGAAGGCCGTGGGTTCTTTCATTCGTCGCTACGGTGCGCTGATTGAATCCGGCACTGACCTGCCCGCTTATGTGGAAACCACCCTGAAAGACGATGCCAAGGGCGATCCGCTGATCACCAAAGACGCTCTGGTTGCCATCGGTGTCATGACCGACGAGCAGTACGAAGACCTGAAAGACATGACCCAGAAGATCACCAAGATTGTTGCCGACGATCTGAAAGAAAAGGGCATGGAGCTGTACGATATCAAGTTCGAATTCGGCTACGCTCCCGACGGCAAGGTCATGCTCATCGACGAAGTTGCCTCCGGCAATATGCGCGTCTACAAGGACGGCGAATATATCGATCCTTTGACCCTGAACAAGCTATTCTTCGCTTAATTAACACAGCCAAAGACTCCCCTGCAAAGGGGAGCCTTTGAAGCTTTCTTTTTCCATTGATCTCATGCAAAGGAGTATTTCTCATGGGCGGATTTTTTGGAATCGTATCCAAACACGACTGTATGATGGACGTATTTTTCGGTGTGGACTACCACTCCCACCTGGGCACCCGTCGCGGCGGCATGGCCGCTTGGGATCCTCAGATCGGATTGCAGCGAGTGATCCACAGCATCGAAAACGCCCCCTTCCGTACAAAATTCGAACACGTTCTTCATGAAATGCAGGGCACTTCCGTCATCGGCTGCATCAGTGACTCCGATCCCCAGCCTCTGCTGATCCGTTCCAAGCTGGGCACCTGCGCCATCTGCACCGTGGGCATTGTGAACAACGCCGCGGCACTGACGGAGCAATACCTGAACATCAGCGGTGGCCATTTTGACGCCATGACCGGCGGAAAAGTCAACTCCACGGAGTTGGTGGCATCTTTGATCTGTCAGAAGGACAATTATGCCGACGGCATCCAGTTTGTCCAAAGCGTAGTAGACGGCACCGTCAACATTCTGCTTTTGACCGACGATGGCCGGCTGATTACCGCCCGAGACCGTCTGGGTCGTATTCCCGTCCAGATCGGCAAGAACGAGGATGGCTACTGCGCCTCCTTTGAAGAATTCGCCTTCACCAAGTTGGGTTACGAAAAAGTCTGCGAGTTAGGCCCCGGTGAGATCGTAGAGCTCACCTGCAACACTATGACCCAGCTGAACCCTCCCGGCAAGGAAATGCGTGTGTGCGCATTTTTGTGGAGCTACTACGGTTACCCCACCTCCACCTATGAGGGCATCAACGTGGAAGCCATGCGCTACCGCAACGGCGCGGCCATTGCCGAGCGGGATATGGAGCAAGGCCGTACCATGCAGATCGATTACGTAGGCGGTGTTCCCGACTCCGGTACGCCCCACGCCATCGGTTATGCCAATCGCACCGGCAGGCCCTTCGCCCGCGCCTTCATCAAATACACCCCCACCTGGTCCCGTTCTTTTACCCCCGCCAAGCAATCGGACCGAAAAAAAATCGCAAAAATGAAGCAAATCCCCGTCCATGAGCTAATTCAGGACAAGCACCTTTTGTTTGTGGACGATTCCATCGTCCGGGGCACCCAGTTGCAGGAAACCGTGGAGTTCCTCTATGAGAACGGCGCAAGATCCGTCCACATGCGCTCCGCCTGCCCGCCCATTATGTATAGCTGTAAATACCTGAACTTCTCCCGCTCCACCAGCGACATGGATCTGATCTCCCGTCGGATCATCGTGGAACTGGAAGGCGAAGAAGGCTTAAATCACATTGATGAATACGCAGACGGCAACACTCCCCGGGGCAAGGCCATGCGCAAAGCCATCTGCGATAAATTTAAGTTCTCCTCTCTTGGCTTCCAGACCGTAGACGGTGTGATCAAAGCCATCGGCTTGGAACCCTGCAAGCTTTGCACCTACTGCTGGAACGGCAAAGAATAATCACTTATCACTTCTGAAAAGGAGCTTTATCATGGATCACAAGAACTCTTTCTCCGCCAGTTACGCTGCCGCCGGTGTGGACATTACCGCCGGTTACAAGGCTGTGGAACTGATGAAAAAGCACGTTGCCCGTACCCGTAACGAAGGCTGCCTGGACGATGTGGGCGGCTTTGGCGGCTGCTTCGGTCTGCCCATTGCCGGCATGGAAGAGCCCGTTCTGGTCTCCGGCACCGACGGCTGCGGCACGAAAGTAAAGCTTGCTATTTTAATGGACAAGCACGATACCATCGGCATCGACGCAGTGGCCATGTGCGTCAACGACATTATTTGCTGTGGCGCAAAGCCCCTGTTCTTCCTGGACTATATCGCCTGCGGCAAGAACATTCCCGAGAAAATTGCCGAGATCGTGGGCGGTGTTGCCGAGGGCTGTGTCCAGTCCGGTGCTGCCCTCATCGGTGGTGAAACTGCCGAGCACCCAGGTCTGATGCCCGTGGAAGACTACGACCTGGCCGGCTTTGCCGTTGGCGTGGTCGACAAGAAAAAAATTCTGGACAATACCCGTATGTGTGAAGGCGATGTGGTCATCGCTTTGCCCTCCACCGGTATCCACTCCAACGGTTTTTCTTTGTGCCGCAAGGTCTTTGATATTGACAATAATAACCCCGAACTTTACGTTCCCCGGGACGAGCTGGGTGGCAAGACCATTGCCGAAACCCTGCTGACCCCCACCCGCATTTATGTCAAGAGCATTCTGGCTCTGCTGGAAAAGGTAGATGTAAAGGGCATTTCTCACATTACCGGCGGTGGCTTCTACGAAAATATCCCCCGCTCCATTCCCGACGGTCTTTGCGCCAAGATCGACAAGGCCGCTGTGCGTGTCCTGCCCATCTTTAACCTGATCGCTTCCTGGGGCAATGTTCCGGAACGTGATATGTTCAATACATACAACATGGGCGTTGGCATGAGCGTGGTCGTTCCTGCTCAGCAGGCAGACGAAGCGCTGGAAATTCTGAAAGCCAACGGCGAAGATGCCTATGTGATCGGCCGGATCATTGCCGGCGAGGAAAAGGTGATCCTGGAATGACAAAGAAAATCGCAGTTCTGGTCTCCGGCGGCGGCACCAACCTGCAAGCGCTGATCGACGCCCAGGGAACGGTACTCAACAGCGGAAAGATCGCCTTGGTGGTCTCCAACAATGCCGGTGCCTACGCTCTGGAACGGGCGAAAAAGGCCGGTATCCCCACCGCCACGCTCCTGAAAAAAGAATGTGGCTCCCAGCTTGCCTTTGAAGAAAAGCTGAAAGCCCTGCTCTCGGAAAACGACATTGAGCTGATCATTCTTGCCGGATTCATGACCATTCTGACGGAAAATTTCACTTCCTGCTACCCCAAGCGGATCATCAATGTTCATCCCAGCCTGATCCCCAGCTTCTGCGGTGAAGGCTATTACGGACTGCGGGTACATGAAGAAGCTTTGGCCTACGGTGTCAAGGTCACCGGTGCAACGGTGCACTTTGTCAACGAACTGTGCGACGGTGGTGAGATCATCGCCCAAAAAGCGGTGGATATTCTCCCCGGCGACACCCCGGAAATCCTGCAAAAACGCGTTATGGAACAGGCTGAATGGGTTCTGCTGCCCCAGGCTGCGGAAATGGTCTGTGCAAATTTAGGAGGGAAATAATATGAATGTCTATGAAATCGACACCATGAGCAACAAGCTCTCTACCAATACATATCCGGGCAGAGGCATCGTTCTGGGCATCACCCCCGACGGCAAGCAGGCTGTTGCCGCCTACTTTATCATGGGCCGCAGCGTCAACTCCCGGAATCGGGTCTTTGTACAGGAAGCTGACGGTATCCGAACCGAAGCCCACGACCCCAGTCTGATGGTAGACCCCCACCTGATCATTTATCACCCCGTTCGGGAGATCGGCCAGGGCCTCATCGTGACCAACGGTGACCAGACCGACACCATTTGGGAATATTTGGCCAAAGGCGAAAGCTGGGAATCCGCTCTGCGTACCCGCCAGTTTGAGGACGACCGTCCCAACTGGACGCCCCGGATCTCCGGTTTGCAAGCAAACGACGGCAGCTACAAGATGTCCATTCTGAAAGCAGCCGATCCGGAAGGTGAAAACTGCGCCCGGTTCTTCTGGGAATACCCCGCCACTGCCGGTCTGGGCCACTTCCTGCACACCTATGTGTGCGACGGCAACCCGGTGATCCCCACATTCCAGG
Source organism: Faecousia sp. (assembly GCA_045647845.1). Taxonomy (GTDB): domain Bacteria; phylum Bacillota; class Clostridia; order Oscillospirales; family Oscillospiraceae; genus Faecousia. The sequence continues at coordinate 88,280 of JAZRMV010000057.1, forward strand.
GCGAGCCGGAGCGGGTGCAAATCCCTGCCGATATCGACACTTTCACCAACGAACTGTGGGAGAACCTCAACGAGAACAACAAAATCTCCCTTTTCGTCCGCTATACCAATCTGGAAACCCGAGAAATTCAGCAGCGCATCATCAACAAGCATTGCTGAGCGCTGATTATCAGGAGGTAACATCATGAAAGAATTTGAACTGAAATATGGCTGTAACCCCAACCAAAAGCCCGCTTCTTTATATATGCACGATGGCAGCGAGCTGCCCATTCAGATTTTGAACGGCCGCCCCGGCTACATCAACTTCATGGACGCGCTGAACTCCTGGCAGTTGGTCAAGGAGCTGAAAGAAGCCACCGGTATGGCCTGCGCCACCTCTTTTAAGCATGTTTCTCCCACTTCTGCCGCCGTGGGCAAGCCCCTGCCCCTGGACTTGAAGAAGGCTTGCTTTGTGGAAGATCTGGAAGGTCTGGACGAAAATCCTCTGGCTTGCGCTTATGTTCGCGCCCGAGGCACCGCCCGTCTTTGCTCCTTTGGCGACTGGGTCGCTCTGTCCGATGTTTGTGATGAACTCACTGCAAAGCTGATCGCTCCTGAGGTTTCCGACGGTGTGATCGCCCCCGGCTATACCGACGAAGCGCTGGCAATTCTGAAAAATAAGCGCAAGGGTAGCTATAATGTGGTCGCCATCGACCCCAATTATGTACCCGATGTGCAGGAGCGCAAGCAGATCTTCGGCATCACCTTTGAGCAGGGCCGCAATAATTTCAAGATCGGTGAGCACTTGCTGGAAAACATCGTCACCGCCAACAAGGATCTGCCCCAGGACGCAAAAATCGACCTGATCGTTTCTCTGATCACCTTGAAATACACCCAATCCAACTCCGTTTGCTTTGCCTACGACGGCCAGGCCATCGGTGTGGGTGCCGGTCAGCAATCCCGTGTCCACTGTGTCCGTCTTGCCGGCGGCAAGGCCGATACCTGGTTCCTGCGTCAGCACCCCAAGACCCTGAACCTGCCCTTCCGTGCTGACCTGGGTCGTCCCGGCCGTGATAACGTCATCGACGGTTATATCAACGGCAACGAAGAAGATGTTTGCGCAGACGGCATCTGGCAGAATTACTTTACCACCCGTCCCGAACCTCTCACTGCCGAGGAAAAGCGGGCATGGCTGGATTCCCGGGACGCAGTATCCCTGGGCTCCGACGCTTTCTTCCCCTTCCCCGACTCCGTCAAGCGCGGTGCCGCCTCCGGCGTCAAGTATATCGCACAGCCCGGCGGCTCCATTCGTGACGATCTGGTCATCGAAGAATGTGACAAGAAAGGCATCGTCATGGCCTTCACCGGCATGCGTCTGTTCCACCACTAATCCTTACCTCAGGGGACGGTTTACACCGCCCCCTGTCGGTGCGTTTTAAGCACTCAAAATCTATCGGAGGTCTACTATGAACATTCTCGTCGTTGGCGGCGGTGGCCGGGAACACGCCATCATCCGCTCCTTGAAGAAAAACCCCCACATTACTGAAATTTTTGCCCTGCCGGGCAACGGTGGCATCGCAGCGGACGCCACCTGTGTCAACATTGCCGCCACAGACCTGGACGGCATCGTAGCTTTTGCAGCAGACCATGCCATTGATTATGCGGTGGTCGCTCCCGATGACCCGTTAGTGCTGGGCTGCGTAGACCGCCTGAACCAAATTGGCATTCCCTGCTTCGGCCCGAAGGCCAATGCCGCCATTATTGAAGGCAGCAAAGCATTCTCCAAGAACCTCATGAAAAAATACGACATTCCCACCGCTGAATACGAGATCTTCACAGATCTTAACAAGGCGCTGACTTACTTAGACACCGCCCCCATTCCCACCGTAATCAAGGCCGACGGCCTTGCGCTGGGCAAAGGTGTCATCATCGCCACCACCCGTGAAGAAGCCAAAGAAGCGGTTACCGATATGATGGCAAATGCTAAATTCGGCAAAAGCGGCAGCACCGTGGTCATTGAGGAATTTCTTACCGGTCCGGAAGTTTCCGTTCTTGCCTTCACCGACGGCAAATGCGTGAAACCCATGGTCTCCTCCATGGACCATAAGCGTGCCGGTGACAACGATACCGGCCTGAACACCGGTGGCATGGGCACCGTTGCGCCCAACCCCTACTACACTCCCGAAATCGCGGCAGAATGTATGCAGACCATTTTTCTGCCCACCATCGCTGCCATGAACGCAGAGGGCAGAACTTTCACCGGCTGCCTGTACTTTGGCCTGATGCTCACCCCCAACGGCCCCAAAGTCATCGAATATAACTGCCGTTTCGGTGACCCGGAAACCCAGGTGGTCCTCCCCCTGCTGGAAAGCGACTTGCTCACCGTCATGAAAGCCACCACCAACGGCACTCTGGCAGAAACAGAGGTAAAATTCTCCGATAAGTACGCCTGCTGCGTGGCCACCGCCTCCGCGGGCTACCCCTTGGATTATAAAAAAGGCTACCCCATCACCATGACGGAGGAAGCCAATGCCCACACCTTCGTTGCCGGCGCAAAGCTTGCTGACGGCAAACTGGTCAACTCCGGCGGCCGGGTCACCGGCACCACCGCCGTTTGCGACACTCTGGCCGAAGCGGTAAAAGAAGCCTACCGCCTGGCTGACGGCGTACAATTTGAAAATGCCTACCGCCGCAGCGACATTGGTCAGCGGGCGCTGATGGCATAACTGAAAATCACAAACGGAGGTTCATTCATGGTTTATCGCGTATATGTAGAGAAAAAGAAGGGTCAGACCCACGAAGCCGACGGTCTGATGCAGGAGATCCGGGATTTCCTGCAAATCAAAGACCTGTCCTGCGTCCGAGTGCTGAACCGTTACGATGCAGAAAATTTAAGTCGTCAGCTGTTTGACTATGCGGTCAATACCGTTTTTTCCGAGCCTCAGGTGGACGATGTTTCCTTTGACGTTCCCGCAGGCCAAGTGGTTTTTGCCGTAGAGCCCCTGCCCGGTCAGTTCGACCAGCGGGCAGACTCTGCTGCCCAGTGTATCCAGATCCTGGGTCAGTGCGACCGTCCCACCATTCGCTCCGCCAAGGTTTATGTGCTGGAAGGCGCTCTGACCAACGAGCAGATCACCGCCATCAAAAAGCACGTGATCAACCCGGTGGAATGCCGGGAAGCCAGCCTTAACCTGCCTGAAACTCTGGCTGTGGAGTACGCCATTCCGGAAAGTGTCGCCACCGTCACCGGCTTCATCGCCATGGACGAAAGCGCACTTTCCGCCCTGCTGGACAAGCTGGGCCTTGCCATGGATCTGGACGATCTGAAATTCCTTCAAAATTACTTCCGTGACCAAGAGCACAGAGATCCCACCATCACCGAGATCCGGGTGGTAGACACCTACTGGTCCGACCATTGCCGCCACACCACCTTCTCCACCCACATCGACGATGTGAAGATCTCCGACCCCGCTGTGCAAGCCGCTTATGCGCGTTATCTTGCCGCCCGGGTGGAGGTATACGGTGAAGAAAAAGCCGCCAAACGTCCCCAGACTCTGATGGACGTGGCCACCATCGGCACCAAGACCCTGAAAAAACGTGGACTGCTGCCCGAACTGGACGAAAGCGAAGAGATCAACGCCTGCTCCATTCGTGTCACCGCCAACGTCAATGGCGAGGATCAGGACTGGCTTCTTATGTTCAAAAACGAGACCCACAACCACCCCACAGAGATTGAGCCCTTCGGTGGCGCAGCGACCTGTATCGGTGGCTGTATCCGCGACCCCCTTTCCGGCCGTGCCTATGTGCACCAAGCAATGCGCGTAACCGGCGCAGCCGACCCCCGGAAATCTCTGAGCCAGACTCTTTCCGGCAAGTTGCCCCAGCGTAAGCTGTGCCAGACTGCCGCTGCCGGCTATTCTTCCTACGGCAACCAGATCGGCCTTGCCACCGGCCATGTGGCAGAAATCTACCACGACGGCTTTGTGGCCAAGCGTCTGGAATGTGGCGCCGTGGTGGCCGCTGCGCCTGCCTATAACGTACGCCGCGAGCGCCCCGCGCCCGGTGATGTGATCGTCCTGCTGGGCGGCCGCACCGGCCGTGACGGCATTGGCGGCGCTACCGGTTCCAGTAAGAGTCACAATCTGAAATCTCTGACCACCATGGCCTCCGAAGTGCAGAAGGGTAACGCCCCCGAAGAACGGAAGATCCAGCGTTTGTTCCGCAACCCTAAGGTCACCCGTCTGATCAAGCGCTGTAACGACTTTGGCGCTGGCGGTGTTTCCGTTGCCATCGGTGAGCTGGCCGACGGTCTGCGCATTGACCTGGACGCGGTCCGCAAAAAGTACGACGGTCTGGACGGTACAGAAATCGCCATCTCCGAATCCCAGGAGCGCATGGCCGTCGTGGTTGCCGCTGCGGACGCTGACGCTTTCATCACCTACGCCCAGGAAGAAAACCTGGAAGCCTACCGGGTGGCTGTGGTAACAGAAGAAGCCCGTATGGTCATGAGCTGGAAGGGCGTAGAGATCGCCAACCTTTCCCGGGCTTTCCTGGATACCAACGGTGCCAGCAAGCACACCACCGTGGAAATCAATCAAAAAGATCTTTCCGCTTTGAGCAAAGCCATGTACGGTTCTCTCCGGGAAATGGCAGCCGATCTGAAAACCGCCAGCCGCAGAGGTCTGGTTGAGCGCTTTGACGGCTCTATCGGCACCGGCTCTGTGCTCATGCCTTTCGGTGGCAAAACCCAGCGCACCCCCGCCCAGGCTATGGCCGCCACTCTGCCCGTTCTGCCGGGTCAGGTGACCGACCAGGGCAGCGTATTTGCCTGGGGCATGGATCCCGACCACATGAGCATCGACCCCTATACCGGTGCCCGGGCTGCCATTTACAGCAGCGTTGCCAAGCTGGTGGCTGCCGGTGCTGACTACCGGAAAGTATACCTTTCCTTGCAGGAATTCTTTGAGAAACTGCGTACCGAACCCGTCCGCTGGGGCAAGCCCTTTGCCGCATTGTTGGGCGCACTGGACGCTCAGTTGGAGCTGGGCGCTGCCGCCATCGGCGGTAAGGACTCCATGTCCGGCACCTTCCTGGACTATGACGTGCCTCCCACGCTGATCTCCTTTGCCATCGCCCCCATCGTTCAGCAGGAAGTGCTGTCCCCCGAATTTAAGTCTGCCGGCAACCCGGTGTATCTGTTCGGTGCTGCCGACGAGTCTGCGGAAAGCCTGAAAGCCACTTGGGAAGCCTTCCACAACCTGCACCTGGCCGGCAAGGTCAAGTCCGCCTGGGCTGTGGAAAACGGTTTGGGCGAAGCCGTGATGAAAATGTCCTTCGGCAACAACATCGGTTTTGCCTCCTGCGGCACAGTAAACGGCCAGTGGCATACCAATAATCTTTGGGGCTTCCTGGTTGCCGAGCTGACCGAAGATGTAGAACTTCCCGGTGTCATGAAGATCGGTACAACCACAGCCGAACCGGTCATCACCCTGGACGGTGACAGCGCCCCCATCTCTGAGCTGCTGGCGCTGAACGAAGCCGTTCTGGAAAAGGTCTACCCCACCCAGGTACCCGAAAAAGACACCCAGATCCCCGTATTTGGCTACACCGGCAAGAGCGCAGTCGCTCCCGCAGTCAAGACCGCCAAACCCAAAGTTCTGATCCCCGTATTCCCCGGCACCAACTGCGAGTACGATTCTGCCCGGGCAATGCTTTCTGCCGGCGCTGATCCGGAAATTTTCGTAGTTCGCAACCTCAGCGCTGAGGACGTGACCCGGAGCATTGAGCAGTTTGCCGCCAAGATCGCCCAGAGTCAGATGATCTTCATTCCCGGTGGCTTCTCCGGTGGCGACGAGCCCGACGGCTCCGCCAAGTTCATCACCGCATTCTTCCGGAATCCGGAGATCAAGGAGCAGGTGACCCGTCTGCTGGACGACCGGGACGGCCTGATGCTGGGTATCTGTAATGGCTTCCAGGCGCTGATCAAGCTGGGTCTTGTGCCCTACGGCAAGATTATCGACACCGACGATCAATGCCCCACCCTGACCTACAATACCATCGCCCGTCACCAATCCAAGATGGTGCGTACCCGGGTTTGCACCAATAAGAGCCCCTGGCTGGCCGGTACGGAAGTTGGCGAAATTTACAGTGTTCCCATTTCCCATGGCGAAGGCCGTTTCTTCGCCAGCGAGGATCTGACAATGCAGCTGGCCGCCAACGGTCAGATCGCCACCCAGTATGTGGATCTTGACGGTAACCCCACCATGGACACTGCCTTCAACCCCAACGGTTCTCTGTTCGCCATCGAGGGCATCACCTCTCCCGACGGCAGAGTGCTGGGTAAGATGGGTCACAGCGAGCGCTGGCAAAAGGGTCTTTACCGGAATGTTCCCGGCGAATATGACATGAAGCTGTTCCAGTCTGCGGTCAAATACTTCCGCGGATAAGCGCAGCAAAAAGTTATGTAAACCCGGCAGGCAATCGCCTGCCGGGTTTTTCTAATGATAACCACCGTCCATATCTTGTATCTCATATCTTGCATCTGAAAAGGACCGGCTTAACAGCCGGTCCTTGTGTCCTATTTATGAAAGCTCCATTCTGGGCGTGATCTTCTCAATGGCGTTTTTCATCGCCAGATACGCCTTTTCGGAAATTTTACTGATATAGTTGTTCTCATAAGCTGCCATGGCTTCCCGGATTCGCACCACTCGCATTCCACCGCCGGTCTCCGTCTCGTCCAGCGTGAAAATGGGGATGCACTCTACTCCGGTGATCTTGCACGCACCGGTAGTGCCGTTTTTGGTGATCTCCAAATCCAAAAGAATGGAGTAATCCGTACCCGCATTTTGCGCATCGCCAAAGAAATCGCCCAAAGAATAGGCAACCAATGTACCCTTGTCCCGGTCGAAAACCGCCTTCTGCACATAGTGCGAGTGACTTCCGATGATAGCGTCTACCCCCTGCTCCAACATCAGCTTGGTAATGGTATCCTGGGTAGCGCTGGTCTTGCTGTTATATTCACTGCCCCAGTGAAGCAGCGCAATGGTCACATCTGGCTTCTGTGCCCGAATATCCTGCAAAATCTCCTTGATTCCCTGGGTGTCCACCTTCTGATAAGCGCTGTTATAGTCCTTATACAAGAGATTGACGCAATCCTCATTTCCATCGGGCAAGCCCATGCCGTCCATGCCCTTGGTAAAAGCCACGATGGCCACCCGGATACCCTGGACATTCCGAATAATAAATCCGCCGGACTCCCGGAATTCCTCCGGAGTTCCATAGGCGCCCAGCGGCTCCATGCCACTGGAACGAATCGCCTGCAAGGTGCTGCGCAGTCCGGAAAGGCCGTTGACCACGCTCTGGGAATTGGCGGTTTGGAGTAAATCCACACCTGCATTTTGCAAAGCCTGCACCATCTGTATGGGGGCAGATTTATGCTCTGAGCCGTAGGGCGCACCAAACAAACTGCCTTCAAAATTCAGTGCTGCCAGATCCGCTCTGCTCAAAATCGAGGCCACATCCATAAACACGGTCGTATAATCGTAACCGCTCACCGCAGTGCCCGCAGCCACCGTCTTATCCGTCACATTCAAATCGCCGCCGGCCACAAAATGAATCACCTGATCCGGCACTTGGGGCGTAGGCTCCGTCTGCTCAGTGGGTTCTGACTCGGAAGTGCTGGGCGGTACTTGCAGATCAGGATCCTGCTGTGCCGGAAAATTTACCACTCCATAAGTCACCAGAAGCGCTGCGCCGCAAAGCACCAACGTCACTGCCGTCACGATCAAGCCAATTTTCAGCAGTTTATTCTGCGACTCAGCGATCTTGCGCTCCTGCTCCCGTTCCTCACGGCGCTTATTCAATTCGTCGTTGTCAAACGCCATGATGAACCTCCTTTGGATTATTCCTGCATTTATTATACACCATTTCCCCTTCGCACACAAGACCTATAAAAAATAATGGCTGTCTTTTGACAGCCATTATTTTTTAAACACTATAATACAATGCGAAGAACACCATCGCCACTGCCATGGTCACGCCGCCGGCAATAAACAGAAATCCATAACCATGCACTCTGTTTTGCTTCTTACGCTCCACATAATCGGCATATTTTTCGTCAATTCCCAATCTCGCACCGGGAATCAGCGAGCGAATAGCGGTTCCGATGGCATAACTCAGCGCATCCAGCGCACCCATATTGGCGCACCAAATCAAGCAGCCAAACATCAATAGCAGCACCCCGGGGATCGTAAGCGCATCACAAAGGAAACGGTAACGCTCCATCAAGCTGATGCCGTCCCACTCCCGGAGGCTAAGATAAACATAGGCCAGAACCGCCACAAATGCAGCCGAGCAGCCGTATTTGATCAGCCGGGTCTTCCACGCGTTGCTCACAGTCCAAGCTCCTTCTTATAACGGGCCTCTTCCTCATCATTGCAGTACACAAAGTGACCGGGCTTGATCTCCCGCATGGTAGGCTTGTCCACAGAGTAGTCATGCTCCGCCAAAGCGTTATACACGATTCTCTGGCGATTCTTCTCAGAATGAGGGTCGGGCAGCGGAATTGCAGAAAGCAAGCTCTTGGTGTACGGATGCAAGGGGTTGGCAAACAGCTCGTCAGAGGATGCCAGCTCCACCATCTTACCGAAGTACATAACGCCGATCCGGTCAGAGAAGTACTTAACCACGCTCAAATCGTGGGCAATAAACATGATCGTCAGATCCAGGGTATCACGCAGCTCGTTGAGCAAGTTGATGACCTGCGCCTGAATGGAAACGTCCAACGCAGAAATGGGCTCGTCCGCAATCAGCAGCTCGGGGCGCATGATCACGCTCCGGGCGATACCGATACGCTGCCGCTGGCCACCGGAGAACTCATGGGGATACCGACCCGCATGCTCCCGCACCAGGCCAACCAATTCCAGAATTTCATAGACCTTCTTTTCAATGTATTCCTTGTCCTTGATGCCGTTGATGACCAGGCCCTCGGAAATAATTTCCTTAACGGTCATACGGGGATTCAAAGAAGCAATGGGATCCTGGAAGATCATCTGGATCTGGGTGATAAGCTTGGTCTTGCGTGCCACCCGCAGTTCGTCCCGATATTTCTTTTTCAGGGCTTTCAGCTCATCGCCTTGGGCATTTTCCAACTTGGGCGCATACTCTTCCTTGACCTTTGCAACCAAGGTCTTAGCATACTCTCTGTCGGAATACTTGTGATCAAACTCTGCCTTCTTGATCTCCTGACGCAGCTCGTCGATCCGAGCCTTGCACGCATCGATCTTTTCCTTGGCCTGCGCATCCTGACTCTTAGACAGGGCGCGGATCTGCTCCCGCAGCTCCTTGATCTCTTTCCGATAAGCCAAAGTGCCTGCGCAGATGCGCTGACCCTTGAAATAAATGCTGCCGGAAGTAATGTCATAGATCTTGATGACGGAACGACCAGTGGTTGTCTTACCACAGCCGGACTCGCCAACCAAGCCGAACACTTCGCCCTTGTGAATTTCGAAGCTTACATTATCCACCGCTTTGGTGGGTCCGAAGTACTGGCACAGGTTTTCTACGCGCAGCAAAACTTCGCCATTTTGATTATTGCTCATTTGCCGCACCTCCTGCCTTCTTCATTCTGGCAATACGATCGGTGATGATCTTGGGCACTTCCACCTTGGGTGCATCAGGATGCAGCAGCCATGTAGCCGCCATATGGGTCTCGGAAACGCTGAACATGGGCGGCTGCATCTCGAAATCGATCTGCATCGCGTACTTGTTCCGATCCGCAAAAGCATCACCCACGGGGGGATAGATCATGTTGGGGGGCGTACCGGGGATCGCATCCAGCTTTTCCTTGGTATCCAGGTCGGGCATGGAGGAAAGGAGCGCCCAGGTATAAGGATGACGAGGATCATAGAACACATCATCCGCAGTGCCGTACTCCACGATCTTACCGGCATACATAACCGCAATATCGTCGGCCATATTTGCCACAACGCCCAGGTCGTGAGTAATAAAGATAACGGACAGATTCCGTTCTGCCTTCAACCGGTTGATCAGCTCCAAAATCTGTGCCTGAATGGTAACGTCCAGAGCGGTAGTCGGCTCGTCACAGATCAAAATCTTGGGGTCAGCCGCCAGCGCAATGGCAATAACGATTCTCTGGCGCATACCACCGGAGAACTCAAAGGGATACTGATAGAACCGCATACGAGGCTCCGCAATACCCACTTCTTCCATCAGCTTAATGGCCTTTTCCTTAGCCATGGAGCGAGTCACCTGATAAACCGCCTTGGAAGCCTTTTCCTTGAAATAGTCGATAATTTCAATACTCCGCTTTGCAAAGTCCACAGTTTCTGCGGTCTGCACATAGCAGGTATAGCTGTTTTCCAAGTGGCGGATCACATCCAGAATATAGCCGCGCAGCTCTTCCAGATCAATTACGACCTTGGGTACGACCTTCCAGTCCACGTTCTTGCCCCGGGCGATCAGCGCTTCACGCTTTTTGGTCTGCCGTGCAAAACGCGCCTCTTCCTTGGGGTTGTTGCGCTTGTAGTAGAAATATTTTTCCACCGCATTATTCATAGCGCTGCCAAAAGTATAAACCGCGCTGTCCTTAGTCATTTCCAGACGGTCAATGGACGCATTCACCTTGGCAGACAAAGACTTCACCAGCTTCATAGCGGTCTTCTTGTCGAAATCGCCCTGGAAATAGGCCTTCGCCTCTGCCAACTCCGGCAGCAGCGCCTGCTTCTTTTCCAGCGCCTGCCGGAAGGAATAAGCAACGCCCTGCTCCGCAGAAGCCAGAAACGCCTTCATGAAATGTTCATCCAGATATTGGAGGGTCATATCATTGAGCTGCTCTACATCCCGGCCACTCAGATCCTCGTTGGGATTTTCCAGCGCATAAAAGCCGATCCGGAAAAAGTCGGGACGAATCTGTCCCAGCATCTGTTCCAGCAAAGATTGCAGTGCTTCCAGACAATTGGTGATGGACTCGGGAAGTGTCTGGCTGCCCTTGACGTAATCACCGCTGACCGCACCCAACTGCTCGGAAAGCTGGCTGAGCTTGTCCGTATAGCGGGATACAAAGAAGGGGTCGCTGACCTTTTTCAGCTTTGCCCGGTATTCTGTCAGGGTTGCCTTAACGTCCACCTTCTGCTTCTTGCTCATCAGGAACAAGAAATCCTTAATGGATGCTACCAGGTCCTCCGCAGCAGAAGCGGATTCATTGTAGCGCAGTTCCAAGCGGTTTGCCTGGATGCAGAACTTATCAAAGGTCTCTGTCAGAGCCTTTGCCTGAGCAGGATCATTGGTCGCTTCTGCCATGCACTTACACAGCAGTGCCAAGGTATTATTGAATTCTTTCTTGGCTTCCTTGCGGCTGGTCTTGTTTTTCAGCAGCATTGCCTCAGTGATCTGTCTGCCGATCTTCACGATGGGATTCAAGCTGGAAAGAGGATCCTGGAAGATCATAGAAATATCATCACCGCGGATATTGCACATATCCTCTTCGGAGATTTTCAGCAGATCCTTGCCGTCAAAGAGGATTTCGCCGCCCTCAACAATGGCGTTGCCGGACAAAATGCCCAGAATTGCCTTGGAGGTAACGGATTTACCGGAGCCGGACTCGCCAACGATGGCCAGGGTTCTGCCCCGTTCCAGATCAAAAGAAATGTCCCGAACAGCCTTCAAGGTACCGCTGGATGTGCGGAAGGAAATTTTTAAGTTCTTAACTTGCAGAATCTTATCCATATCTTATTCCTCCACACCGCGCAACGCCGGGTTGAAGGCATCGCGAAGACCATTGCCGAACAAGTTGAAGCTGATCATCAGCAAGCTGATCACCAGCGCGGGGTAGAACATCAGGTGCGGGAAATCTACCCAAGATCTCTCTGCGTCAGAGAGCAGCGTGCCCAAAGATGTGCCGCTCATGCCACCCAGCTGGATAATGCCCAGATAGGAAAGCATACTTTCGGACATGATGGCACTGGGAATGGCCAACGCAGAGGAAGTGATCAGCGTACCCAAAGTGTTGGGGAAGATGTGCTTCCAGATAATGCGCCGGTCTCTTGCGCCCAAAGTCCGAGCCGCCATAACATATTCCTGATTCTTAAAACGATAGAACTGAGTACGCACCCGGTAAGCGGTACCGATCCAGCCGGTAACCACATAGGCAAACAACAGCGAGCCCAAAGAACCCACCTTTGCCGCCAAGTGGATCTGGAACAGCGTGGTTACAACGATGAAAGGAACACCGTTCAAAATATCGGAAACACGCTCCAATACCAGGTCGATCACGCCGCCGTAGTAACCTTCCACCGCGCCGTACATAGCGCCGATGATAAAGTTGATCACGCAAACAAACACAGCGATGACCAAAGACAGCTGAATGCCGCCTGCGATACGCAGTGCCATATCATAACCCTGAGACTCCGTGCCCATCAAATAGTCGGGAGTGAAGCCATACAAGTACTGATAATAGTTGTAGTAAAGCACTCGAATCTTATACTGCGCAGTTTCGACGCTGCCGCCGCCGGTGTATTCATAGAATACCAGATCACCGTTAGCATCGCGCTTATAGTTGTCTTCCAGCATCATATCGGTGCTGTACTTGATGCTGGTGGCATTGCCCTCCGCATCCACGCTCACAGGCTTGCCGATACCCGTTGCCTTGTACCACATATTGGCATCGTCCGGCTTGGGATTATACTCATTGGCAGCAACCAGCGGGTAAAGCACCTGCAAACCGGTTCTTTCCTGGAAGTCCAGAATATCCTGCAATTCGCTCTGACGGATAGAATCGTACAGGAAGCCCACTTCCAAATAGGTATCTACCCGCACATCGTGCTGGAAGCCCTGGCGCTTGCCGTGCATAGCCTTTTCCGGCTCGCCCTGGAACAGCAGAACAGAATACTTGCTGTCCTGACCCTGCTTAACCGTTGCGCCCTTGCCGTCTTTATTTTCCGCGCCGATACCAATGGCAAGCAACCGGATCAGTTCTGCATCGGAAACATTTTCCCGATCTACACCGCCATCAAGGATTCCAAAGTTATCCCGCAGCCATTCCACACGAGCAGGCTTTTTGGCATAATAGCTGACCATAAAAGTGCCGTCATGGGTGGTGACCAACAAAGGAGTCACGATAGAGAAAATGATAATGGCAATGATGATGATTGCCGCAACCACAGAAGCCTTGCTCTTGCGGAAACGGATCCACGCATCCTTAAAATAGCCAACCGGCTTATCGTCGAATTTCTTATCGGAAATGCGCTCGCCCTCATTAACAAAGGCAAACTTTTCCTTGGGGATACTGGTATATTTCTGCTGCATATTACTTTTCCCCCATTCTGATTCTCGGATCGATAAAGCCGTAGCTGATGTCCACCAAAATACCGGTCAGCAGTGAGATCGTGGTATAGAAAATGGTGTCGATCATAAATACGTCATAGTCCTTCTGATTCACCGCCATCAGATAAAGGTCGCCGACGCCGGGAATGGAGAAGATCCGCTCGATGATGAACGAGCCGCCCAAAATGCCCACGAACATGGAAATAATGCTGGGCAGAATGGGAACCATCGCATTTTTCAGGGCATGGTTGGCCGTTGCCTGAGACCGGGTCAGACCCTTGGTCCGGGCAAGCAGCATATAGTCGGAAGTCAGCGTCTCGGTCAATTCGGCGCGGGTAAACCGGGCAAGACCGGCAATCGAGCCGAAGGACAGAGCCAGAATCGCCGGGATCATGGAATAGAACATGAGTCCGGAGAACCAGCTGCCCCCTGCATCCGCCAGGGAATACACCGTCAGCGGCAGCCAGCGCAGCTTGTAATAGAAAATAAACTGCACCAAAAATGCGTAAACATACGACGGCACAGAAACAAAAACCATGACCGAAGTACTGATCAGCGTATCCTGCCAGCGGTTTTTCTTAATGGCCGCATAAATACCCAGCGCAATACCCACAGGCACAGAAAACAGCAGCGAGTAAAGGTTTACCAGCACCGTAGGCAGCAGGCGGTTGGCCAGCAGGTTCCAGGCGGGCTCCATATATTTGATATACCAAGAGGTACCGAAATCCCACTTGGTGAAAATATTCGTCAAATAAGTGAAATACTGTTCAATCAGCGGCTTATTATAGCCCAGCGCCTCCCAGCGCTGCTTCACTGCATCCTGCTGGGCCAAGTTGCCGTCGGGCAGGCTGCGGGGCAGCATTCTGACCAGCATAAAGCAGATGGTCACAATAACCGCCAGCACAAATAAAGCCAAGAAGATTCTTTTGAGGACGTATTTTGTCATTCTCATAAAAATCTCTCCTTTCTCTTCTCAGGTGTAAGTTTGGTATTCCTGTTCTTCGCTGTAAACTGTCCGAAATCACCGGCAATTCACAGCGAAAAACAGCAAAACCTCTATTAAAAAATTCCCTAAAACCCACGGATTGCGGCCCGGAAACCTCCGGCCCGCAACGCAAAATCGCCACAAACCGGGAGGGACTTTCGCCCCTCCCGGCCGATGGAGCTATTTAACGACTAAACCAAAATCTGGGATTAGTAGCTCAGGGTGCCGCCGGCATCCTTAACGAACTGTGCCCACTCAGCATTGGTGTAGTTGTAGGTCATCAGACGCAGACCGCCGAAGCCGTACATAATGCTGTAATTATCGGTGTAGTTGTTGGTCTTGTAAGACAGCATGGAGCAAGCAGTGTAGGTGCACAGGGGGATGCAGTAGTACTTCTCCAGATACTTCTGCTCCAAGTCAGCCAAAATCTGCAGCTTCACTTCGTTGGAGGAATTGGCAAATTCGCCAGTGCCTTCCATGGACTGAGACCACTTCTGCCAGGTCATGGTGACTTCCTGGCCCTCAACGGTCAGAGTCAAAGTCTCTTTCGCGGGATCCCAGCAGCCGATCTCATGGACCTTGGTGTAATCCGGGTCACAGTAGACCTGGAACATACCGAAGGGATAGAAGGCAGCGCCGCCCCAAGCACCGCGGCCCACAGCGTAGGTGCCCTTAATGACATCGCCGTAGCGGTCATTCAGGTTGTCAGCGTAAGTGAACTCTACCTTACCGAAACCGGAACCTTCAACAGCAGCGTTGATGTACTGGTTCAGCAGAGCGACCTGCTGCAAGTCGGAAGAGTCAGCAGTAGAAGCGGACAGAGCGATCTTAATGGAGATATCCTCACCCTCGGTGTACAGGCCGGCAGCGACCAGCTCGTCGCAAGCCAGAGCCATCAGAGCCTGAGCCTCGGTCAGGTTGTAACCGGTAACGGAAGCATAAGCCTCTTCCAGGGTAGCGTAAGCCTTGCCCTCGCCGTACTCGATGCCGTACAGGTTGCAGACAGCCTGCATAGCCTCGTCGGTGTTACGGTAGATGGAAGAAGGATCATTGTACACATCGTAGTAGTACAGGGAGTTGATCAGGAAGCAAGCGGGCTTGAAGCCGGCGGTAGCGGTCACGTACTCGGAGCGCTTGATGGCCAGGGACAGAGCCTTACGGAAGTTGTCGTTGGACAGGACCACACCGTTGGTGTTGGTGCCATCTTCGTCCATCTTCTTCAAGGATTCCAGCTTGGTGTGGAAGAACAGACGCATGGTGTAGGTCTCGTCGACCTGGTACAGCTGCTCGGAAGTAGCGTAGGTCACAGCGTCCTCAGCGGACAGGGACCAATCGTCCAGGGCGCCGGACAGGAATGCCAGCTTGGCAGCGTCGTCGCTCATCTTGTTGATGACGATCTTCTCAGTGATATACTGGGGCTGAGTCTTGCCGTCCACTTCAAAGAAGGTGGTGGAGGACAAAGTGCCGTCTTCGTTCTTGGTGTACTCCCAGTACTTCTCGTTCTGAACGAAGATCACCTGCTTGTCGTCCTGCAAAACGGTCATCTTGTAGGGGCCGTAGGAAGCGGTGGTAGCCAAAGAGGTGCCGTAGTTGGAAGTGATCAGGCCGTTGTCGCCCTGCTTCTTGCAAGCTTCGTACAGGTCTTCCTTAACCAGCCAGTTGCTGGTGCAGGAAGTCAGGAAGTAGTAGTACTCATAAGCGGTCTGGCAAACATAGCGGATGGTGTAATCGTCAACCTTGTACAGACCAACGGTGTCATAAGAAACAGCATCGCTGACTTTGCCGGTATCGTAGAACGGGAACATGTTGTACATGTCCTGATCGATTTCCTTCTCTTCTGCATCGGGATCCACATAGATGGAGCCGCCGAAACCGGAGAGGAAGCCGTCCATAGCGTTCAGAACGTGGGGCATGAGCTCTTCGGTGATGAGAATATAGCCATAAATATTGGTTGCATCATCCAGCGCAGTGTAGTCGGCATCGGCAATATAGCCATAGTCATACAGATCGTACAGAGAGTAACCGCCATAAATAGCAGCGGTCAGGTTCAGGTACAGATCCTTACCGGTCACATCCACAGCAACGCCGTCCTGCAAAACGGTAGCATAGATGGGTGCACCCTGATTGTAGTAAGCATAAGCGCCTGCCAGAGCAGAAGTACCGGTGTAGTAGTTGTTGGCGCGGTAGTTCTTCATCTTGGGGTTGAGCAGCTGCTGCATGGAGTAGATGTAGGTGTCAGCGTTGATGGGGGTGCCATCCTGCCAGCACATAGCCTCACGCAGCTTGATTTCGTAAACGTAATCCTTGGTGATCTCTTCTGCAGTCTTGCCGCTGGGCAGAGTAACTGCGTACTTGGTCAGATCATCCTGATGATCAGCAGTAACGTCCTTGATGTCGGTGGCAGCAACAAAGATCCACTGATATTCCATCTTTGCAGAATCCTTGACGGTAATGTCAGCCAAAGGAGTCTCGATGTAACTCATAATGGAGCTATCTGCGTCCATTTCCCAAGTATGGGGGTTCCAGTTCGTCGCAAAGGCGGACATATAAGTATTGTAGGTATACTTAGTGTTGTCTTTCTCTGCGGGTGTGCAGCCGGCAAACAGGCCAATAGCCATAATGACGACCAGCAACAGAGCAACGATCTTTTTCATTTCTTTTCCTCCTAACATTTTATTTATTCATGCCCACAGGTGGAAAAGCGCCTGCTACATGGATAAATGTACATACATGATACACGCAAATATTCAATTTGTCAAACATTTTTAATGATTTTATGCAAAAAAACGAATTGAATTCCTTTTTTGATGTATATTTTAAGCAATTTTACAAACTTTCCGCCACAAGAAAGCTTGTTTTTCTGGAAAAACCATTCGTCTTTCTACCAAAATACAAATTTTTGCTTTTTTTGTTCGCCCCGCTCTTTTTGCCAACTACCTCATTGCATTTTCCGGCTGTGCATGGTAAAATAGCGGTACTTTGATCCAAACGAAAGGAGGTACCGTCATGCGCCGAATATTTTTTGCTTTTCTTTGCTGTCTGATGTTGGTCATGGCGGTATCTGCCGCCAGCACCGTTTCCGACCTGCAAAACAACACCACCGTCCACTCCGACGGCACCTGCCAGGTGATCCTCACCGTACAGCTGCAACTGGAAGAAGCGCCCGGGAAACTCACCTTCCCCCTCCCTGCCGAAGCCAGAAACATCACCTTGAACGGCAGCCGTGTTCGGGCCAGTGTCTCCGGTAACATGCGAAACGTGGATTTGAGCAGCGCCATTCGCGCGCCGGGCAATTATACCTTTATAATAAATTATGAAATGCCCGACTCCGTCACCCAGCAGAAAAACGGCAAGCTTCTTCTGACCGTACAGCTGCTCAGCGGCTTTTCCTACCCCATAGAGAACATGGGCTTTACGATCCAGTTCCCCGGAAAGATCGAAACCATTCCGGAATTTACCAGCACCTACCTGCAAGAAGCAGTGGACTCTATCATGGACTACCGCATTGAAGAATCCACCATTTCCTGCGCCTTTACCAGCCGGTTGAAAGACCATGAATCGCTGACCATGACCATCGGCGTATCCTCCAAGCTGTTCCCCCAGCCCATTTCCAAGCAGTGGCGGCTCAGCGTCGACGATATCGCCATGTACGCCTGCGCGCTGCTGGCTCTTATTTACTGGCTTCTGACCATGCGCTGTCTGCCGCCTCGCCGCGCCCGGCAGGCGGATGTTCCTCAGGGTATCAGCGCCGGTGAACTGGGCTGCTGCCTCACTGCCCAGGGCGTGGACTTTTCCATGATGCTCCTTTCCTGGGCGCAAATGGGTTACCTGCTCATTCAGCCTGACGATAACGGCCGCGTTCTGCTGCACAGAAACATGGAGATGGGCAACGAGCGCAGCGAATTTGAAGTGCGCACCTTCCGGGCACTCTTCGGAAAACGCAGAACCGTAGATGCCACCGGTTATCATTTTACCCGAATTGCGGAAAAAACATCCCGAAATCACCCGGGCGTTTACCGTTATTATCTGCCCCGATCCGGCAATCCCCAAATTTTCCGTCTTTTATGCGCTGCCATGGGCATCTTTGCCGGCATTTGCTTCACCGTTTCCTTCGCTGCCGATACCATCTGGCAGATCCTTTTGGGTATTTTGCTGGTTCCTCTGTGCACATTTTTGTGCTGGCAGATCCAGGCCGGTGCCGGTGTGCTCCACCTGCGGCAGAAAAAGCGGCTGTACCTGGCGCTGTGCTATTCAGCAATGATTTTGGTTTTGAGTCTTTTGGCATCGGAGCTGAACGTGGGCATTTTGCTGCTGCTTTGCCAGTGGCTGGGCGGTCTGGCCGCTTTCTATGGCGGACGTCGCAGCGACAACGGCAAGGAGCTGATGAGCAGTATCCTGGGTCTGCGCCGGCATCTGACCTCCGTATCCCGGGAAGCTTTGTATCAAACGCTGCGGGCCAACCCGGAATACTATTATAATATAGCACCCTACGCCCTGGCTTTGGGTGTGGACAGACCCCTTGCCCGTCAGATGGGCGAGAGAAAGCTGCCCCCCTGCTCCTACCTGACCACCGGTCTGGACGGCCACCTCACCGCCATGGAATGGAACGCTTTGCTGCGCTCTACCATCGCCGCCCTGGACGAACCCCAGCAAAAACCCTTCCTGGAATATATATTAGGTAAATAACCGTTTATCTCATACCTTCACCCAAGGCTTCTCCTTGGAGGAGAAGCTGTCACCGCAGGTGACTGATGAGGTGTCCGCTTACCCCCCCGTTGTAGGCTTTATCTTGTATCTTATATCCGACAAAAAAGCGTGATGCTTGGAGCATCACGCTTTTTTCTCTGCATTGAGTTCATCTACTACGATTTCCGGGTAAGGATTCGCCACCACGGTGCGGTAGGTGTGATAAATCACCATGCCCGGTTTTCCGGAGGGGTGCTTTTTCACCTGCTTCACCGGGGTCACGTCCACGGAAACATTCTGTCCCCCGGCCGTCTGAGCATAATAAGCCGCCAACTGAGCCGCCTGGGTCAGCGTATCGTCCGGCACACTCTGCCCGGCGCAGGCAATGATCACATGGCTGCCGTGGGCTTTGGAGGCGTGCAGCCACAGATCGTCCTTTCGGGCCATTTTGAAGGTCAGTTCTTCGTTCTGCCGGTTGTTTCTTCCCACATAGACGGAAAAACCGTCGGTGGTCACAAACTGCATAGGCGCTTGCCGGGAGACCTTCATTTTCCGCTTGCCGGTATCGGGCTTGATATACCCGCCCCCTTGCAGCTCCTGCCGGATCTCTTCCAAGGCATTTTCCGAATCCGCCCGCTCCAATTCCTCCAACACGCTTTGGAGATATTCCTTCTCCTCCCGTCCCAGAGCGATCTGACGGCTCAGTTCCTTCTCCGCATTTTTCATGCGGGTATAATCCTTATAAAATTTAGCCGCATTCTGCTGGGGTGACAAAATCGGCGACAAGGGGATCTGGATCAGATTCATCTGCTCATCGTAAAAATCTTCCGCTTCCAGCACCCGCTGCCCTCTTTCGATCCGGTGGATATTTGCCGTCACGATATCCCCCAACTGGCGCAGCCGCTCCCGATCATAGGTAGCCGCCAGTTCTTTTTCCTGAACGGCCAGTTTCTTGGTCAGCCGGGTGCAAAGATTCTGCACCGTCTTTCGAATGGTCTGGCCTTTTTGCCGAATGGCGTCCTTGCGATCTTTGACCGTGTAGCACAGATCCAGAAGATCGCTGAACGACTCCCCTTTCGTGCAACCACCGTACTGCAAAATGGGGCAAAAAGCATACTGTTGCACGCTTCCGGAGGCATTTTGGCAATAATATGGCCCGGGATTTTCCAGACAGTTCCGGAAAAATTCCGCCAATTTCTCCGCCAAATCGTCAATGTTTGCGTTTTCCAGACGGGCATCTGCATCTGAGGCCGCATAAAAAGCCGCTTCCCGGCACACCAGCGGAGAAAGCCCACCCAGACAATCCATGAGCCGATTCGACAAAATATCCGCCCCGGGTGCCGACAAAAGGTTTACATAACATTCCAAATCCATGCATTTTGGATTCATTTTCGACACCGGCTCCGGCTCCTGGTAATACATACCCGGCAGCGCCGGCCGTTTTCCCTCGTCCAGCCCCACCCGGCGCAGGCAATCAAGGATCCGCCCATCCGGGGACAGCAGATATACGTTGCAAGTTCTGCCCATTAACTCCACGACCAGACGCTTTTCTACCGTATCTCCCATCTCATCGGTGCAGGAAAAAACAAAATTCGCGCAACGCTCCATTTCCGGTTGGGTCACCTCTATCAACCGCCCACCGGACAAATGCTTCCGCAAAAGCATACAGAACATAGGCGGCTCCGGCGGATTTTCCGGGTTCGATTGGGTCAGATGCAGCCGCGGTGAGGCGGGATTCGCCCCGATGAGCAGCTTAACTCTGCCTTCCCGGTGCCGCAGGTGCAAAATCAGCGTATCCCGGGTACACTGGTGGATTTTCTCCACCCGCGGCTCCGGCAGCGCCCGGATCTCCTGCAACACGCAGGAAAGATAAAACGCATCAAAGGCCATTTTCATCCTCCATCAGCATTGCGAACAATTCATTGAGCCGGGCGATGTTTCCCGACAGGTACAGCGCCCCGAACAGGGTCTCCAAGCCGGTGGCCATGGCATACTCTCTGGGCGTTGCGGACTTGGGCGCGGCATGGGAATGGGCATTTTTGCCCCGACGGAAATAGGAAAATTCCTCCTCCGTCAGCACATTTTGCAGTTTTTCCGCAAATTTCGCCTGGGTAGACGCCTTCACCAGCGCCACCGCATCCCGGTGCATTTTTTTGACCGTTTGATCCCCCTGCATGCACAGATAGCTGCGGCACATCAGTTCATACACACCATCGCCAATATGAGCAAGACCCAGATTGGAAATGGCGTCGATCTGCCGCTTGGTCATATTGGGCTGAAAATAATTTTCCACCGCGTAACTCCTTACATCAAACCGTAACCGGCTCTTTTACCTTCATGCGCAGTCCTTCCGGGTAGAAGAACCGCAGTTTTTCCTTTGCCAGAGAAATTTCCACCGTCTGGGCCGTGCGAAGCTCACCGTCCAGACTGACCGGCGTGGGCTTATCGCAAATGATCCGAAGCGAATCGGTGCGGAAATGCCGCACCAATTTCGGCAGCTGAGCATACTGGCCGTTTTTATACTTTCCGATCACCATAGGCACTTGCAACCGGGAAACGTGCTCCACCAGAAGCACTTCCAGCTGCCCGTCGGTAGGGTCTGCCTGGGGAACGGGGTGGAAGCCACCACCGTAATACTGGCCGTTGCACACACTGATCATGGTCAGCCGGCGATCGATCCGCTCTCCGCCGATCTCCACCACATAATGCTCGCTGATGCCCCGGATCACATTGATCAGGGTAGACACCACATACGCCCGGAAACCGTGAAGCAAAGGCAGGCGCTTATAGCTTGCCACATCGGTGCCGATTCTGGCGTCCAAGCCCACCGAGCAGATATTCAAAGAAATATCGTCGTTACAGCGGATCAGATCCACTTCCATTTCCCGGGCATTGACCAGCCGTTCCAGGTCGAAAAATGCCTTGGGGTCATCAAACAGCTTCACAAAATCGTTTCCGCTGCCACCGGAATACACTGTCACCGCCACATTGGGGTGACCCACTGCGCCCGCCACCACTTCATTGAGTGTGCCGTCGCCGCCGCAAGCATAGATCCGGTATTCTTCACCGGTCTCGGCCGCTTCCCGGGCAAGGCGGGTGCACTCCCCGGGGGCTTGGGACACTTCGATCCGGTAATCCATTTCCTTTTCCCGGCACACCCGATCGATGGCCTGGGTATACTCCTGGGTTCGGTCGTGATCGCCTGTCGCAGGATTGATAATAAATAAATGCTTCATGCTTTATCCTCTGTTTTTTCTTCCCGTTTCCGTATACATATAACAATCGCACTTGATCATGCCATTGTAGAGCTTGCGCTTTTTATCCGCCCGACGGCCGAAATAATGCTCAAATTCCGGCTCAGAGGTGATAATATATTTTCTCCACCCGTCAGCAAACTTCCAATGCCTGCCCATAGCACTGTACAGCCGCTGGGCGCTTTGCAGCTCCATCATTCGCTGTCCGTAGGGTGGGTTGCAAATGATAATGCCCTCCTGAGTCGGCAGACT
The DNA here is from genome assembly GCA_045647845.1 of Faecousia sp. GTDB lineage: Bacteria > Bacillota > Clostridia > Oscillospirales > Oscillospiraceae > Faecousia. The sequence continues at coordinate 110,776 of JAZRMV010000057.1, forward strand.
CATTTTGGTGGCATCCCCATCCCGGAACTGGATCAGGCCGGCCACCCCCGCCTTTCTGGCGTTGGCCATAGCCAAGGACACGCATTTGGGGTCGTTATCCGAGCCTAAGATCCGGTAATCACCCTTAAACTCCCGATCCATGGCTTCCGACCGGGCATTGCGCCAGACGGTTTCATCGCTCCAAGCAAACTTTTCTGCTGCAAAACCCCGGGTCAGTCCGGGCGCCCGATTTTTGGCGATCAATGCCGCTTCAATGGGGATCGTGCCGGAACCGCAGAACGGATCCCACAAAAATTCCTTGCCCCGGTAACGGGCAAGCATCACCATGGCCGCCGCCAGAGTTTCCCGCAAGGGCGCTTCGTTACCCACGGCCCGGTAGCCCCGCTTGTGCAGACCCGCACCGGAAGTATCCAGGTACAAGCTGACCTGATTTTTCAGGATCAAAAATTGCAGCTGATATTTTTCGCCCGTTTCCGGCAGCCAGTTGACACCGTACTTCTCTCCCAAGCGACGGGAGGCGGCTTTTTTAATGATGGCCTGACAGTCCGACTCACTCATCAGCTGACTGTCCAGGCACTTGCCTTTCACGGGGAACTGGCCGTCCCTGGGGATAAAATCCTCCAAGTTGGCTTGGTACACCCCCTGGAACAGCTCTTCAAAGGTTTTTGCCTCAAACTGGGCAAGGACAATATGGATCCGCTCCGCAGTACGCAGGCAGATATTGGCCTTGGCCAAGGTGCTTAGATCACCGGTAAAAAGCACCCGACGATCCTCCACCCGGACATTTTCCACATTCAGCCGGCGCAATTCATCACCGGCAAGGCTCTCCAAGCCAAACAGGCAAGGTGCAGCAAATTGCAATTCAGTCATACTTCCTCCCCAATTCAAGGAATGATCTTTCCGGGTTTTAAATACCGCTCCTGCTCGGAAAACACGCAGCCGCAATATTTTTGCATGTACATTTCAAGTTCTCTTGCCCGATCCTGCCCCGCCCGGAAATAAGGACGAAAATCCCGGTACAAAAAGGCCACCCCATATTCCTTGGCCGCCTGCTCCGCCACCTGGCGCATCAGCTCATGGTTCTGGTAAGGGCTGATAAAAAGCGACGAGGTAAAGCTGTCGAAGTCGCCCTCCGCTGCCGCCCGGGCTGTGTCGAAAAGGCGCATTTCGTAACATTTAACGCAGCGGTTTTCTATGTCGTCCGCCACTTCCCGGACAAAGGGGCGAAGGCCGTAATCGTCTTTTTCAAGCAGCGGCAGACCGATGGTCTGGGCATACTCCCGGACACAGTTGCGTCGGGCGCGATACTCTGTAAAGGGGTGGATATTGGGATTATACCAATAGCCGGTCACCTCAATTTTATCTGCTTGCAGCACCTCAACGCACTGATTGGCACAAGGCGCGCAGCATATATGCAGCAAGGTCTTCATAACTGCCTCCTGTTTTTTCTGTCATAATACCACGGACAGGCAATCCGGTTTACATAACTTCTCCCATCATGCCGTCCTTATATATTTGCGTAAGCTCCACGGTGCAGACCCGGTTGTGCAAATCCTCACCCTTGGCGTAGACTTTCACATAATTGGGTGCGTGGCCGGTAAAGTATGCTCCCTCCTGCTCCTCAAACAGCACCTGCTGACAAGTACCCACCAACGCCTGGCAATATGCACTTCGCATTTGCTCCGCCACCGCCACCGTTTCCCGGCTTCTGCGTTCCTTAGTGGCATTGTCATGCTGACCGGGCAGGCTGGCTGCCGGTGTGCCCGGCCGTCGGGAATAAGGGAAAACGTGCATATCGGCAAAAGCGCATTTTTGGATAAACGCCAGACTTTCCGCGAATTCTTCCTCCGTTTCTCCGGGGAAGGCCACGATCATATCGGTGGTAATGGCGCAGTCGGGAAAATACCGGCGCAAAAGATTCACACTTTCCAAATACCGGGTGGTATCGTACTTGCGCTTCATTCTTTTCAGCACCGAATCGCTGCCGGACTGCATGGAAAGGTGGAACTGGGGGCACAAATTGGGGTAATTCTGCATTTCCCTGCAAAATTCTTCCGTGATCACCCGGGGCTCCAAGCTGCCCAGCCGCACCCGAAGCATCGGCACTGCCTGACACACCCCGGCAATCAGAGTCTGAACACCCGGCTTGCCCGGCAGATCCGCGCCCCAGGAGGCGATCTCGATGCCGGTGATCACGATTTCCTGATAGCCCTTTGCCTCCAACTCCTTGGCCTGATCCACCGCCAGTTCCAGCGGTGCGGAGCGCACCGGCCCACGGGTATAGGGAATGATGCAGTAGGAGCAGAAGTTCACGCAGCCGTCCTGAACTTTCAGCATAGCTCTGGTGCGCTCCCGAAGTCCGCCGGCAGGCAGCACTTCAAAATCACGCCGCCGCAGAGGCTCGTCCAGCTTTTCCCTGGCTTGTCCGTCCTGCACCGCCAGAATCATGTGCTCTAAAAAGGCTTTCCGGTCAGTGCTGCCGCCCAGCACGTCAACGCCCAGCTGCCGCACCGCTTCCGCTGCATGCTGGCTGTAACAGCCGCACACACCGATCACCGCATCGGGGTGCTCCCGGCGGCAGCGACGGATCACTGCCCGATTTTTCTTGTCCGCCACAGCAGTAACAGAGCAAGTGTTGATAATATATCCGTCACAATCTTCCGAAAAATCCGCAACCGTATGTCCCAACGCCAGTGCCAGCTGTTCCATGGCCTGGGTTTCATATTGATTTGTTTTACAGCCCAGGGTATAAAAACCGAATTTCATAACAACTTCACCAATTTCACTATGTCATTTTTGTATACTTCGTCTAACCTGTCAATTGAAAACGGCAGGATCTTTCCTTATAATTAGGTTGTACTCTTTATTATACACGCAATTTTCTTCGTTGTATAGCACCAGGAGGCAACTTATGAAGGAATTTCACATTAATATTCGCTCCTTCGCAGAGGTTCGGGAATTTATTTCCGCCGCCACCGTGCAGCCTTTTGAAGTTTTTGTGGGCAATGAGCGGCAGATCGTCAACGCCAAGGGCTTCATCGGCATGGCAAGTCTGGACTTTTCTCACCCGCTGAAAGTACTGTGCGACTGCGACCAGAACAGCTTTCTGTGCTTCCGGCAGCAAGTCGCCCGGTTTTTGGCATAAAACGCACCGCCCCGGATCTTTCCGGGGCGGGTTTTTCGAAGGTTTGACAATGTTTTTGGGAAAGAGGTACAACAATCTCTTTAAATTTCGATGCTATAAACCTTATAACTCGAAAGTATTCGATAAGTAATAAGCCATCGGTAAAGGTGAGCGAGCTGTTCTCTTTCAAACTTCATACTGGAGACTACTTTTGTGTAACACAATTTTCATCTGCGAATATCGCGATTTTTATGACAAAACCTTAGAAGAAAATTAAAAATGAGCAACAGGTGTTACGAACTTTTTTCTCTCGATAACGTATATTATTTTCTCATAACCGATTTTTTAGACTAATTTTGCAGCAAAGAAAAGAAGAATAGGTAACAAGAGATGCAGACAAAGATAAAGAAGTTCATCATCGTAGGTGCGGTGGCATCGCTCATCGCGGCCTGCGCATCGATAGGCTCGCCAGACGGGGGCCCCTTCGACGAGACGCCTCCCGTCTTCCTCGGCAGCGACCCCGAGCCCCGAGCGCTGGGCGTCACGGACAAGCGCGTCACCCTCGAGTTTGACGAGTTCATCAAGATAGAGAAGGCCGCCGAGAAGGTGGTCATCTCGCCCCCACAGATGACGCAGCCCGTCATCAAGACGAACGGAAAGAAGATCGTGGTGCAGATGGACGATACGCTCAAGGCCAACACGACCTACAGCATCGACTTCAGCGACGCCATCGTGGACTACAACGAGGGTAACCCCCTTGGCAACTTTGCCTTCCTCTTCTCCACGGGCGAGCAGATAGACACGCTGGCCGTGTCGGGGACAGTGCTCAACGCGGCCAATCTGGAGCCCGTGAAGGGCATCTTGGTGGGGCTACACAGCGACCTTGCCGACTCGGCCTTCGTGACGAAGCCCTTCGACCGCGTGTCACGCACCGATGCCGATGGGCGATTTACCATCTGCGGCATAGCACCAGGCACCTATAGAGCCTATGCGCTGCAGGATGCCAACCAGAACTATGCGTTCGACCAGAAGAACGAGATGGTGGCCTTCCTCGACTCACTCGTGGTGCCCTACACCGAGGTGCGCATGCATCAGGACACGACGTGGGTGGACTCGCTCACGATAGACACCATACGCACCGTGCCACGCACCCACTATCTGCCCGACGACCTCGTGCTGATGGCCTTCACCGAAGCACCCACGCAGCGCTACCTCGTCAAGGCTGAGAGACCCGAGCTGCACCGCTTCTCAATATTCTTCTCGCTCGGGGCCGACAGCTTGCCGACGATGGTGCCGCTCAACTTCCCCGAGGAGGGGGCCTACATCGTGCAGACGAGTGCCGACCACGACAGCATCACCTATTGGATGAGGGACACGATGGTCTATTACCAAGACACGCTTGCCCTAGCGCTCACCTATGAGTATACCGACACGGCGGGCCTACTGGTACCGCGTACCGACACGCTGCGCCTCGTCCCGAAGAAGACACGAGCCAAGATCCTGCAAGAGGAGGAGAAGAAGCTGCGCGAGGCGGAGAAGGAGCGCGAGAAGCAGCTCAGACGCGGCGACACCATACCCCCGACGAAGACAAAGACAAAGTACCTGGGCATCAAGATAAAGGGAAGCACCAGCATGGACCTCAACAGCAATGTGTGGATTGACTTTGCCGAACCCATCGTGCACTATAGCGACACCTCGATACACCTCTATAAGAAGGTGGACACCACGTGGGTGGCCGAGCCGCACATCTTCCGCCTCAGGGAGGGGCAGCTGATGGGCTATGAGCTGCTGGCAGAGTGGCGCCCCGAGGAGGAGTATCGGTTGGCCATCGACTCAGCGGCCTTCACGGGACTCTATGGATTGCACACCAAGGCACAGGAGACGAAGCTGAAGTTCAAGTCGCTCGACCAGTACAGCACGCTCTACCTCACGGTGAGCGACGCCAAGCCCAGCTACGTGGTGCAGCTGCTCGGAAGCGATGAGAAGGTGCTCAGACAGCAACGTGTGGAGCGGGGACAGGCGGACTTCTACTTCCTCAAGCCGGGGACCTACTACGTGCGTCTCTTCGACGACATCAACGGCAACGGACTGTGGGACACGGGACTCTATGAGACCAAGCAGGCAGCCGAGGCAGTGTACTACCTCCCAGGCAAGATAGAGACACGCGAGAACTGGGACTACACACAGGAGTGGGACCCCAAGGCAGTGCCTCTCCATCGCCAGAAGCCTGAGGAGATAAAGAAGCAGAAGTCGGTAACCAAGGAGCGCAAGTCAAAGAATGCCGAGCGAGAGGAGAAGAAACGACAGCAACAACAGCAGCAACAAC
>JAZRMV010000058.1:0-9009 GCA_045647845.1 Faecousia sp.
AGGCGGTCTGGCAAAGCTTTACAACCGCAAAAAGGTCACAGAAAGGACATAAAAACATGAAATTAGGTATCGTTGGACTTCCAAGTCGGAGGCCAAGCGGTCTTAGGAAGACAAAATATCTCTCCAACTCCTTGGCTCACAGAACGACATGGCTACGATCCGACTTAGGCGGTCTGGCAAAGCTTTACAACCGCAAAAAGGTCACAGAAAGGACATAAAAACATGAAATTAGGTATCGTTGGACTTCCAAATGTGGGTAAGTCCACTCTGTTTAACGCCATCACCAATGCAGGTGTTCCGGCAGCCAATTACGCATTTTGCACCATTGACCCCAATGTGGGTGTGGTTTCCGTACCAGATGAGCGGCTGACATGGCTTTCAGATTTCTACTCTCCCAAGAAAACCACTCCCGCAGTCATCGAATTCGTGGACATTGCAGGTCTGGTTAAGGGCGCATCCAAGGGTGAAGGTCTGGGCAATAAGTTCCTCAGCAACATTCGCACCACCGACGCCATCGTCCATGTGGTTCGCTGCTTTGAAGATTCCAATGTGACCCATGTGGAAGGAACCACCGATCCGCTGCGGGACATTGATATCATCAACCTGGAACTGGTCATGGCAGATATAGAAATGGTGGAGCGTCGAATCGACAAGGCGCAAAAAGCTTTGAAAGGCGGTGACAAAAAAGCCGCGCGGGAAGCACAGCTGTTTACCGATCTGCTGGCGCACCTGAACGAGGGCAAACTGGCTCGCACTTTTACCGATGATGCAGATGATCTTGCGATCATTGCCACCTCTGATCTTTTGACCCTGAAACGCACCATTTATGTTTCCAATCTGGCTGAGGCTGAGATCAATGAGCCGGAAAGCAACCGTCATTACATGGCAGTCAAGGCGCTTGCCCAGGAAGAAGGCAGCCAGGTGATCCCCATCTGCGCCAAGCTGGAAGCGGACATTGCAGAGCTGGACGATCCGGAAGAAAAGGCCATGTTCATGGAAGAACTGGGTGTCAACGAATCCGGTCTGGACAAGCTGATCAAATCCAGTTATTCTTTGCTGGGTCTGATCTCTTTCCTCACTGCCGGTACCGACGAATGCCGCGCATGGACCATCAAGGCCGGTACAAAAGCGCCCCAGGCCGCCGGTAAGATCCACACAGATTTTGAGCGTGGCTTTATTCGCGCGGAAGTAATCGCTTTCGAGGATATGAAGGCCTGCGGCACTATGGCGAACGCCAAGGCCAAGGGTCTTGTGCGCAGCGAAGGCAAGGAATATGTAATGAAGGACGGCGACATCGTCAACTTCCTGTTCAACGTTTAAACTGCATAACCCCGAAGAGAACCTTCGGGGTTATTTTTTTCAAAATTTGATTGCTTTTTCCGGACTGCTCGGTTATAATGAGCAGGCAATGAAATTTGCACCCGGGTGTGGCCCAGTTGGTAGGGCGCCTGGTTTGGGACCAGGATGCCGCGAGTTCGAGTCTCGCCACTCGGACCAAAAGTCCGGAATCCGCTTTTGCGGGTTCCGGACTTTTCTTTTTGATTCAGCGAGACTCGAATTTATATCGCAACATGCCGGTGGCATGTTGCTGACACCAGTGCAAACACTGGTGACTACCTCTATTTCTGCCCAACGGGCAGAAATGCAAACGAGTCTCGCCACTCGGTGTTAATCTTAAAAAAGTGCACTGCCGTGGCAGTGCACTTTCATTATATCATTAGATACGGGCGACGCCGGTAGCGCGGGCAGCATCAGCAACTGCCTGAGCGACAGCAGCGCCAACTCTGGGGTCAAAGGCCTTGGGAATAATATATTCCTCGCACAGCTCTTCGTCGGAGATCAGGTTGGCCAGCGCCTGCGCAGCTGCCATCTTCATCTCCTCGTTAATATCGCTGGCGCGTACATCGAAAGTGCCACGGAAGATACCGGGGAACGCCAGAACGTTGTTGATCTGGTTGGGGAAGTCACTACGACCGGTGGAGATCACGCGAGCGCCGCCAGCCTTGGCTTCGTCGGGGAAAATCTCCGGAGTGGGGTTGGCGCAAGCAAAGATAATGGCGTCCTGATTCATGGTAGCGACCATTTCCTTGGTGACCATGCCGGGTGCGGAAACACCGATAAATACGTCTGCGCCGACCAGCATATCAGCCAGAGAACCGGCCTTCTTTTCCAGGTTGGTTTGCAAAGCCATCTCTTCCTTGATCCAGTTCAGATCGCTGCGACCCTGATAAATTGCGCCCTTACGGTCGCACATGGTGATATTCTTGTAGCCGGCGCTGAGCAGCAGCTTCACGATTGCGATGGCAGCAGCGCCTGCACCGGAGGTAACGATCTTCACATCCTCTTTCTTCTTGCCAACCACTTTCAAAGCGTTCTGCAAGCCGGCCAGAGTGATGACGGCGGTGCCGTGCTGGTCATCGTGGAAAATGGGAATATCACACTTTTCTTTCAGCTTACGCTCGATCTCAAAGCAGCGGGGAGCAGAAATGTCTTCCAAGTTGATGCCGCCAAAGGAACCGGACATCAGATAGATGGCATTAACGATCTCGTCTACATCCTTGCTCTTGACACACAGAGGGAACGCATCTACGTCTGCAAAGGCCTTAAATAGGGCGCACTTGCCTTCCATAACGGGCATACCGGCTTCGGGACCGATGTCGCCCAGACCCAGAACAGCAGTGCCGTCGGTGATAACCGCGCACAGATTGTGGCGACGGGTCAGGTCATAGGATTTGTTCACATCCTTCTGGATTTCCAGGCAGGGCTGTGCTACACCGGGAGTGTATGCCAGGCTCAGGTCTTCTTTGGTCTTGCAGGGAACGGTGCAAACTACTTCGATTTTGCCTTTCCACTCACCGTGGAGGCGCAGAGATTCTTTTGCGTAATCCATAATGTTTCAATCCTTTCTGATTGTTTAATACAAATTATTTCTCAAAAGGGAAACGATAATCAAGGCCAAACTCATCACGCAGGGCAATGAACTCTTTCTGAATGGCTTCTCCAACAGGAACACCCTTATCCTTACGCTCCTGCCAGGCCAGATATTCTTTCTCACCGGCAGTATAGATCCGCTCCTCGCCGGGTGCTTTCTCCGATGCGCGCAGGCCTCTGCAAATGCCGCCGGCGGTTTCCTTAAAGGTGTCAAGACCCATAAAGAATTCGGGGTTGATGACGAAGAAGAAGTGACCCAAGCGGTACATTCTGTTGTTGCCCTCGGCATCCTTGCCGCTGAGCTCCTTCATATAAGGGCCGCCTGCCAGGGCTGCAGAGAGGATTTCCACGATGGTGGTAAAACCATAGCCCTTAAAGCCGCCGGTCTCCTCACCGATGCCGCCCACGGGAACGAGAGCGCAGTTTCCGGCACGCATTTCCCGGAGAATTGCACCGGAATCGGTCATAGTGCCACCGTCCTTGGTGACCACAAGACCTGCGGGGGTGGGCTTGCCGGAACGCTCATAGAACTCGATCTTGCCGTTCTGAATGGTAGAAGTAGCGCAGTCAAAGTTGAAGGGGAATTCCTCGTCGGTGGGCATTGTGAAGGTCAGGGGGTTGGTACCCATCATGGGCTCAACGCCAAAGGTAGGCGCCACAGAGGGTCTGGCGTTGGTGCCGGAAATGCCGATCATGCCGGCCTTTTCCGCCATAGTTGTCCAGTAACCGGCAATGCCGTAGTGGGTGGAATTGAACACCGCGCCGCCTGCCATGCCGTAGGTTTTTGCCTTCTCGATGAGCATTTCCATCATCTTATAGCTGGCGACCATGCCCATACCGTTATTGGCGTCCATCACCACGGTTGTGGGAGTTTCTTTGACGATGTCGATTTTTGTCACGGGCAGCAGCGTGCCGTTCTTGATCCGATCCAGATAAATGGGCTTGAATCGGTTGCAGCCATGGCTTTCAATGCCCCGGCGGTCAGATTCCAGCAGCACATCGGCGCAGATTTTTGCATCCTCTTCCGGTACGCCATACTTCTGGAACACATCAATCATAAAATTGTTGATCAGTTCCCATTGAACATAAGGTCTGGTTTCCATGAAAATACCTCCATATTATAAATACCAAAGTGCCTGCTCACCGGTGGACACAGCCACAGCGCCGTCACTTAAAGCATTTTTTACTTCCTCCTGGGTTTGGATCAAGCCACCGGCAATCACCGGGACTTGTTCCCCGCTGAACCGACGAATGGCTTTGCCGATCACGCCCGGCATAATCTCCATCAAATCGGGATTGATTGTACGCAGCATATCGCTGATGCTGTCCATGCCCTTGGAATCCAAGGCGAAGAACCGCTGCACCGTCAGAAGTCCCTGCTCCTTTGCCATGCGGATCAGCTGGGCGCGGGTAGAAATGATCCCGTCCACACCACAACGGGCAAGATAACGGATGCCCATGCGATCCTTGCCGATGCCCTCGGCCAGATCGATGTGAATGAGAATGAATTTTCCTGCTTCGTGGGCTTGCTTTACCCTTTCCTCTACGGTCATCAGATCCGCGGAAAGGTAGAAAAGCACCTGCACGGGACTATTGAGGGCATTCTGCCATTTATCGTTCTGAACCGCGGCAATCACCGGCTTAGAAGCCAAAAGATCGTCCAATTTAGAAGCTTGCAAAACTCCCCCTCCTTCGTCCGTTCATCTAAAAAAATAAACGGCAAACCGCAGGCGCTCTCGATTGCGTCTGCCAGTTTTCCGTTTCTCCACATCTCTTAAATTATGATACAACACCGATCCTGAAAAGTCAATAGCGATTGTATCCGGAAGCATCCGAATCGGTGACCTTTTTCAGGAATTCCTCCACATCCAGATCCCGGTAGGGATAGCCCCGTATCCATGCTCCGTCCTGGTATTTTATGGTGCTCCGATGGGAAGAGAGCAACCGGACAATATCATACACATCGATCCAAATTTCGGAAAGGCACTCTTTCTGACTTTCGTCAAAGATCAGCTCCATTCCGAAATGCAGGTGCACCGTTTCGATATTGTTTGTATTTTCCCGGTCAGAATATCCGGTACGGCCCATAAATCCAATCAGGTCTCCCCCATTGACGATGTCACCCTCCTGCAAACCGGGCGCAAAGGGTTTATCCTTCTGTAAATGGGCATAGTAATAATACCGCTTGCCGTCAAAAGAGCGAATTCCCACGCGCCAGCCGCCATACCGATTCCAGCCCATGGACTCCACATAGCCGCCCTCCACCGCAACAATGGGTGTGCCCAAGCTGCCCATCAGATCGTTGCCCAGATGTTTTCGCTGAAAACCGAAGGATCGGCTTGCGCCAAAATCTGAGCAATGGCTGTATCCATAGCCAGCAGCAATGGGAGAAAAGGCTTTTAACCCATAGGCGCTTTTCCACTGACCGTTGACCTCTATGGCGAAATTTCCCAAAAGGCCGCCCAGGGCAGCGGTAAAAGACTCAAAATAATAATCGTAATACTTCCCCAGGTCACCGGCCAGATCCTTAGGGTTACCTCCGTTTTTTAACTGGGTGAAGGCTTTCTTTACCGAGGACAAGGGGCATTTTCCACCGGTGCGGCAAGCTGCCAGAGATAATACCTGGATCCAACTAATGTGATTTTCCTGCTCCGCTGTGGCGATGTCCTGATCCATGGCGTATTTCAGCGAACCATAGGGCACAGAAAAATCCACCCAACGAATGGTATCGGCAACTACCGACGTGGACAAGGCCAGCACCAACAAAATACAAATAAAAAACCACCGCTTCATTTCCCCTCACCTCTCGGTTAGGTTATGAAACGGCGGATAAAATATTCTTTCCACTTACTGCAAATTCTGCGCGATTTCTTTGGCAATTCGATATATATCTTCCATTGTACTCATGGAGGAAATCTGGTTTTTATAAAAACCGCTATGGCTGACGCCCCGCAGATACCAGGCAAAATGTTTTCTGGCTTCCAGGCAGGCAATATGTTCCCCGTGGTCTTGCTGGGCAAGCTCAAACTGGCGTACCGCCACAGCAATCCGCTCTGCCAAAGGTGGCCGCTCCGGGATCGGCTCACCTGATAACGCTGCCTGGGTCTGGGCAAAAATCCAAGGGTCACCAAAGCTTGCCCTGCCGATCATAATGCCGTCCGCACCGGTGCGCTTCATGCATTTGACGGCCGCTTCACCGTCGATGATATCGCCATTGGCGATCACCGGAATGGAAATGCGATCTTTTACCTTTTTGATCATGTCCCAGTCCGCTGTACCGGAATATAGCATACTGCGGGTACGGCCGTGAACAGTGAGCATTTGCGCCCCGTTATCTTCCATGATCCGGGCAAAATCCAGTACATTGATATTGCCCTTATCCCAACCCAAGCGGCACTTGACCGTTACCGGTACTTGCACCGCATCGGCAACCGCGACAACGATCTTGCCCGCCAATTCAGGGGTGCGCATCAAGCCGCATCCGTCACCGGAATTGGCGATTTTAGGCATGGGACAGCCCATATTGATATCCAGAAAATCACAGCCTGAGATTTCCAGCGCCAAAGCTGCCGCCTCTGCCATAATGGCCGGGTCATTACCGAATATCTGGGCGCCGCAGAGGCTCCCCTCGTTCTTGCGCAGCAGCGCTGCGCTTTTTTTGTCCTTGTACACCAGCGCCCGGGAAGATACCATCTCGGTCACAGTTATATTTGCGCCAAGCTCCGCGCAAACGGTGCGGAACGCCCAGTCTGTGACACCGGCCATTGGGCCCAGCACCACCGGCATATTCACTTGCAGATTTCCGATGCGCATGGCTCAACCTCATTCCTGTGATTTTTGAAGATTATACCACATACGCACCGATTTCGCAAGTCAGAAGATTGCGGTCAAAAGCCAGACAATGCCCGTCAATGCTGCACCGAAACACGCCCAGGCAGGGCCGTAATAATAGAGTTTTCGACGCTTTTTCTCTTTCCCCTGACCACGAGCCGCTTGTCTTGCCTGCTTCAAAAGTTCCTCTTCCGTTACGCCCTTGGCATCTGCCCGGACGATGAAAATTGCTTGCTCAAAAATTTCCGGATCCGGTGATTTCACCAAGATCACTTGTCTGCTGACTCCTTTTACCACAGTACCGCCTCCTTTTGGCGGTATTATGCCCCAATGGTAAATTTTTCATACAAAAAACCGGCTGGATCAGCCGGTTTCTTCATGATCTTTGGGTCGATTGTACCGCCCCTTGGGTTCCCACTCGGGCAGCGGCAGCCGCTGCATGGCGCCAAACACCCGCTCCTTTAAGTCCGGGTAGGTCTTACTCAAATCGAACACCAGCTGCTTGATTTCTTCCCGCTTGGTGTTTTTGTCCACCGGGCAGCGGTTCTCCACCACGGGCAACTCCATTTTCTTGGCGAAATGATCCACGGTTTTTTCATGGATGTAGAGCATGGGGCGGATCTGAATGACACCGGTACGATCCAAATCGGTAACCGGCTGAAAGCAACTGATGCGGCCCTCATAAAGTAGGGACATGATAAAGGTCTCCACCGCGTCATCAAAGTGGTGACCCAAGGCAATTTTCCGAATGCCCCGATCCAGGATCGCCTGGTTCAATGCGCCACGGCGCATTTTGGAACACATGGAGCAGGGATTTTTCTCTTTTCTATGGTCGAAAATGATTGGCCCGATCTGGGTTTTGACCACCGAATAGGGCACGTTCAGTTCCCGGCAGAAATCCTCTACCCGGGAATAATCCATGCCCAGACCCATGTCGATGGTGATAGCTTCCAGCTGAAAATCCATATACTCGCGCAACCCGGCAAGCAGTTTCAGCACAACCAAGGAATCCTTTCCCCCGGATACGCCCACTGCTACCGTTTCACCGGGGGTGATCATATTATAATCTTCCACGCAGCGGCGGATCAGACCCATAAGCTTCTGCATCGTTGGTTTTTTCCTTTCTTTATGTGAAAATAGCAAGTGAGAATTCAAGAGTATTTCAGAGAATTTAAGAGATTTGAAGAGATTTGGATATGTTTCATAAAATTTTACGAAAAAGCGGTTGACATTTGATTTTTTCTATGGTATAAGATTCAAGCGATTTGAAGACATTGTACTTCATATACAACTATTTGTCAAAATATTTTAACCTATTGGAGGAACCCACTATGTCCACTACTCTTTTGAAGAAAGAGACCCTGGAACGCAAGTGGTATGTGATCGATGCAGCTGGCAAGCCCCTGGGCCGTACCGCTGTTACCGTCGCTAACCTGCTTCGCGGTAAGCACAAGGTCGACTTCACTCCCAACGTAGACTGTGGCGATTACGTAATCGTCATCAACACCGACAAGGCAATCTTCACCGGCAAGAAGCTGGATCAGAAGGTCTACTACCGCGTATCCGGCTGGATCGGCGGTCTGAAAGAGACCAAGGCTCGCGTTATGATGGATAAGCGCTCTGACTACGCCATGGAACTGGCTGTCAAGGGCATGCTGCCCAAGAACACCCTGGGCCGCAACGCACTGACCCGTCTGCACGTTTTCAAGGGCGAAGAGCATCCCCACGCTGCCCAGAAGCCCGCTGTCTGGACTCTGGACTAATTGGAGGTAACAAAGAATGTACGAGAGCAAGAAACAGTATTTTTACGGCACCGGCCGTCGGAAGTCTTCCGTGGCTCGTGTTCGCGTTTATGAAAACGGCACCGGTTCTATCATCATCAACGGCCGTGACATCAACGACTACTTTGGTCTGGACACCCTGAAACTGGTTGTCAATCAGCCCCTGATCACCACCAACAATGTTGGCAAGGTCGACGTGGTTGTCACCGTTGCCGGCGGCGGCGTTTCCGGCCAGGCTGGCGCTATCCGCCATGGTCTTTCCCGGGCTCTGCTGACCCTGAACCCCGAGAACCGTCCTGCATTGAAGGAAGCCGGTTTCCTGACCCGCGACCCCAGAATGAAGGAAAGAAAGAAGTACGGCTTGAAGGCTGCACGTCGTGCACCTCAGTTCTCCAAGAGATAATCTGCCGTATTATTTCCAGAACAACAAAACCCAGAAACCAAATTGGTTTCTGGGTTTTCTTTA
>JAZRMV010000059.1:0-11249 GCA_045647845.1 Faecousia sp.
GTAATGATACACTTTTTGGGCGGCAGACAAACATCTTTCGGCCATGATAGGATCTGGTGCGATGTTGGTGAAGTATTGGGCGCATAAAGAAAATAATTGAATTGCCTGATAATGACTGGGGGCTGGAGCGGGTCGGTCATAGTACTGTCTGCGAAGCCAAGGCTTATTGTAATCGCCGTATCCTTTGTTGATATATTCTCCCTTATCTCCTTCATAGGTAAAGGAAGAGTCGAAGAGATAGCCTTCATCGGAAATCAAGGCAAGGTAGTATTTCAAGCTGTGACGGATCTCGTCTTCAATTATTTGCTTATCCCAGCTTGGTTTTTGACGCAATGCGTATTGAAGAAGACCGATCATACCAAGGGATGTGCCAAAGGTCCATTTTCGTAAATCGCTGGATTCATGGTGGCCGCCTGCAAGGGAGCGGACAGTGCCGTCTTTTAGCACAATCCGGTCATCTTCGTGGCACACGCCGTTCCAACCCATTGGGTCACCGCAGCGCTGCCAGTTGAAAAAATAGACCAGCGTTCTGGCAACAGTGTCATAGGCGTTCTCCTTGATAATAAAGCAACGGCTTTTGCCCTCGCAGGTGCCCAGACGGTAGATTCCCGGTTCAGTTAAATTTGAAAAATCGCCAACCTTTGCATTTTCATCCAGTTGGTCTGAACCGAAGGGAGTCAACGGGGCAGTAAATACCGGTGTCAGGCGACAGTCCAGGAATCGGTAAACGGTGAACTCTGTTGCATCGCCGCGATATACCAGATGTTTCGTGGCATGGGGGAGATAGCCAACATGATTGATGATAAATCGGTTTTTAGATATAGTAATTGCTCCTTTAAAAGTTTACAACATTGATTTGTTTCCCGTCCAAAAAACCTTGTATGCTTTTTACAGTCATATCCAAAATCCGTTGCCGGGCTTCAATGGGCGCCCAGGCAATGTGGGGTGTTATGATACAGTTGGGCGCACGAAGTAAGGGATTTTCCCGGGAAATGGGCTCTGCGGTCACCACATCTACCGCAGCACCCCGGATCTTGCCTTGTCTTAGTGCATCCGCGACTGCATGCTCATCCAGCAGTCCGCCCCGGGCAGTATTCAGGAGGATCACGCCGTCTTTCATTTTGTTAATTGCGTGAGCATTAATGATTTTCTCCGTCTCCGGGAATAGGGGACAGTGCAGTGAGATCACATCGGAACGGGAAAACAGTTCATCAAGTGAAACGTATTCGTTTCCGGGATGTTTTGTGCGGCTGTATGCGATAACCTTCATACCCAGAGCCTCGGCGATCTTACCCACTGCTTTACCAATGGCGCCATAGCCGATTATGCCCATGGTTTTGCCTGCTAACTCCATTTGAGGTGTATCCCAGAAACAGAAATTGGGGCAAGCGCTCCATTTGCCTTCATGAACCACCTGGCTGTGATGACCAATCTGGTGGCAAAGCTCCAAAAGAAGGGCAATCGTAAATTGTGCAACCGAGTCCGTTCCGTAGCCGGGAACGTTGCAAACGGGAATGCCTCGCCTTGCAGCAGCGGCGCAATCAATGACATTATAGCCGGTGGCAAGAACGCAGATCAATTTCAAATTGGGGCAGTTGTCCAGCACATTGGCAGTAATGGGTACCTTGTTCAGTAAAATGATGTCCGCATCCTGGGCTCGATCAATGGTGTCCGCTTCGTTTTCTGTTCGGGGAAAATAACGAACTTCGCCAAATTTGGAAATGCAGTCCCAGGAAAGATCTCCGGGATTCAGCGCCTCGCCGTCCAAAATCGTAATCTTCATAGGGATAACCTCCTTGCATTTGTGGGGGTATTTTGATATGATAAGAAAAAGGGGATGACCTGGTTGGAACTGTTGTATGTAGATGATGATATAATCGTATGCGTTAAGCCCGCGCGTGTGCTTTCCACCGACGAGCCGGGCGGTGCACCGGATTTGGTACGGGAAGCCTTAGGCGATCCGACAGCGGATGTGCGCACCGTGCACCGGTTGGATCGCGTTGTGGCCGGACTGATGGTGCTTGCCAGGAATCCGGAGTCTGCATCGGAATTGTCGAGGCAGGTTCGGGAAAGTGAACTGGGAAAAGAGTACCTGGCTGTTGTCCACGGTGAACCCGAGCAGAATGAAAGCCGTTTTACGGATCTTCTTCTCCGGGATAAAGCGCGGAAAATGACCTTTGTTGTATCTGAGATGGCTAAGGGCGTGCAGCGCGCATCTTTGCAATATTGTGTACTTGCCAGCAATCAGAATATGAGTAAGGTACAAATCTGGTTGGAAACGGGCCGCACCCATCAGATTCGGGTGCAGTTTTCCAGTCGTGGAATGCCTCTTGTTGGAGAGCGGAAATATGCGACGTTGGAAGATGACTGCGAGATTGCGCTTTGGTCGCATAGATTGACGTTCACACACCCAAAAACCGGCAAAAAAATGGTCTTCCAAAAAGAGCCGGGTGATACATTCCCCTGGAACTTATTTACCGGACTATGATAGCATGATTCATATAGAAATTCAATAGTATTACATGAACGGATTGGTGCGTTATGAGTAGTTATCGTTTTTTTCAAAATGTGGAGTGCGAATATTTTCCTTGCCATAATCGAGTAAATAAAGAGGAATTTAATTGCCTGTTTTGTTATTGCCCTTTATATGCCTTGGGCGCTGGCTGCGGCGGGAATTGCACTTTTACAGAACAAGGAATTAAGGATTGCTCTAACTGTATCGTTCCCCATCAAAGGGAAGGGTATGATGCGGTAATGAAGAAGATGGCCCTTGTTTTGGACTTGGCAAAAAAACAGGATAAGCCTTGATTTTTTACGGTTATGCTGATATAATGGCAGAGCTGTTTATGGAGATGTACCCAAGTGGCTGAAGGGTGCGGATTCGAAATCCGCTAGGCGTCGCAAGGCGTGCGGGGGTTCAAATCCCTCCATCTCCGCCAAGAAATAACACCACCCCTCGTGGGTGGTGTTATTTTTTATGTTAGAGGAGGGATTTGAACATAGAAATGCAACGCGGATGAGCGTTGCCGGCGACGGCTTGACGGAGCCGCACAATAATTTTCACAGCGTGAAAATGCAAATCAAATCCCGCCATCTACGCCAAAGAATAAAACCATCCGAAGGTAGTTTTGCATCTTGAAAGATTGAAAAGGAATATGAGGCGCTTGGTGATTTTCAGGATTGAATTTTTCCGATAAATTTACATTTTGTATATTGATAGTGCATAATCATTCTATCCTGATTCTCTGAAATAGAAAAAGTTTGTTAAATAGTTCAAATTAGAAATTATTTGCCAGAAATTGACACGTTTCGACAATGAAAATGTTGTATGTTGGTTGTGGATAAACCTGTGAAGAGTGTGAATAACAATGCACTTTTTTCGAAAAAATCTTGATTATGGAAACAAAATGAATATTTAATATTCGTTAAAAATCAAACTTTTCCTTATGATTTGTGTTAAAATTATGTTTAAAATTCTGAAATTTCACAAAGATGTCTGCTTGACAGAAAACGTGTGTTTGTGCTAGAATTCCACAAAAAAGGGGGCGGTGTGTTGCTTCTTGTGGTGAAAAAGATGGCGGATCTGGATTTTCGCCAGTTGATGGATGTTTACCGGGAGGGTAATCTGGAAAATGCTGCCGAGTTTTTCTCGAATGTGCCGGAAAATCAATGGCTGTTGTTGGCAGAGCAATCTTTTTATCAGTATTTGCGAGAGATCTTCTTTGCCACAGAGGGAGCGTTTTATGCGATCTGGGTTGATGAGGGTCGCTATGTCAGCGCCTTGCGCATGGAACCCTATCGTGACGGATTATTGCTGGAAGCGCTGGAAACGGCACCGCAGCAGAGAAATCGCGGCTATGCTTGTGCGTTGATCCATGCAGTGCTTTCTTATGTCGGTGAATCGAAGGTGTATTCCCATGTGTCGAAGAAAAATCATGCCTCCCTGGCCGTTCACCAAAAATGCGGTTTTCATAGAATTGCGGATCACGCGGTCTATGCGGACGGTTCTGTGTTTCAAAGCAGCTGCACATTGTGTACAAGCGTATAAAAAACCCCTCCTCGGGAGGGGTTCGTTTTTTAAGGAAAGTTGGCGATCAAAGAGACCAGCGTGCACAGGAAGATGCCTAAAAAGCCGGTGGTGAGCCAAAGACTGCGCTGTTTCAGCAATTCTTGGGTCATATAAAGAAAAACGAGGCATAAACAAGGCAATAAAATGGTAATGATAGCAGTAATGACTTTCAGCCAAATGATCCCCAAGGCAGCGAAAATTAAATACAGCACGAATACCACTGCACAGCCGATCAGTGCGATGGTGAGTTGCCGCTCAAATTGTTGGTAAGAGTTTGGTTTTGCCATGGGATTACCTCCTATGCTTTATAGATTATTTATAGCATATTGTTTGGATAATTGCAAGTATTTCTGTTTTTGTGGGGAATTTTACAAAAGACTTGCAAGGAATTTGAAACGGTGGTATAATAATGAAAAAATCCAGTTGCATACCAATTAGGAGTGCTTATGGCTGAACCGCAATATAAGCTGGAAGGTATCGTTCATACCAGGACCGAACAGATGGAAGACTTTGAAGGTCCTCTGGACGTAATCTTCCTGCTTTTAAGTAAAAACAAAGTTGAAATTCAAGATGTTTCCATTACTGCGATTTTGGAGCAGTATCTTGCATATCTGGACGAAATGAAACGCATGGATATGGAGATCGCCAGCGAGTTTATTACCATGGCGTCCCATTTGATGCTGATTAAGACCAAAATGCTTTTGTCTGCTGCCGAAGCGGCAGAAGCGCAGACGGAGTTGGACTTGCTGCGCCAGTCCTTGATCGAGCGCCAGCGCAGAGATGCGATGGAGCAGATCCGCAGCGCCATTTCCTGGTTAGAACCCAGAAACGAAATCGGCAGATGTCTGTTTACCAAAGAGCCCGAGCCTCTGCGCCGGGAGCAGGGTTACCGCTATCAGCACCAGAGTGTGGATCTGCTGCTTGCCCTGGACGAGATCAGCCAGCGGAATGAGCGGAAGTTGCCGCCGCCTACGGTGAACTTTAAAGGCATTGTTGGCCGTGAGGTCTATCCTGTGAGCCGCAAAACCAGCGAGATCCTTCGCAGTTTGATTCTGCGGGGCGTGGAGAAATTAAGGAATTTGTTTAAAGGCAATCGAAGCCGTTCCGAAATCGTGGCAACCTTTATTTCGGTTCTGGAAATGTGCAGAGTTGGCTCGGTTGCTTTGGAAGATGATGATTCGGGTGAAAATCCCAGCATCCGTCTGATCGATGAAAATAAAGCCCGTACGGAGGTGACCGGCGATGGAATTAACTGAATTACAAAGAGCGCTGGAAGCCATTCTCTTCGCCGCCGGTGAGCGGGTGGAGATTTCTCGTTTGGCAGCTGTGTTGGAAGTGGACGAGGCAGATATCACAGATGCTGCTGATGCCCTTGCCGATACCTACGCATTTGAGCGTAGGGGTATAAGGATTTTGAAATTGGAAAACGCTTACCAGATGGTCTCTTCCGGTGAAATGGCGGATTTTGTGACTCGTGCACTGGAAACCAGAAAGCCACCGAAGCTCTCTTCGTCTCAGTTGGAAGCACTTACAATTGTTGCTTATTATCAGCCCGCTACGAAGGCTATGGTGGAGCAGATTCGTGGCGTGGACAGCACGTATAGTATCGCTGCGCTGCTGAATAAAAAACTGATCGAGGAGGCCGGTCGTTTGAGCGTTCCCGGCAGACCCATTCAGTACCGTACAACGCCTGATTTCCTGCGTACCTTTGGCTTGCAGACATTAAATGATCTGCCGCCTATTGATAAGGTCAATTTTGGCGAGCCGTTCCCGGAACAGATGACGATGGAACAACCACAGGAACAAACCGGGGAGGATGCCTGATGGGCTGGGGGATTGGCTTTGCAATTCTTTTGCTGATTCTGCTGCTTCCTTTGGGTGTGCGTTTTCGTTATGACGATCAAGGCGCGCAAGCTTCCTTGCTGATCGGCTTTGTCCCGATCAAGCTTTTTCCAAAACAGACCAAGGAAGAAAAAAAGGAAAAGAAGGAAACAGTAAAAAAAGAGCAGGCAACCAGGCAAAAAGAAAGCACCAAATCCGGCGGCAGTTTGACGGATTTCTTGCCGTTGGTGCATACAGCGCTGGATTTTCTTTCTGATTTTCGTCGTAAGATCAGAGTCAAGAAACTGCTGCTGCACATTACCTTAGCAGGTGGCGATCCGGACGAGTTGGCCTTGAATTACGGTAAAGCCAATGCGTTGCTGGGTAACATGGATCTTTTTCTGGAACGCTTTTTCGTGATCCGAAAAAAGGATATTGGCTTCGGCTGTGACTTTATTTGTGACGAAACTCTGGTGCTTGCGGACGTTGTGATCAATATTACCGTTGGCCGCGTGCTGTGGCTGCTTTTGCGCTATGGTATTCGCGCGCTGAAACAATTACTTCAAATTATGAATCTAAGAAAAGGCGGTGGGCTTACATGAGCCGTAATTTACCCGATATGTTGGAAAATACCATTGCGAAGATCCGCGAGATGGTTGATGTGAATTCTGTGGTCGGCGATCCGATCACCACAGCTGACGGTGTGACCATTATCCCGGTCTCCAAGATCAGCGTTGGCGTTGCCGGCGGTGGTTCTGACTTCGTGTCCAAGAATGTGAACAAGCAGGAAAATCCCTTTGGCGGCGGCGCAGGCGGCGGAGTGAAGGTGACTCCCATTGCGTTTTTGATCATCAAGGATGGAAACGTTCGTATGCTGCCCGTGGCAACTCCCGCAAACACCACAGCAGATCGGCTTGTGGAGATGGTGCCGGATACGTTGGATAAGATCGCGGCTTTTGTGGATTCCCATACCAAAAAATAAATGCATATTTTTGCCCGGAATGTTAAGACTAAACCCGGGTGAGAATGATGAAACGATTGGTTCTTCGGACGGCAGCGGCATTGCTGACTGCCGTCCTGTTTTTACCGCTTGATGCGCATGCGGTCTCTGCGCAAAAGGCGCTGCTGCTGGATGCAAGTACAGACCGTGTCTTGTTTGAAAAGAATGCGGACACCCGGAGTCTGATCGCCAGTACCACCAAGATCATGACGGCATTGGTCGTGTGTGAGCAATGTAACGTTCTGGATCGTATGTCCGTTCCTAAGGAGGCGGTTGGGATCGAGGGTTCCAGCATGTATCTGCGGGAAGGGGAAGTCCTTACCATTCAGGAACTGCTCTATGGACTGATGCTGCACAGCGGTAACGATGCGGCTGTGGCGTTGGCGATCTATTGCGGGGGAACGGTGGAGGGCTTCGTTCAGCTCATGAACGATAAAGCTCGACTTCTGGGACTTGTGAATACCCATTTTGAAAATCCCCATGGGTTGGATAGCCCGGAGCATTACTCCACCGCTCGTGATCTGGCGCTTCTGGCGGATTACGCTATGCAAAATCCCATTTTCGCCAAGACGGTGTCAACCAAAACCGTGCGGGTGGGTCAGCGGAGCTTGACCAATCATAATAAACTTCTTTGGCGCGTTTCCGGTGCCGATGGGGTAAAAACCGGCTTTACCAAAGCGTCCGGACGGATTTTAGTGTCCAGTGCCACCCGTGACGGCCGCAGGCTGATCTGCGTTACCATCAATGATGGTAACGACTGGCAGGATCATGCCACTTTGTTGGAAAACGGCTTTTCCAAGTATCGGATCACCCAGATCCTTTCTGAGGGTGACTGCGTTGGAACGGTTGAGATTTTAAGCGGTGAAGCGCAGCGTGTCCAGCTTTTGGCGGATGCGAATTTTTCCTTCCCATTGGCGGAAAATGAGCAGGTACAGATCCTTCTGTCCGGCCCAGGCTTTGCTTATGCGCCTGTTGCACAGGGCCAATCCGCAGGTTATGCCTATGTTTGCATAGGGGATAGCTGCGTTGGCAAAGTACCGGTTGTATACTCTGCAGGGGTGGAACAGCAAAAACCTAAGAAAACCCATTTTTGGAATAGATGGTTTGGTGGAAAATCATGATGGAACGATTACAAAAGATCTTGTCCGCCCGGGGCGTTGCGTCCCGGCGGCACAGTGAAGAATTGATCTTAGCGGGCCGTGTTACGGTCAATGGCGCGGTGGCTCGTTTGGGAGACACAGCCGATGCCTTGCAGGATCAGATTTTGTTGGACGGGGAACCGATCCCTGACCCGGAAAAACCTGTTTATATCCTACTGCACAAGCCCAGAGGCTATGTAACGACTCTTTCTGATGAAAAAGGACGAAAGAATGCTGCGGAGTTGGTAGCGGACTGTGGTTTTCGTGTTTATCCGGTGGGTCGGCTGGACATGGATTCCGAGGGACTGCTGCTCTTTACCAATGACGGTGCGCTGGCAAATCATCTGATGCACCCAAAGCATGGGGTCGATAAGACCTATCATGTAACCGTGGACGGTTTTTCTCAGGAGACTTTTAAGAAGCTGGAATGGCCGATTGTGCTGGACGGCTATCAGATCCAGTCACCGAAACTATCCATTGTCAAACAGGCAGACCATCGGGGCAGAGCCGTGATCCAGGTGGTGATCCACGAGGGAAGAAACCGGCAGGTGCGTCGTATGTGTGCAGCTGCGGGTTTGGAGGTTCGTCGTTTGGTTCGTGTTGCCGAAGGATCTTTGCAGTTGGGCAACCTGCCGTTGGGTAAATGGCGCTACTTAACTGAAACGGAAATTGCGGGGCTGAAATAAGTCCCGTAATTTTTGCATTTTTTCCTGCATCATCTTGCAAAATTCTGCAATAATGCTATAATTTAAGAGAAATCCTGAAATTTTATCGGGGGAGTGAAGGAAATGGGTCGTGATATTCTGGTTGCCTTGCAGGACAACGGAATGAAATTTTCAAAAGGTCAGCGGAAAATCGCCTCGTTTATTACCGAATCTTATGACCGTGCGGCATTTATGACCGCCAATAAATTGGGAAAGACTGTCGGCGTTTCCGAGTCTACGGTGGTTCGCTTTGCTGTGGAACTTGGCTATGACGGCTATCCTAGTATGCAAAAAGCCATGCAGGAAATGGTTGTCAATCGCCTTACTGCGGTGCAGCGGATCGAGGTTGCCAACGACCGGATCGGTGACCAGGACATCGTATCCATGGTCTTGCAGGCGGATATGGATAAGTTGCAGCAGACAGAGGAAACGCTCAACCGTAGTGACTTCCAGGCTGCGGTAGATGCCATTTTGGGTGCAAAGAGCATTTACATTCTTGGCGTTCGTTCCGTGGCGCCTATGGCTACCTTTCTTGGCTATTATTTAAATTACATGTTCCCCAATGTGCATATCGTCACCGCTTCCGGTTCCAGCGAAATGTTTGAGCAGATCGTTGGCGCAGGCCCTGATGATGCGGTGATCGCATATAGCTTCCCTCGTTATTCCACAACCACCGCAAAGGGCGCCCAGTATTGCCGCTCTACCGGTGCTACGGTGATCGGTGTGACGGATAGCCGTCTGTCGCCCCTGGGACAAAACTGCGATCATGTGCTGCTAACAAAAAGCGACATGGTTTCCTTGGTGGATTCTCTGGTTGCACCCCTGAGCGTGACCAATGCGTTGATCGTTGCACTGGCGTCTAAGCGGGAAAAGCAACTTGCAAAGACCTTTGGCGATTTAGAGCGAATCTGGGAAGAATATAACGTTTATGAAAAGCGGGTCAATACAGATGATGTATGATTGTATTGTAGTTGGTGGTGGTCCGGCCGGTATGATTTGTGCCGTGACCGCAGCGCAGCAGGGATGTCGTGTGCTCCTTTTGGAGAAGAATGACCGATTGGGCAAAAAACTGCTCATTACCGGTAAAGGTCGGTGTAATGTAACCAACGCCTGCGATGTGCGCACAGTTCTGGACAACACACCGAGAAACGGCAGATTCTTATACAGCGCTTTGACTGCCTATCCTCCGGAACGGGTGCAGGCCTTTTTTGAGTCTGGAGGCTGTCCGCTGAAAGTAGAGCGAGGTAATCGGGTGTTCCCCTTGTCCGACCGCTCCTCGTCCGTTCTGGAATGCCTGCTAAAAGCGCTGAAAGAGGCAAATGTTCAGACCCAGCAGGAGACGGTCACCCAGATCCTGACGGATAACGGCTGCGTCCGTGGTGTAAAGACCAAACGGGGCGTTTTTGAAGCGCCCAGTGTGGTGTTGGCAACAGGTGGATTAAGCTATCCCGCGACCGGTTCTACCGGTGATGGTTACACAATCGCGAAAGCTCTGGGTCATACGGTTACACCCTTGGAAGGCTCGTTGGTTCCTTTGGAGATTAAAGGCAATGATTGCCCGGATATGCAGGGTCTCAGCCTTCGGAATGTGGGCGTAAATTTGCTGAATGAAAAAGGAAAACTTCTTTTCCAGGATTTCGGTGAGTTGCTCTTTACCCATTTCGGTGTTTCCGGTCCTACGGTGCTCAGCGCCAGCGCACACCTAAAAGGGGAGGGCTGCCGACTGATCTTGGACTTGAAACCGGGCCTTGATGAAGGAAAATTGAACGCCCGGATCCTTCGTGATTTGGAACAGTATCGCAACCGTTCTATGGAAAATGCCCTTACGGATCTGCTGCCACGCTCCATGATCCCGGTGGTCTTGCGCAGACTTACCATCGATCCTGCGTTGCAGGCAAACAGCCTGAAAAAACAGCAAAGAGCCGAGTTGGTTCAGCTGCTGAAATCGTTTCCCTTGGAAATTATCGGCAAGCGACCGGTGGCTGAGGCGATCATTACCAGCGGCGGCATATCCACATCTCAGATCGACCCCAAAACGATGGAGTCCAAATGTGTTTCCGGGTTGTATTTTGCGGGCGAGATTATGGATTGTGATGCCTATACCGGTGGATTTAATTTGCAGATCGCCTGGTCTACCGGATATAGTGCCGGTCTGGCAGTTGCCGCCAAAATGAATCGTTGACAAACGACAGTTCCTGTACTAAAATACGGATAGCGAACTTCTGCAATGGAGGAATAAAATATGTATAAAAAATTAGTATCTTTCGCTTGCACACAGTTGGATCTGGATCCTTCCGAAATCACTCCCGACAGCACCTTTGAGAGCCTGGGTATCGACTCTCTGGATATCGTGGAAATGATTATGGATCTGGAAAGTGAATTGGGTGTTGAACTGGATCTGGAAGAGCAGAAAATCAGCACTTTTGGCGAGCTGGCCGATTTTATCGACAGCAAGATCAACTAAAATCAAATAACCTTGTTACTGCGACCGGCTTGTAACAAGGTCGCACTAGTCG
>JAZRMV010000060.1:0-2044 GCA_045647845.1 Faecousia sp.
CTTTCCATGGCGTCAGTGAGCCGGAATGTGTTCTGAATGTGGGCGTTTCCGGCCCCGGCGTGGTCTACCACGCATTGCAGAGCGTCAAGGGCCAGCCCTTTGATGTGGTGGCCGAGACCATCAAGAAGACTGCATTCCAGATCACCCGTATGGGCCAGCTGGTGGGCATGGAAGCTTCCAACCGTCTGGGCATCCCCTTCGGTATTGTGGATCTGAGCCTGGCACCCACCCCTGCCGTGGGCGACAGTGTTGCCCGGATCCTGGAGGAAATGGGCCTGGAGGTTTGCGGTACCCACGGCACCACCGCAGCCCTGGCGCTGCTGAACGATGCGGTCAAGAAGGGCGGCGTCATGGCCAGTAACCACGTGGGCGGCCTGTCCGGCGCGTTCATCCCCGTCTCTGAGGACGAGGGCATGATCGCCGCAGCCGAAGCAGGTGTCTTGACTTTGGACAAGCTGGAGGCTATGACCTGCGTTTGTTCCGTGGGTTTGGATATGATTGCCGTTCCCGGCGATACCAGCGCAGCCACCATCTCTGCCATCATCGCTGATGAAGCAGCCATCGGCATGGTCAACTCCAAGACCACCGCTGTGCGTATCATTCCCGCTCCCGGCAAAGTAGTAGGCGACCGGGTGGAAATGGGCGGCCTGCTGGGCAGCGCGCCTGTGCAGCCTGTCCATGGCGAGTCCAGCGAGGATTTCATTGCCCGTGGCGGCCGAATCCCTGCCCCCCTGCAGAGCTTGAAGAACTAAATCAAAACCGGTGGGAGCTTTCTCCCACCGGTTTTTTGTTGCGCCTTGTCTTCCTCTATGAAATATGCTATCATAAATACACCGATAAGCTTGAATTTGATGGAGGATAATGTATGCAATATGCGATAGAATTATACTATGATAAAAAGACAGAAGAGCAACTTTATAGTTTGGCTAAATGCGTTGCGGATGCAGGGCTCAGTACTAAGTTTTTGGAATGGAAAACCAGACCACACCTCACATTAGCGTGCTTTAATGATGTTGACGAAGAAAAATGCATGGAACAGTTGAAAAAGTTTGCACAAACTCATGGAAAAATGCCTGCATATATTGCCTCTGTTGGCATGTTTAATGATACAAAAACAATTTTTGCTTCGCCAATGATGAATGACAGTATGTATCAATTTCAGAGAGAATTGCATGAATGCTTGAAGGATTTTGATACAAAGGGGTGGGAATGGTATTGTCCAAACAGATGGATGCCGCACTGCACATTAGCACTCACCAAAGAAGATGCGGAAGAAGTGTTTTATAAAGCCAGTGATTTGATACTTCATAAGTTTCAGAAACTGACAGGAGAATTTGTTTCTATAGGCTTGGTAAAAATATCGTTTCCAGTAGACGAAATTTATACAGTTGCGTTAGGAATGTAGATTTTTGTATATTAGTTCGCCAAATTCCAATTTATTAAATAATTAACCGCAGCGCCCGGTTTTGGGTGCTGCGGTTCGTTTTTTATTTTGCAGAAAGATCCACGCTGTGGCGCAGAATGGAGTAGGGAGGCACAGCCTTGGGCAGCTGCACGGCAAACTTCATCTGGGGCGTTCTGGGCTCTCCCAGCGCATTTCCGTCGGCGTCTTTCATCACCGGCACGGTGAAAGCAAAGGGCCGCGTATCCGGGCCGACGACCTCCAGGGTGTCGCCGGTGCGGAACTTGTTGCGCAGGCTGCACACAGCCAGACCGTTTTCGTCGCAGCTTTCCACGATGGCACAGACCTGCCACTGCCTAATATAACGAGAATTTTCCGTGTACTGACCGGGGAATCCATAGTAGAAGCCGGTGGAGTAGATCCGGTGGGATACATGCTCCACTTCGTCCCGCCAGACAGGGTCGATCTCCCGGCCGGCGGCCAGATCGTCGATGCAGTGCCGGTAAGCACCGGTGACGATGGCGGCATAGTAGGCGGACTTTGCCCGACCCTCGATTTTGATGCAATCAATACCTGCATCCATCAGGTCTTTCAGGTGGTCAATGGTACACATATCCCGGGAGTTCATAATATAAGTACCCT